>CAZARR010000008.1:0-44767 GCA_964487665.1 uncultured Pseudomonadales bacterium
TGGGAGAACTTCCTCCACCGGCTTACGCCGGTAGTTTCAAGTTAGGTCTTATAAACAAAACGACATCTATCAAGTGAGTGTTGATAATGACACTTTAAAAGTTTCTTCTGAAAGAAGTTTATCCGGAAAGCAAGTTCTATTGCTGGCGGATAATCTCGCTGATGTGGACAAAAATTACGATTGGCATTGGTCGCGCGCATTAGTTGTCCATAATTACAAGGACGTGCCTACGGTTGAGTTGATGAGAGCTGCTCAGGTAGATTTATCGAAAAGAATGATCGAATACCTCCGCCATAGCGAACCTGAAAAGATAGATGCTGTTTTGAACCTTTGGAGAGCTATTGATATGTATCAATATAGCATTGACGGAAATCGCAGGGACAATTTAAGACAAGCCAATAATTACTGCATGTTTGCGCGTGAGATGAAGATGCGAGCTGGGCGGAGTTTGGCTCGGGCGACTGGACCAGGGGCTGCATGGTTGTATCAGGATGGGTCCGAACTGCTGGAAAGTCCATCCCTCGAGGGTTGTTTCAGCGCCGCCTTGCGATTTTCAACTATTTCAAGGGCGTATTAGTTTTGTCTATTTGATTTAAGGCATTGGTTAGGGCAATGTTACTCGGGAAAAACTTTTGGGCTTGTTTTATTGTTTGTCGAGCTTGAGCATATTCCCTATGATCGTAATAGAGTTTTGACAAAGTTAGATAACTAAACAAAAAGTGTGAGTCAATCTCAATAGCTTGTAGATAATATTGTTTAGCCAGATCGAAGTCGTTGAGCTGGGTATAAAGATTACCCAAGTTATGTCTGGGTGGTGCAGAGACTCGTTTTAGGTCTAAATCTATCGCCCTTTTATAATTTTCAATTGCCTTGGGATAGTTTTGCTCTTCTGCGTACGCCATACCAAGATTGTTGTAAACGCGATGGCTCTGTTTGTTAAATTGAATTATGTGCTCGTATAACGAGATCGGCGTGCGCCAAATTAGGTTCTGTCGATAGGTAACAAGGGATAAAACGATAACTACACCGAAACCTAACCAATCAATCATATCTTCAGCGCGTATTTTTTTAAGCAAAAATCGGGCTAGATGATAAAAAATAACTATAACACCGACAATAGGCAGATATAACCAATGCTCGTAGAGTAAACCACTAATGGGAACAAGTATTCCACTTACTGGCAATAGAAAAAGATAATACCCAAATATCGCTAACGATATTAGTGGTTTTGTTTTAAGAAAGTATACAAACGCTAACAAACTTGCAATTAATATAACTAGACCGAATAAAACCTGGGTTTCAAAAATGCTAAATGGTAAATTCACCACTCGTTCCATATGTAAATTATGTGGATAAAAAATCCAGCTGATGTATTCGGGTAAAACCTTAGTAAAGGTGAGGAAACGCAGGTAGAGACTATCTGTGTATGGGTTACTTTCGTTGTATAAATTAAACGTATTCTGAAAATTTAAAAGAGTTGAACGCATAAGAATATATACAAGGTCGATCAAGAAAAAGATGGCCAATTGAAGTGTTTTTTGGTGGATGGTCTTTGAATAGAGCGAAATTGAAACTAGTACAAAGGGAATAATTACGGCTGTCTCTTTGGTCAAAAGCGCTCCAATAAAGAATACTAAAGACAATAGTCGTCTTCTATTCAGAAATTGAGTTATACAAAATAAAGTTAACATGGCGAATAATGGATCGGTCCGTCCGGCAACGTACGTGACAGACTCAACCTGAACAGGATGAACTAAAAATATCAAACTAACGATGAATGCCATTCGACGATCTTTTGACAGGTACGCAATCACATTAAACAACAGTATCGAATTGGTGAGATGTATCAATAGGTTGGTAAGGTGATAGCCAGGGGCGTAATTTCCCCACAGATGCCACTCAACAGAATACAAAAACAACATAAGGGGCCTGTAGTAATTACTTACAAACCCCGCCCCCGCAATAAAGTTTTCATTAAAATATCTTGGGATTTTGTTCCAGTCTTTAATGTAGGCGTTGTTAGTAATATTATCGTAATCGTCCCAGACAAGTTTATTTGCAAAAGAGGTAGAAAAAGCGACAATAGCAAAGATGGATAGGACAATGAAATACCAATGCTTTGGCCAGCCTTGGATCTTCATTGCTTAACTAGCACATGTCATTGGCAATCGATATTACCTCGATGCAGGGGCTACCCCAGCTATGATTACTTAGAATGTAAGCCTGGATGTCATTTAATTTTGCCTTTGTTGTTTTTAGGGTCATTAGCACCACGTCACTGCCATGTACCGTATCATTTTCTGAATACATCAGGTGAACGTTGTTGTGAATCTTTGCTGTTCCACATAAATCTTTTTCTAGTAGTTCTTTGCATAGTTTTTTAGCTTCTGTTTCGGTGGGGCAAGGGATATTTACAAAAACCGGGTCAAGAGACGATGAATCAGTCATATATGTAGTAAAAATTAACAATGAAATATTCCCACATGGAAAGCCGTTTTGCAAGGAAGAAAGGAAATTACTCGTGGACGGTGCAGGATTCGAACCTGCGGCCTCTGCAATGTGAATGCAGCGCTCTAACCAACTGAGCTAACCGTCCATCTGTGGGTTGAATAATTATACCAGTGAGCATAAACTTGGGAGTGTGGGTTCTTATTTGGTAAAAATATTTCGTTTTGTCTACGAGCTGATTGAGGTGTTTGTTTTGTCTGCCTCGATATTTATTGTGGTGTACCTGTTCTTGATGCAGCCACATCAGGTAAAGGGAAGTTCCATGGTTCCCAACTTTCATAATGGTGAATACTTGCTAACAGACAAAATTACATCTAACCGATCTCTTCCTTTTTACCGTAAACCAGAGCGAGGCGATGTTATTGTTTTTCGTGCCCCGATGAATGAGAGTTATGACTTTATCAAGCGTGTAATCGCCGTAGCCGGGGATACTGTAATGGTCATGAATAATCGTGTGTATATTAATGGAAAGCTTTTGGATGAATCAAAATATCTTGACCCTACATATATCTCATCGCCAGGTCATTTTTTGAGTGAAGGAGTTCCTTTTATAGTTCCCGATGGAACAGTGATTGCCTTTGGTGATAATCGAAGTCACTCCTCTGATAGTCGTGAATGGGGGCCAGTACCATTGGAAAACATTGTCGGTAGGGCCTTTTATCGATATTGGCCAGTTAATGAAGTCGGGTTAATACGGAATCCTAACAACGGTAGAATTGGTTGAATTTAGTAGTCTTCGAATTCGTTTGCCTTAGGACTATCTGCAGGAGTCAGATCGGCAGCGGTGATAGGTTCTAAACTGTCTGTGTACGGCTCAAAGGAGTTTTCTGGTTCTGAGGGCGATCTGGGTGGTGTGAAATTACTTTGATAGTAATTTTCATTAATAGGTTCTGGTTTTTTATTCGCAAGAGCCTGATAAATTAGCTGAATTTGTGACTCGGTCTCGTCGGGTTTACCTCGTAAAACAATGTGGACCGCAGTTTCAACAGCAGAGCGGCGAATTTTTACACGAGTATTTTTGTCCCCTAGCGAAGACTGAATATCCAAAGCCATTCGATCCATTAGCTCATCTAAGACTTGTCTGGTGGCTGTTTCTTTGCCTGTCCGGCCTTGCTCGATTTCTTTCTTAAATCTACGGGCCAATTCCTCTGCTCGTCGAACGGATCCACCTTCGCGAAGGATAATTTTGTAGGCCTCGATCATTAACTGAGTGTCAGGAATCCCTGCCAGTGCCCGAGCATGCCCCTCACTAATTACTCCGGAAATTAAACCATCTTTTAAAGCGTCCGGAAGGTCCAAAAGACGAAGGGTATTGCTTATATATGCAGCGCTTTTACCAATTCTTTTAGAGATTTCAACGTTTGATAGATTAAACTCAACCATAAGTCGATCAAATGATTTGGCTCTATCAATCGGATTGAGATCTGACCTTTGGACGTTTTCTACAATGGCCATTTCAAGCATTCCCTGTGGTGTGGTTTCGGTAATTACGACAGGAACTTCACTGAGGCCAGCTATCCGTGCTGCACGCCAGCGTCGTTCGCCTGCGATTATCTGGTAACCAGCTGGTGTGTGAGCGATTAGAAGCGGCTGAATTATTCCGTGCGTCTTGATTGAATCGACAAGTTCGCCAAGCGAATCCGAAGTAATAGCCCCGCGAGGTTGTAATGGGTTGGGTTGTATTTGATCTATGGGGAGATGAACAACGTCGTTTTTCATTTTGCTGCAAACACTTCAACCAACTGTTTGCCAAGTTTGCGGCGAAACTTAACTATTCCCTCGGCGATGGAGTAGATGGTGAAATCTCTCCCCATTCGAGTGTTGTATCCTGGATGAAATGCAGCCCCCCGTTGGCGAACAATTACGTTACCACTGATAACCTTTTGGCCGCCAAAAAGTTTAACCCCAAGTCTTTTCCCAATTCTCTGTGGGTGTTGTGAGGCTCGATCTCCTGCCGCTTTTACGTGTGCCATGGCGGTTATTATACAACCTTTTTCACAAACCTCAGAACTACTATTTCACGGACTATACGCGACTCCGGGCGACTATAAAACAAATCAGGTTGGTTTGTTTTTTGATAGGTATCTAAACTTGGATGCGAAAGTATATCGCTTGTTCGTATCTCACGACCGGAAATCGTATAGATTGGCAGAACCATAACTACTTTGGCATTATTTCTTAGAATTTTTGCCCAACTCTTAAGTGAACCCAAATATAGTTTTTTTAACCCAGAAATCACGTCATCTACTCGGTCAGAACGTATGTTTGGCCGGCCAAGAAACGGTTCAGTGACGATCAAATCGATAGAGTCGGGGTCAAAGACGTTTGCCAGTGAAGTTGCATCAGCCTGAATAAGCCGATATAAATTGGGGTCAAACCCCAGAAAAGTAAGATTACTTGCAGTTCCATTAATCTGACTCGAAGATTGATCCGAACCGATCACCTTGTACCCCATTTCTAGTGCTTCTGCCATTATTCGCCCAAAGCCACAAAATGGGTCGAGTAAGACTCTACCAGAAGTAGGTGTTGAGGCTAGGTTAATCATAATTCTAGCCAACTTGGGCGGCAATAAACCTATCCGTGCATCAGCGACAGGCACACTACGATCTTTTTGGATCCATCTGTTGGTATCATGCCACCATATCGTTTGATAGTATCTATCCTTATAGAGGAAAAACTCGTCGAATTGATCTTTTTGAAGCTCTAATGGGCTGATGCCTGACTGTTGTTTTGCGACTACGAAACGAAGCTTTTTGTTATTTAACTTCCTTTTTGTTTGTTTCGATAACAATAGAGATGAAGAGTGATCAAAAGGAACTGAGATGATAGAAAAGTTTGGGTGGGTGATGGATGGTTTCGAGCCAACTATTTTGGCTAGTTTAATTACGCTACCGAGACTCTTTGCTCGCTTTAAAAAACTTGCCCTTAACAAGTAGGCCCCGTCAGCGATTTTCTTTGCCGTAGGGATAACGGCAAGTATTTCTGCGTCGGCAAGGTGATGCTCTGTGCCTGCCAAAAGCAGAAAGTCCATTTAGCTTTTTTTGATCGAGACAACCTTTAGCAAAGACAGTGTTTGTCGATGCCCGCGAACTCGGCGGTGGCGTGACTTTGCTCGGAATCGAGCGACCCGAACCTTATCGTCCTTAAAGTCTTTTTCGAGCTGCAACTCGACACTGACGTTTTCAAGAAACGGTGTGCCCACTATGGTATTTTGTGAATCGTGATACAAAAGGACCTGTGAGTGGATAAATTTTTCACCGGGAAGAATATGAACTTTCTGAACTTTGATAGTCTCCCCTGGGTGGATCATATACTGGTGGGATCCCAATTGAATTACAGCAAGTTGATTATTGTCAGCAACTAACTTAGGTGGGGCGACTGTTGTCTTTTTTATTGTTGCCCGCTTTTTAGCAATAGTTGTCTTTTTTGTGGCCATGTCGTTTGTGATTATACACTAGGGTGGGTGTTTTTCTTTGCCATTGATAAGCATATCCCCATAAATATCATGGTGCTTACTAGAGAACTGCCTCCATAGGAAAAGAGTGGTAGTGTTATGCCAACAACGGGAGATATTCCTATGTTCATTCCAACATTGAGTAGGATATTAAATGCGAAAGTCATTGCAAAAGAGGCCAAAAAAGTTCTTTCGATGAATTGACTGTGGCGGAGTGAGGCCCGATAGAAGAATAAAACGATGTAAAAATAACAACCAAGAACGGTTATTGTACCCAGAAAACCAAATTCCTCAGAAAAGGCAGCAAAGGCAAAATCAGTATGGCGTTCTGGTAAAAATTTGAGTTGGGATTGAGAACCCTGGCGGACACCCCACCCAGTGATTTTCCCTGATCCAACAGAAATCGTTGATTGTATTAGGTTGTAGCCACTTCCCGAAGGGTCTGTATAGGGCTGTAAAAAACTACTTAGTCGGGTTTTTTGATATGGCCTCAGATGACTAATACCAAATATAGCTATTGCGGCTGATAGTAATATAACAAAAAAAAGTATGTGATTTTTTAGATTACTAGAAACCAAAACCGAGGCGACGATAGCAATTAGTACTAAACTAGTACCTAAGTCTGGTTGAACAAATACCAACCCAACCGGGACAAGTGACAGTAGACAAAACTTAATCAGATGAATCAAGTGATTAAGATTCCAGGTCGAGGCAATTTCAGCCAGATAAAGCGCGAAAAATGGTTTAATAAATTCTGAGAATTGTAGGCCCACCGGTCCAAAATTAAGCCACCGAATAGATCCTCGGGTGGTTTCTCCGATCACCAGGGTGAGAATTAAGAAAAATATACATAAATAGAATACCCATCTTGAAATATATATCGTGACCATTGGATCGACAAAATAGAAAATCATAAAAGCCACAAGTGAAATTGCCATAAAAAGCAGCTGTCGCGTTGCAAGAGAGCCAGAGGTACTCCAAATCGTTGCCAAACTAAGAGCCAATAAAGCGCAAACAACTACAGCTATTGGGATCAAGCTAATGGATCGACTCAAGCCGTTTTAGGGTAAATGCCCCCTTATCCAAATTGTTGATTAGAGCTCGGCGTTTAATTTCGTCCTCAAATTCCTCAGGCCAGTCTGGATAGGTGATGTCAACCCGCTCGTCAAGCCGACAGTTTGTCTCTTTCCGTTTTTGCTGGATGTCACGGATTATTTCCCGGACTTTACCCTTGGCGATCAACTGATCGGTAAGGTTGAGGTCAAGGGTAATGGTTTCTGAGTCAGATTTGGTAAAAACCACTTTTTCGACATTGATTTCCTGTTCAATTATTTGAGGTAGTTGGGGGTATTTATTCTGGTAATCATCCTGACCCGTGATGGTTAACGTGGCAAGGATTTGTTTCACCGGGATAGCTGCTGTTTTTCTTTGCCCATGGGCTTTTTCACACGTCAAGCGAACTTTGGCCATGGCTCCAATTAGCTGTTCATCAATGTCGATTATTTTTTCGCGTGGCCAGTCAGAAAGATGAACTGATTCTTGACCGGTTACATTCGTGTATATCAAGTCGGACAAGAAGGGGGTGAATGGCATCAATAGACGAGAAAGACAGTCAAAGACTACGTGTAGTGTGGAGTAGCAGGCCTGCTTATCCTGTGAGTCTGTAGCAGCAGGGCCGACCCTACTGCGTGAACGTCTGACGTACCAAGTGGAAAGATCTTGAACAAAAGCATTAATATTATCGGATGCGCCATAGGCATTGAAATGATCAAGACAGTCAGTAACAGCCAATCGAGTTTGCTCTAAACGCATTAAAACCCAACGGTCCAGCTCGGTTAGGTTCGGGGGTGATTTTGTAAATGACCAATTTTCTAGTGAGGCATAATTGACAAAAAAACGAAAGGAGTTCCACAAGATCATGTGGAATAATCTCTTGGTTTCTGATGTAAGTCTGAAACCGAATAGTAGATTCCTTTCTGGATTGTGGTTAGCGAAAGTCCAGCGCATAACATCGACACCTATTTTGTCAGCAGCCTCGTTAAACTCGATGGAATTTCCCCATGACTTGTGCATTGCCCGACCATCCTCACCTAACACTGAAGCGAACCCTAATACTGTTTTGAATGGGTTGGTGTCGGTAAGAACAGTACTCATGGCGATAAGTGAGTAAAACCAATTTTTAAACTGACCGGGAAATGATTCAGTAATAAAATCGGCTGGGAACCACTCGCTCCAGTATTTTTTATCATGCAAATAACTAGGCTTACCTGTGATGGGGTCAAGAAGCGTAGAGAAAGTAACAATGCCCGCATCAAGCCATGGATTGCCCACGTCGCTAACCCTCGTCATTTCTCCACTGCATTGGCAAGTTAATTTTATCTGATCAATTTGCGGACGGTGAGGAGATTTTTCATTGATTGCTTCGAATCCTCTTGTGGCTCTCTTCCGTAGTTCATCTTTGCTACCCACAACATCAAATTTTTGGCATTTTTCACAAACCCAAATTGGCAGGGCGAGTCCCCAATATCGGTTCTTTTTTGATATAAGCCAGTCATGCATGTTTTGTAGCCAATCGAGTTCGCGATCAAGACCAAATTCTGGTAGCCAGGTAATTTTTTTTGCTACGCCAATCATTTTCTGTCTAAGGGTTCTCTTGTCCTTGTCGGTTGGATCATTTTTGTCCATCGCGATATACCATTCGTCAGCCACTTTCCAAACCAGTTCAGTCTTGCAGCGCCAGCAAGCTGGATATCGATGTGAATAGTTTTCTATAGAAAAAACCCAATTCTCTCCGTTTTCTTCGCGTCCAACTAAATAGTCAAATATTATCTCTGGGTGTTTTTTGGCATTTTTACCAGAAAGAAAACCTAAACCTGGTAAATAGTCAGCATTATCTGCAATTACTGGGATCATTGGGAGGCCTAGCTTTTGCCCAAGCCTAAAGTCTTCTGTGCCAGCACTAACTGCGGTATGAACCAATCCTGTACCTTCTTCACTTGAAATAGGCATGATTAAACTGTCAGTCGCAATCACAGTGTGAAACAGCTTACTTTTTACTGAAACGCTTTTAACAACTTCTAGAGAATCAAATGGTCCCGTGTAGGTTTCACCCACCAAATCTTCTCCCTTTAGAATTTTAAGAATATTTGGCTTGCTATCTTTGAATATTCTATCGATAGCATTCTTGGCAAGATAATATCGGTTACCGGTTTGCCCTTCTACAAGGCAATATTCCAACTTGGTGTCAACCGCTACCGCAATGTTTGCTGGTATAGTCCAGGGGGTCGTAGTCCAAACGAGCAAATACTCTTTTTCATTGTTCAATAAAGGCAGTTGCAAGACGATAGATTTGTGTGTGACTTCTTTGTAATCTTCTGTTAGCATTTCGTGCTGAGAGATAGCGGTTTCACAACGTGGACACCATGGAACACTGTCGTGACCTTTATAAACCCAGCCTTTTTGATGGCAAACCTGAAGAAAGTTCCAAATTGTATAGTTATTTTCATCAGACATGGTGTAATAAGAATTGTCCCAATCCATAAAGTAACCGAGTCGTTTACTTTGTTCCGTTTGTATTGCAGAAAACTTGTGAACACGATTTTTGCAGGCGTCGATAAATTTTTCTACACCGAATTGTTCTATATCCTTTTTACTTCGAAAACCCAGATCTTTCTCCACCTCAACTTCTACCCATAAACCCTGACAATCAAATCCGTTTTGGAAGCGCTGCTTGTGTCCAAGCATGTTATGATAGCGCTGCCAGAGGTCTTTGTAGGTTCTACCCCAAGCGTGATGGACCCCCATGGGATTGTTGGCGGTTATTGGACCGTCTTGAAAATAAAATTTTTCTTTGGAATCATCGTTTTTGTGTAAATATTTTTCAACTATTCCAGTTGAATACCATTTTTGCAGTAGTTCGTTTTCCAATACTGGAAAGTCAGGAGTTGATGTGACTTCTTTGGGTGTATGTTTATTTTGCATAGATAATTAAAAAACCCCGGGGGTGGGGCTTAGATTCCTTCTCTTTGGCCTTCTCGATCGAGATGGTTTGGCGATAACCAAACACGAGCCCAATTGATTTGATTATAACAAATTAGTTGCTGGTATTTAACTTCTTTTTCTTAGGAAGGCGGGGATGTCAAGATCATCCGCTATCTCAACCTCACTGTGTGAAACATTGAATTTCTGTTTTAGATCTGATTCAGATGGGACTGATGTTGTATTAGCGTTACTGTCGTTAGTATTATTAATTGAATCAATGGGCGAACGAAGGTTTCGTGGCGAATAACCAGGGAGTGAACGCCGGGTGTCATCAAAGCCAGTAGCAATAACCGAGATTTTGATTTCATCACCGAAAGCCTCACGAACAGAAGTACCAAAAATTATCTGCGCGTCTGCATCAGCCGCCTCAGAGATAACTGATGCAGCTTCGTTTACCTCATATATTGTTAAGTTGTTTCCACCAGTAATATTGAACAATATTCCGCGAGCACCCTCAATATTAATTTCGAGGAGAGGAGAATTAACAGCGGCCCTCGCAGCTGTGATAGCACGATTTTCACCTTTGGCTACACCGATACCCATTAATGCTGACCCGGCGTCTTTCATAATGGTTTTGACATCTGCAAAGTCAACATTTATCAGTCCTGGAGAAGTAATTAGATCAGAAATTCCTTGAACACCTTGGGATAGAATTGAGTTGGCAAGTGTAAATGCATCCACAAGTGAGGTGTTTTTGTCTGCCACGTCAAGTATTCTTTGGTTGGGGATGACGATGAGTGTGTCTACCTTTTCCTTAAGTTTATCGATTCCGTCATCTGCTTGAACCATTCTTCTGGTCCCCTCAAAGACAAATGGTTTTGTTACAACTGCCACCGTGAGAGCCCCACTTTCTTTGGCGATTTCCGCAATAATCGGTGAGGCACCCGTCCCCGTACCCCCTCCCATGCAGGCCGCGATGAAAATCATATCGGCTCCGCCAACCAGATCTTTCAATTTGTCTTTTGATTCAAGTGCAGCTTGTTCTCCGACATCAGGTTTTGAGCCAGAGCCCAATCCCTTTGTCAATTTTTCTCCAATTTGAATTTTCGTCGGTGCGTTGTTTGAAAGTAACGCCTGTAAATCGGTGTTTATGGCGATAAACTCCACGCCCTGAATATTCCCCCCAGAAACCATCGAGTTGATGGCGTTACCGCCGCCGCCGCCAACCCCTATTACCTTGATCTTGGCAAAAGAATTTATATTAGGCTTGACTAGTCCCATAGACTGGGAGTTATCCTACTAGTTTTTCTTTTTAGTTACAAGAGCGTGCTTATGGTAGGAAAGATTTGACAAATTCAACTATTTTGTCTGCAGTACCCCTAAGAGGAACGTTTTTAAACACATTTCCGATTCTGTTTGATGAACCAATTGATGAGTTTGTTTCAAGAGAAGTGGCAAATGTTATTAGGCCAGCAACGGTGGCAAAGCTGGGGGAGTTGATTTCTTCTACGAGCCCAGAAAGACCAACGGGGTAGCCAATACGAACTGGTAATTGCATTGAGTGTTTGCATACTGATACTGCATCGACAGTCAGTGCTCCCCCACCACAAATGACGACTCCAGCCGGTGTGGTGTTGGACAAATTGGCATTTTTGATACTTGAGACAACTAAGGAGAAAATCTCGCTCAGGCGTGGTCTAATTATGCCGTCTGTAAGTGTTTTATAAGACACAGACCGAATCTCTTCTGGTAAAACTAGTTTGGTTAGGTCTATCTCATCCTGCTTCTTTGTCGCTCCGTCTGGTTTGTAGTCACTAAGATATTGTTTAATTTTTTCAGCACTATCTAGGCTGACCCTTAGGCCAATAGCCAAGTCGTTTGTGATGTTTTTGGCACCCAAGGGAACTACTGTCGAATGGGTACACGCACCTTCGACAAATACAGCGACATTGGTGACCCCTGCCCCAATATCAAGGCAAATCACACCCAACTCTTTTTCTGTTTCGGATAAAACCGAACAAGACGAAGCTAGGCCCGAAAAGATAAGCTGATTTACCTCCGCACCCAACTCGTTGATGCATTTGGTCATATTTTTGTCTGCAGTACTAGAGGCAGTGACTAGATGAGCCTGGGTTTCGAGACGAACTCCGGTCATCCCTACCGGATCTTTGATATTTGTCTGCGAGTCTACGGTAAAGTGTCGAGGTAAGACGTGGATAATCTCCCTTGAAGAAGGTAAGGAAACTGCTCTGGCTGCCTCAACCACTCGGTTCACATCATCGGAGGTAATTTCGCCACCGGGATTGTTTACGGCGACTACCCCGCTACTGTTGATAGATTCAATTTGGTCACCTGAGATTGAAACGTAAGCCTTGTTTACACCAAACCCAGCCATTCGCTCTGCAGCCTCAACACAAGTGGTTATGGACTCCACTGCCTCCTCTATGTCAACCACTTGTCCTTTGCGTATTCCCCGGCTTTGGGAATGAGCAACCCCAACAATGTTGACCTGACTACTGTCTGTTTGTTTTTTGGAAATCAAACATGAAATTTTTGCCGAGCCGACATCGATTGCACTAATGGTGTCTTGTTTAGCCATGTGGTGATTTGATAATGATTCGATTAAATCTTAGATCGACTAAGTCGCCTGTTTTTATTTTAGAATGAGATAGAATTTGTTGTAAAGTTTGGATTTTCTCATGATTGTTAGTGGTTATATCAAATAGGGTAACATATCCTTGGGTAAAATGAATGTAAATGTTGTGATCAACAAATGTAATTTGATCGTATTCGAGTTGTTGACTACCTAGTTGCTCAACAAATTCAAAAAATTTTTGGAGTAAATCGCGGTCGGCTTTGGTGTTTTTCGAAATATAAATGTTTGTCGGTTGATTTTTTTTGTCATACAGCATCGTTCCATCCGAATATAAGGTTGCCGTTGCTGTCGTGGTAATTATTTTTTGCTCTGGCCACCACGAATCTACTAAGTCACTATCGGAAACTGCGAGACTGAGAAACTTTTCGGGGTATGACAACGAGACAATCAGATTACCTGGGAGAGTCGTGGCCACCTGTACGTCCTGGGTCTTGTATATCTTGACTAGTTTTTGCTCAAGGTTACTAGTGTTCAAAAGAAATGTGGATTTACCTAAATACGGAAGAAGTGGTTCTATTTGTTCTGAGGAACAATTGTAGGGTTTGGCCCGACAAATCACATTATTTATAACAAAATAATGTTTGGAGGTAAAGAATAACAAAGTGATAAATGCAATCACAAAAACAGTCCATTTGGGAAAATGCGAGAATTGCTTAGGTAATCTTCTCGATGAGGTCGACAATCTTTTCAGTCGCATTTGCAGGTAATTTATATTTGTTTATAGTTTTATTAACCTTCATCTTTTGGACATCTTTAATTGCCCTATAAAGCGACCGTGAATCGAGGTTTTTTTGCTCCAAAATCACTGTCGGCGCAAGCTGGCTGGTAATTTTCGCATTTTCATATTGCTCGTTGTGGGACACCCAAGGGATGGGTATTAGTACGCTCCTCTTTCTAAGAAACGCTAATTTGTAACAAGAATGCGCTCCAGATCGGCTAATAACCACATTAGCACGGTGAATATTTTTAGAATAATCCTTGGTGTAATAATAGGGAGCGAAGGAATAACGCGATGACAGAGTGCCCAGGTTCTCACGTACTCTTCTTGCGCGATCAATATCTTTTCCCGGAGCGTTTGCACCCAATTGGTGAACGATTTGGTATTTGCTGACTAATGTTTTTACTAGTGGAAATACAGCCTGATTAATCAGGTGGGCACCTTGCTTGCCACAAGTGATAAATATTAGCGGTGGTGAAGCCGGGCGGTACTTCGCCCTCGATATGATTTCTTCCTCCATGGGTAGTCCCACAACCACGCATTTTTTTTGAGGAAAATTGCGAACGGATTGGGGATGGGTAACTAGGATTCGTTTCACAAGCGGAGCGATGGCTTTGTTGGCCCAGCCGGAGACAACAGTTTGTTCGTGAGTTATCGAGGGTACACGAAACAAATACCCCGCCACGACAACTGGTACCGCAATGTAACCTCCGAAGGATACTATTAAACTGGGGCGGTGTTTGGCAATGATATAGATCGATTCGAAAAACCCGATTACGAACTTAATTAATTCTCCCACCCCTATGTGGCGATAGAACTTGCCTGTAATTAACGGAGTGAACGGGATGCTACTCTGAGTAACCTCGATATATTCAGGAGTAAGGTTTTTGCGTGATGAGTTTGTATACTTTTCACCAATCCAGCGTATTTTATATCCTTTTTTCTGTAAAACTTGGGCAATAACGAGGCTAGAATTATAGTGACCTCCTGTGAATAAAATTAACTTGGTCATTTACTTTTAGCGATATTAATCAATAAACCCAGAGCTAAAAAAGATGTCACCACTGAGGAGCCGCCATAAGAGATAAACGGTAGGGGAACACCCGTAAGAGGAACTAAAGCTACCATGGCGCTTAGGTTGATAAACGTCTGGGTGAAAAGAAGTGTGCTTATTCCGCTAGCCATAAGTTTTTTTGTCAG
Organism: uncultured Pseudomonadales bacterium; assembly: GCA_964487665.1. Classification (GTDB taxonomy): domain Bacteria; phylum Patescibacteriota; class Microgenomatia; order UBA1400; family MFAQ01; genus CAZARR01. The sequence goes on from CAZARR010000008.1 coordinate 14,518, forward strand.
ATTGTTGGTGGACAGGGCAATCTTATAACCATACAGTGTTAAAAGCAAAAAAAATAATATGATAAACACCCCCCCCACAAAACCCATTTCTTCGCCAATTACCGCAAAAATTGAATCGGTTGTGGCTTCGGGTAAATACTGATGTTTTTGTATTGATCTACCTATACCAACTCCCCAAACACCTCCGGATCCGAGACTAAGAAGCACCTGATTAATGTGATAACTTCGCCCACTCTGATCGGTGGTGGGATCTAGGAACGTCTTAACTCGTTCCGTTCGATAAGGTGATAATGCTATCAAGAGAGCCACGAGGATAGAGATTCCGACTATAGTAACTAATAATTTCTTGATCGATACTCCCGAAAGATAGTACATGACGAACGATGTTGTCACTAGGACTATTGCAGTACCCAAATCTGGCTGTAGAAGAAGGAGGGTCATAATTATGAGAACTAATATTGAGAATTGTTGGATTGACCTCGAATTTGTAAGCCAGGTAGAGAGGTACAAAACAAGCGCTAATTTAAATGGTTCTGACGGTTGAAGAATAGTAAAACCAAAATCTAACCAACGCCTTGATCCTTGTAGTTTGAGGCCGATACCTGGAATCAACACAAGTACGAGTAGCGTTAGACAGATAAACATTATTATTTGGGTGTTTTTTTGAATAAACTCGATTCGTAGACGGGAGACTCCTATCATAGCCACCCAACCCAAACCCACCCAAACAAGTTGCTGGCGGGCGAAATGATATTTTTCTTGAAAGTTGTTAAAACTTTCGATTACTGAAGCATTATAAACAGCAATAATACCCACAACGCTTATTATTAAGGCGATAAAGTATGCCCGTGTTGTCATGCCAAAACTTAATTTGGACATGTCAAACGAGTGAAAGCATCACGCCAAAAACCACTAACAATATCCCACATAACCAAGCTCTTTGAACAATTTTTGATTCTGGCCAGCCAACTTTTAATAACCAGTAGTGGATAGGGGCTATTGGGAATATTCTACGATGGAAAGTCTTTACAGATAGTATTTGCAAGGCGCTTGAGGCACCTTCAACCAAAAAGGGCACTCCGACAATAATTACAGCCGGAATCTTGCCCAACAGCAAGCCAACGACAGCCAATGTCGCGCCGAACGAAAGTGCGCCAACATCGCCTAAAAAAATTCGCGCAGGAAATACATTAAAGTAGAGAAACGCTATTAGACCTCCAATCCAGAGAGCGATAAAAACTGACAGCGGCGTGTCGAGTATCGAAGCAGACAGAAACCAAAAGCCAAATAATGAAATCATTAGTAACCCTCCTGATAATCCATCCATACCATCCGTAATGTTAACAGCATTGGCTAGTGAAATTATCAAAAAGGCGGCAATCGGAATATACCAGAAACCCAGGTGAAAGACTCCAAAAATTGGAACATGAATTATCTGTATCCCCAAGTTGAAATATAACAACGAGGCGATTGTGAGCCCTAGAAATATTTGGATCAGTAACTTGTGAATAGTTCGTAGACCCACAAACCCGTGTTCACGCTCCAATTCAAAATATTTCACAATATCGTCGTATAAACCGAGTAATCCGAACGAGATAAAGGTAAAGAAAATAATGTTAATTTCGTCGTTGAGGTTATGCACTTGGGAAATAAAAATACCCAACATCTTGAGCGCAGGGAGGGTTATGGCGAAAAGGATTGACACAACAAGAATAATCAATAAACCTGCTCCTTCTGGTGTTCGGGATTTTGCACGTATATGTTGGGAGGCAACATCAGTTCTGTTAGCATCGATAGATGTCTGGTGTTTGTAAAAACGTAATTTATACAAAAGGTTGATGAAGGGTACAATGCTTAATGAGCTGATGACAAAAGAGGCGATTAACAATCCTAATAAGAGGGCCATATCTACAAAATTTTTGGTAAAAAGATTAGTAATCCAATTACAACTGAGAGTGTTGAACACAACAAGACCATACCAGCGGCTACATCTTTAGCGACTTTTGCCTTTTGGTGGTACTCTTCACTTACCAAGTCAACTACTGACTCAATGCAAGTATTGACTGCCTCGACGACAATAATTAGTCCTGTAGTGAGGGTAATGATCTGCCACTCCGAAGAGCTGATCCTTAATAACCAACCAAAAAATATCACAATCACAGCTGAAAAAATATGGAGGCGAAAATTTGGTTGTGTTCTAACCAAGTGGCTTACTCCTGCGAAGGCGTGATAAAAAGAGATTTTATGTTTTCGTATCTTTGGCATTTAGTTTATTTTACTCTAGAATACTCTTGGCAATAGAAAACCAAAGTGGAGCCGCAGTTTCTGAACCCCACGGTGAGGTTTTTGGTTCTCTAACGGTGACTAGCATGGTGTATTCTGGTTTTTCTGCGGGGAAAAAACCCACGAAACTTGCTATAGTTTTTTCTTCGTCATAATGCCCTTGAATGGGTATCTGGGCTGTCCCCGTTTTGCCGGCGACATTAAAATTTTTAGGGGCTGCCCATTTTGACTCGCCTTTTTTTACGGCTTGAACCATGATATCGGTCATTGTTTGAGCTGTCTGAGACGAAATTACTTTTCTATTTGGTTTGTCAGGCATAATTATTTCTTGATCATTCTCATAATATCTATCTACCAATATTGGCGAAACCCATTGTCCGGCGTTAGCAATCGAATTCACAGCCATGACTAGTTGAATTGGAGTGACGGCGATTCCCTGACCGAATGAGTTCGTGGCTAAGTCTATTTCCTTGAGATCCTCAGGCTTTTTTAACTGTTTAGCCACCTCTTCTTGTTGGTCAATTGATGTCTTTTCCCCAAAGCCAAATCTAGTCAAATAATTAATCATATTAGTGGCCCCGATTTTTCTAGCGACAAAAACCATTCCAATGTTATCAGAATTGATTATTACATCTTCCATTGTTGAGTTTGGGTGGTATTGCTCATTCCAAGTACGAATTAGATACTTGCCTATGCTTATGGGACCAGAGCAAGAATCACAAATCGAATCTCGCTTGACCAAGCCGAGGTCAAGAGCTGCGGCCATTATTATTACTTTGAAAGTGGAGCCTGGCTCGAACAAACCACTAGTGTTGGGGTTGGCGTAGATTTTGGGGTCATATTGAAAATAGCTATTGGAATCATAACTAGGAAGATCAGCCATGGCACGGATCTTTCCTGTCTTGGTTTCGACAACGATTGCCGATGCAGCTGACGCCTGATACCTTTCAAGGCCCCCCGCCAATTGTTGACTAACGATAAGTTGTAGCCTACGGTCGATGGTTGTGCCAATAGTCCTCCCGTTTTGATATTTTATTTGATTTAATTTTCCAATAAGTATTGGCCTTCCGAAGACGTCTGTTTGCATCTTTAGTAGTCCATCACGCCCTTGGAGTTGGCGGTCAAAATACCCCTCAATTCCAAAATAACCCTTAGGTTGTCCGAGAGCATCTTTCCCCACAAATCCGAGAATGTGCGCCGCCGAGGTTGCTTCGGGGTAGTAGCGTACTAGTTCATCTTGAAATCCGACGCCTGACAAACCGAGTTGGTCGATTAAGATTTTTTGATCTCTTGTTAAATAATGTTTAAGTGAAATCCAGTTACTTTTCGAACTAAGCCTTTCCTGCAAAACCGATTTTATCGAAGCAGATGGTGTCGATAAAATGGGAAGTAATTTATCGATAAGTTCGTCGTCAGTGAGAGTAGAATCCGGTCTATAGTAAAAGAGGTGATACAACGTTTTGTCCTGGGCAAGTACATTACCTTTGAAGTCCAATATCTCTCCCCGTCTGGCGGGGAGAAACTCTTTACTTTGGTGTTGTTTATCAGCTCTTAGGGATAATTCCTTGCCTCGTATTATTTGCCAGTAGGCAAGGCGGATGAGAATTAGAACTGTAAGTAATGGAACTATCCGAGTGATTAGTTTTAGACGATAATCGGTCATCGATACTGAGCATCTGCAATGGGTAGCGACACCTGAATAGTGACGATGTTGTCAATTGGTATGAATCCAAGGCGTCTGGCTTCTTCTTGGATCCGATTGAGACTGGTGATTTCTGTAAGTTGCTCACTCAAAACTTGGCTGTCTTGCTCAATAGCCTGACGCTGATGAAACAACGCACCCAAGATAACACCCTGGGTAGACATCACGTTGGTGAAAACTAAATTGGCTAGTCCTAGCAAGATAATTGTGACAATCATTATGTAGTTAATTGTTTTGATCATTTGTTTTTTCTATAATCCTAAGTTTGGCGCTCCGTATTTTTTGATTTACTTTTTTTTCTTGTTCGCTCGGCGCGATAAGCTTCTGATTTGTTAGCACAACAAGACCCTTTTTTGACCATTGGCGAAAAAGGGTTTTTACCAAACGGTCCTCACCAGAATGAAAACTGATAACCCCCATTCGACCGGTAGGCACTAACACACTTAAGCACGCCTGAAGACCGTTTTTGAGAGAATCTCGCTCGTGATTGACTGCCATCCTTAGGGCTTGAAACGTCTTTGTCGCCGGGTGAATACCCTGTTTGTTTTTATATATTTTTTCGACAATTTCAGCTAGTTGCCTGGTTGATTGAATGGGTGTCGTGTGACGATAATTGACGATCGCTCGGGCAATGGTTTTTGCATGCACTTCGTCTGATAATTCCCACATTAAGCGTGCAAGATCAACTTCTGGAAGTTTATTTACCAAATCGCTGGCACAAAGAGGTGTATTTGGGTTCATTCGCATATCCAGTGGTCCATTGTTGATAAAAGAGAATCCCCGATTTGAATTTGCTAGTTGAAACGTGCTGACTCCTAAATCAAAAATTATTACTGTGGGGTGGGCGAATTTATGATTATTCAACACCGTCAATGCATCAGCGAAATTTGCGTTTACCGGATACCAATTTCGCTGTAAGGTTCGTGGAATAAAATATTTGGCCCTAGTAATTGCTTCAAGGTCTTGATCCAAGCTAACTACAACCGCGCCCGTCTCTAGCGCTTTTTGGGTATGCCCCCCGTCCCCCAATGTGCAGTCCAGTACGATGTCTCGTTCGGTTATGCGTAAAAAAGCCACCAGGGTTTCGAAAAATGCAGGAACGTGTCGAGGTATCATATACCTAAGTCTTTAAGCGATTCTGATATCACTTGGTCGTTATTGGCTAACAAGTCAATGTGCTGGTGGTAGGTCTCGCGATCCCAGATTTCAATCCGGGTCAGGGCTCCTGCGACTACCACTGTTTTTTTTAAGTTCGCAATTTCCTGAAGGTGTTGGGGCACTAGAAACCTGCCTTGTCTGTCGAGCTCTAGGGTTACTGCTGGCTGAGCCAATAGGCGCACCAGGTGTCTGGCTGATGGATTGGTTAAAGGTAAAGAGGCCAGCCTTTCGGCAAGCAGATTCCAAGATGATTGAGGAAAAAGAAAAAGGCAACCATCCAGCCCCCGAGTGATTACGCCACCAGATTCTAGTTGCTGACGAAAATCTTTGGGAATAGAAAGTCTCCCTTTGATTTCGAGAGAATGGTAGTGTAGTCCAATAAACATATTTCATATTATCGCTTCTTTATAGGTTCTTTTACCACTTGTCACCATAATTTAGTATCTACCCAAGAAAATAGTTGTGTCAATAGGTGAATACCAAACGGACAAATTTACCGAGGGGAAGTTACGCTTTACTTAACTAATACTATGGGGCCTAGAATACTTAAAACGGTCGTTTCTGATGCTCCCTTTTGATCATCTCTTATTATTTCAACCTTTTTTTGCCAAGGGATGTTGTCGATGTTAAGTGAAATTCCATCGGAATTTTTGGAAAAGTCAATATTCTTGAAAGCGGTTCCGTCGTAAATTTTGACAGAAGATGGGATATCAGATTTTATTTGTAGACGCCCTTGGATATTTTCTTGTTTACTTGAGCTAAAGTAAATCGGAGGAAGAATGGGTTCTCCTGTGAATGGAATGGGTAACCCTTGACTGTAACCAAATATCAGGTTTGTTTGTTTTTTATCCTTTGGAACAAAATTTAATCTACCGTCAGAGGTGGTCGAAGTACCTGATACAAATACGAAGTCGCTTTTAAGAATGTGTTGACTTGAAGTAAACTCAAGTCTGGTTTTTATTGTCCCTGTTTTCAAGTCTTGGTCAAACGAGCACTTTCCCCCGGTTGAACAACTCCCTAAGAGAAAACTGCGAGCATAATCAAAAGGGATGGGAAGAACGGGAGTAACCCTACCTCCTTTTAAGGAATCACCAGACAAATACTCAATATCAACGATCGATGATTTTATATCTGGGTCGAAATTACTAAGATACAAAGTTAATAGTCGTTGTGTGGAGTGCGGAACCACCACAATAAATGGTCTTTTGGGATATTCCAAGGCATTAACAAGAAATTGACTGTTCGGAGAAGTTGATGGCGATGGTTGATTTTTATTGGCAGTTTTTCCTAGATTACAGCCAGAAAACAATATTGCGATTGTCAGAATACTCAGTAATTGAGTCCATCTATTCATGTTGATCAAGTATTGAGGTAGCCTGTTAGTTTGTCAATGCTGACTCGCTCTTGTTTGGTGGTGTCCCTATCTCGGATCGTGACTGTGTCATCCGCAAGGGTGTCAAAATCAACCGTAATACATTGTGGGGTACCAATTTCATCCTGACGACGGTAACGCTTACCAATATTGTCAGAATCATCAAACTCACAGTTAAACTGCCATTTAAGTTTATTGAAAATCATTTTTGCTTTAGCAACAAGGTCCGTTTTGTTCTTGAGTAGTGGAAAAATTGCAGCTCTAACGGGGGCAATTTCTTTGGGAAATTTCATAACTATCCTAGAGTCACCATTGATTTTTTCTTCAGTATAAGCATCGCAAAGAAATGCCAAGACCAGGCGGCCCACCCCCACAGAAGATTCAATAACATGTGGAACGAACCTTTGGCCTGTAATTGGGTTCGTGTATGACAAATCGTGCCCAGAAAACTTCGAGTGTTGGGATAGATCGTAGTCACCTCGAGCATGTATTCCTTCAAGTTCGTCAAAACCCCAGGGGAATCGATATTCAATATCGTAAGCTTCTTTTGCATAAAAGATTAAATTTTCGTGCTTGTGCCATTGAAGATTTTCTGTCTTTAGCCCAATTGTTTTGTAAAACTCCCACCGGTCCTGTCTAAGTTTTTCATATTCGACCATTTCGTCATCAGGAGCGGTGAAGTATTGCATTTCCATTTGTTCAAATTCTCGGGTACGAAAAAGAAATTTTCTGGCAGTTATTTCATTTCGAAAAGCCTTACCAATTTGGGCAATTCCAAACGGAATTTTAACTCGGTTAGAGCCCACAACCTGTTTAAAATTTATATATATTCCTTGGCAGGTTTCGCCTCGTAGATATGTGGGGTTATCGTTAACATTTTCGGTATAATTTCCGAGATTCGATTTAACCAGTAAATTGAATTTCTTTGCTGGTGTAAAGTTGTTTACTCCGCAGTCCGGACATCTTAAATGAGTTTTGTTTTTTTGCATCAAAAGCTCAATCTCCTCAATAGCCATTTTTTCGTCTGCCTTGATACCAACCCCAACCAATAACTTGTCAGCCCTAGAGCGTGTGTGACAATGTTTGCACTCGACTAGTGGGTCAGCAAAACCGCTTACATGCCCACTCGCTAGCCATACTTTGGGAGCCATGAATATGGCTGCATCAAGCCCGACGATGTCATCCCTGGTACGGACCATGTGAAGCCACCACAAGTCTTTGATGTTATTTTCGAGCTCAACTCCCAAGGGGCCAAAGTCATAAACCGCAGAAAAACCTCCATATATTTCCGAGCTTGGATAAACAAAGCCTCGTCTTTTGGCCAGGGATACGATATCTTCAAGTGTCGTCATTTGACTTATTTTACATCAATGCTTGAACTAAATAGCTTGTTTTCGGTTATAGATAGAAATTGGTCTCGTAAGGAATATTCCGAGATGATTGGGGGTAAAGGGTATCCTAGGTGTCGGAGCAAATATTGTTGAAAGTTTATTAGTGTTTTATCGAGGTAGGTACGATTATTAGCTTTTTCTACCACAACAAGTGTGTTTAAAAGTGATGTGAATAATGGTTTGTCCTCCTGTTCGATTGGAGTTAGTTGAAGAATTAATTCCATAATGGTGTAACCAATTCTCGCCTTGTACAGATCGGCTTTTATTCGGGGGAAGCTGTTCTCGCTCTCGATCTGAACTAAATATGTCGAGCCTTCGCGGGGGACGGCTAGATAACGCACGAGGTTGAGATGATCAATGTGCCCGGCGCGACGAGAATTCGGGTGGCGTAAATTTTTGGCTATCATTCGAATGGGTCCAAATTCATAAGTAAAAATCCAAACGAACGCATCAGCCTCTTTACCTTTGGCGTGTTTTACTATGATACCTCTACCTAAGAAATGGTTGCGCAAATTAATTTAAGGTGAGTTCTGTATCGGCATTTACATCAACAATCGTTTGGCGCCCATTCAGCATTATTGTGTGTTTAATGTTTTTTTGCCCGGGTTGTTTTTGGATCAATATTTTGTATGGCGTAGGTTGGGGACTTGGTAGTTCATATTTGATAGTTACCTTACTTGTTGACTGTGGACGCATGGTAAAGAAACCTTCCACGACTGTTTTTCCTAGTTCTTCCCCAACAATCTCTTTTGTTTCTGACCCGGTTAGGCTAAGTAATTTCGAGCCTTTGGGTAGATAGAATCGAATCCAGTCGCGGTAGGTGCCGTTTAAGCAAAGTTTTCCGGCTTCCAAATTGCAATTACTACCCTTATAGGGGTTATTGTAGATGACTGTTACTGTTTTGGTTGTCTTCTCAGGCGTATTTTCGATATCCTGTTCAACTTCCCTAGTAATAAACATATCTGTTTTTGCGCCTCCAAAGTTAGTATCATTGATGTGTAGATAGTCACCCGAAAAATCTCTTATTCGACCCGCGGCGTTAAAATCTTCAGCTGCTAACTGTATCTTTTCGTCTTTAAAGTAAAAAAGGAGGTGTTTATTTTTTATTGCGTCGATGCCAATATTAAAGAGTTTTGGCCAGAGATGTTTGGGGCTACCCATAGCATTGGCCAGCATCGAATGCATCAGAGGTCCAAGCACTGCCTTCCTGCCTATTCTAATTTCGGAAACTGGACGATCAGCTATTTCCTCGAGAGCATATACAACTTGGGGGCAATCACAGCGCGGGTCGTTTGCCGCACTGAAATTTCCCCACCCGCCAACTCCTATCGGTCCAATTACCTTTAACAGTTCGACGGGGAATTGGGTATCTATGGCAATTATTCCATCGAAGGGCGGAAGGCCACCAATATTCTTAAGAGCTTCGTTAAAAACATCCATTGATATTTTGTAATCTGGATTCAGGTTCATATTTCTTATATACCAACGCTTTTCCTCTAAATATTTTCTTATCGGATCTGGAGCGGGAATGTTTTTGGAAAATCTAGCATCTAAATCGTAAATATCATATGAACCCATCGGTTCGATCTTTCCTTTGGTGACTTTCAGGAAAGCATATGCGGTCATAAACCCTCCTGTGGGGCGCAACTCAGCGTCATTTTGAAAAAGTATCATGTATATTTTTGGGTTAGGATTACCCATAAGATCCGGTAGTATCTTTAGTAGAGGTTTCGATTGGGCAAGCAAGGAGCTGGATTGATCTAGGCTATCTCTAATCTTGAGCAGGAGTGTTTTGGCGCCAATATTTTTGCCGAGAAAAGTATCCGGGTAGCGATTGGGGCTAATTTTGTCAAACTCCGATCTTGCTTGATTTACTTGTTGTGAAATTGTCTCAAGTTGAGGGGTAATCTTGTTAAGGGTTTCGGCTACAAAGATAACTTTATCCTCAACAGATTGTGCAGCTGGTGTTTTCGCCGCTTCTGCCTTAAATCCGACTAAGTCGGCGTAAGGCTCGATTGCTTTAATTAGTTCCTCTAGGGCTGAGATGCTAGATTTTGCAGCCTTGGCAGCAGATTTTGCGTCAGAAATGTATACACCCAAAAAGGGGGTAGCCTTGGCCCAGCTAAGCCTGTCAATTTTTTTATCCATGGTCTCGACCTCGTCCTTTAGTGTTTCAAGTTGGGCTTTCGCTCCGATTAGGTCGCGGCTCTGAAATGAGGCTAACAAGACAGAGGCTGTCTCCCTAGTTCTTTGGACGTCCGGCTGAAATGACTTTGCTGTGCTATAGCTATAAAAACCAATTAAACCAGCGAGAATCGTTGTGGCTAAAACCAGAAGAAGCAGGGAAAAGGCGATGCGCTTTATTGTTAAACGACTCACACTGAAAAGTATATCATTACCATTTTGATATCATCGCCATGGGTGTTTTGAGCATAATTATAAAGTCGCGAAGAATTGATTTCTTTCGGGCGTACTCAGCATCTAGGGTCACCCGCTTGTCCCAGGGTATATTATTACGACCTGACACTTGCCAGGGCCCACTAAGACCTGGTTTAACTGTCAAACTTTGTGCAATCTTCTGGTTTATTTCGGCTCCGTAGCGTTTAGAGGCATCTGCAATTTCTGCAACACGAAGTGGCCGTGGTCCAATCAGGCTCATGTCTCCAAGTAGAATGTTAAAGAGTTGTGGAAATTCGTCAACCGATGTCTGGCGTAACACTTTGCCAAGTTTGGTAATTCGAGGATCCTCATCGATAGTTAGTTTCCAGCTTTCCTTTTTAAATTTTTCATATAGTTTGGGGTTTTGTTCCCAGTAGTCATCGGCATTATCAACCATGGTTCGAAACTTAATAATTCTAAATATTTTATTATCTTTACCAACACGTTCTTGAAGATAAAAAACAGCCCCTGGTGAGCTAATTAGAATTAGAATAGGAATGATAATCCAGACAGGTAAGAATAAAACAATTAGTATTGATGAAAAAAGGATATCGATAATCCTTTTGGTTAGGTCGTAAAACATATAGTTAGATATAACGATCTAGTTTTTTTGCCTTCAACAATTCCACAACTTTCTTGACATCTTGGACCGAATCCTTATCGACTACCAAAAGAGCATCGTCAGTATCGATTACCATTAAATCTTTTACACCACAAAGTACAACGATTTTTTTATTGTTTCCGCCTTTAATTAAACTATTTTGGGTATCAACCGTAACGGCATTACCATCAATATGCAGACCACCTTCGGGGTCAAAGAATTCGTAAACCGAGTCCCAAGTGCCAATATCTGACCATTTAAATGGGAGCAAGATTGTGTAGCCTCCTTTAAATAGATTTTTAGTAACCAGTTCCGTCATACCCGGCTCCATTTGTTCGTAAATTAAGTCAATTTTTGTGTCAAACGGGTCTTTCGCAAGGAGGTCTTTGATTTGCATTAGCGATTTGTGCCAGTCCGGACGATATTGCTGGTAGGCCTGAAGCATTAAGTCGGGGTACCAACAGTTGTGGTTACTGTGGGTGGCAACATGAAAGCTATTGATAAGTTTTTTAGTCTCTTGGTAGTCCTCGACCCTGGGAATAAATTCATCAGTCTGATAAATCTCTATTCCGTTCGTGTGAATCCTTTTGCCTAGACGGAGGTAATCTATACCCAAAATGGGATACGTGGCCTTTACGCCTCCGGAAATAAATTTGCGGTCGCGTTTGACAATTTTTTCTGCTTCGCTAATGGTCTTCAAAAACATTTCCTCAGGCGATCTCAGACAGTCCGGTTGAATGATCATAAATGGTTCATCGGGGTGCTTCATAGAAAGAGTAAGGAAGGCAATCCCCTCCCCCGGACCTCGATCCTTTGCAATATCTGGTTCTAAAATATAGTTACCTATAGGTATTTGAGTTGATTGTTTCTTTGCTAACTCAAAATAACGTTTTTTCGTGGATATAAAAATATCACTAGCATTAAATGATTTAAGAAGGGTGTCAACTGTTGCTTGGTAAAGTGGAACCTTACCAACAATAGCCTGGAACTGTTTTGGCCTGGCCTCTCGACTCAATGGCCATATTTTTTTACCCTGACCGCCAGCGGTGACGATAAGTTTCATAGATTTGTTCTACTTTAGCATGAAATTGTTCAATAAATTGGGCTTCGCTAAATACTTTAGCATTATTTCTGCACTCGATTGGGTTTATTTTGGGTGACATTTGCTCAAATTGATTGATGGCTTCGTTTAAACTGCATGTGGTTTGATCGTGAAAGAATATCCCTGTTTTATTGGAAATTACGGTTTCCAGAGCCCCACCCTGGGCAAAAGCAATCACCGGGGTACCGCAAGCTTGGGCTTCTAAGGCAACCAATCCAAAATCTTCGACCTGGGGGAAAATTAGTGCTTTGGCTTTTGAGTAGATGTCGACAAGTTTCTTATCGTTAACCCGACCGAGAAATGAAATATTTGTTTTGGAAACCGACTTTAATTGCGCAAATTGTTCGCCTTGCCCGACAATGTACAGCTGTCGCTTGTTTTTGTTGAACGTGTTGATAACCATTTCAATGTTTTTGTGTGAGACCAACCGGGAAACCACTAGATAGTAATCTCCTCGTTTGGTTGATAATCTTGTTGTGAAAAAACGATTGTCTATTCCTGGGTAAACCACATCCGAATCATGTCCGTACATTGACTTTATCCGTTTTTTAATTTCGTTGGAAATAGCAATATATCTATCCGGACGATTGGAGAGGTACTTGTCAGTAGTACGTAGATAGTTTTTCATACAATCGGGTATAGCCCTCAGGCGCCAATCGTTCGCGTAAGCCGGTGATTTACTCTGCCATAAATATCGCGTTGGAGTTAAACAATAACAAATATGAAGAGTGGAGGGTTTGGTGATGACTGATTTTGCTTGTTCACTTGAAACTGAAATAACAAGATCGAAAGCATCAAAGTTGAACATTTCAAAAGCCAAAGCCGCAATAGGCGATAAATATTGGTGGCGACTCCTAAAAAAAGCGATCTGATTTAAAAACGATGGTATTACTTTGAAGTCTTTTGCCCATGAGGCTGTCTGAGGATTGTAAACAAGGGTAAATAGTGGGGCGTTCGGATATATTTTGTGCAGTGATAGTAAAACCCTCTCTGCTCCACCCCACTTATTTACCCGGTCATAGACTAAAGCGACTTTCATTATCTCATTGACGTTTTGTATATCGCCAATGTTTCTTTTGCCATTTTGTACCAACTAAATTTTTTAACGTGGTTTAGGCCCTTCTCAATAAGTTTTGCCCTAATCTCTGGGTTGGTCATTATTGTCTCGATTTGTTTAATTAAAGATTTTTGGTCGTGAGGATCAAAATAAAGTGAGCAATCTTGATAAATTTCGGGAAGACATGTGGCGTTCGACGATAAAACCGGTAGACCTGTGGCCATCGCTTCGAGACCCGTTAACCCGAACCCTTCAATAGTAGACGGTTGTACGAGTGCCAAGGCATTTGAATATACCCTAATCACCTCATGATCAGCTAGATAGCCTAGTTTCCTTATAAATTCTTCGTCTGGAATTTTTTCTAAGAATACGTCTCTGGCGCATATAACGGCTAGTTCAAGTTGGTGTTCGTGTTGTTTGTTGAATTCTCTGATGGCATCAATTAAGAAACGTAGATTTTTGTGAGGATAAGCATTTCCCGTATACACCAAATAAGGCTTGGTCAAGTTGGCAAACCCTTTTGTTGTCACTTGATCGCGCACCAAATCACGATCAACACCTTCGTAGGTTACGAACACCTTATTGGGTAGTAAATGATAATGGTTCTGTAAATATTCTTTCCAATAATTAGAAGGTGTAATCACAGTTATTGACTTTCTTATATTTACCCAAACGACTAATTTATATACCAAATGCTTTAATAGATATTGGTACCAAGGAAGGGTGGTCGTATTGGTTCCTGTTGAAAAATGTTTAATAAGATCGTGGATGGTAATTACGGTTCTTTTGGGATAAAGTATTGGGGCGTTTAAGTGGGGAACGTGAAGCAGGTCTAGTTTATATTTAATGAAAATAATCGGATTAATTACTTGTTCAGAGTAGCTGTAAATTTTAGTACGTAAAGGGATGAAGTTAAAATTACGTAATTTTTCTGTTACTTTCGCAGCTTCAGCCCCGCCAAAAACATAATAAGTGTTTTGCTTATCGATCTTTCCTAGATTAATAATCAGATTTTTGGTGTACCGCCCGAGGCCGGTATCCTTGTTTCCAAATAGTCTGGCATCAATGCCTATTCTCATGATAAGCGATGTTTAGCTAGACGGATTTGTCCGGTAAATCTGATGGCAATCAATACCAAAATAGTCACCCAAGTAGGATATTTATTTTGGTAAAACTTTTTATAAAAAATTTCCATTGCTTTGACTGACTCTTTAATTACCTTAATTTTTGTGTCTCTGGGTGGAGTAGCAATTTGTTTGGTTTCCCGACGTAATCCTGAAGAAGCTCCTTTTAGGTGTAGGGTGGTAGTTTTGGGGTAGTACACGATATCAAGTCCAAGTTGGTGGATCTTCATACACAAATCAATATCCTCTCCATAGAAAAAATAACTTTCATCCCACCCGCCAACTTTGTCAAATACAGATGCGCTCATCATTAGGTAAGAACCCGCGGCAACGGGGATCTTGTGGGTATGTTTGTAACCCAAATACCTTAGGTGATATTGGTTAAAAAATGGAGTCCCCGAGAAGAGGCTCGAGAGCCTTAAAAAGTGCGTTATCGATGCCCATGGAGTTGGAAATCCACGATGATTATCTGGGTCTACCGACCCATCTTTGAGATACAATTTAATGGTTATTGCCCCAGTTTTGGGATGGTTCTTAAGATATTTCAGTGGTTTGACAAAACTATATCTATTTACCACAGTATCGGAGTTTAAAAATAGGAGATATCTAGCATCGGTCGTTTTTCTACCAATGTTGTTTGCTTTGGAAAAGCCAAGGTTTGATTTGTTTTTTATCAGTGTTACCTCAGGAAAATCCTTAGCGACCATATCGGCGCTGCCATCTGCAGAGGCATTATCAACGACTACAATATCTAGCCCTCCCTTGGGTTGGTCCGCATTACGTACTGACTTTAGGCAATCAAAGAGTAATTCGCGGGTATTGTAGCTAACAATAATTATCGCTAAGTTTTTTCTAGGTGTCTTCACTTCGTATTCATTGACTGATAAATGGAACTTAGTTTAGCTGAAATTACTTTGTAGTCGTAATTATTCTGTACGAATTTTCTCGCGTCTGTGGCCAACTTTTGGGCAACTTTGGGTGATTTCAGTATTTTTATTGACTCGTCTGCGATTTCCTTAATAGTGTTCCGGACAATAACATGCTTACCATCTATTACTCCCAGACCGCTAAAGCCGACTGTAGTCGAAACAATTGGCAGCTGGCTAGCCATAGCAGCTAATATTTTTAGCCTAGTACCACCAGGACCTTTAATGGGGGCGACGAAAATGTTACTTTGGTAGTACGCCTGTCTAATACCGGCTTGATCGTTTTCAGCCAGTTTCGTAATGATTACATCTTTGGAGGAACGCTCGATAAGTTCCCTTGGGTGATGCTGACCAACAATATGTAACTGCGCGTCGGGGATAGCTATCTTGATAATCGGAAATATCTTTTCTATCAATGTAAGAGCGGCTTCAGTATTTTGTAACCAATGGAAATTTCCGACAAAAAGCACTATGGGGGGCTTGTTGTCCCAATTTAATTTTTGTTTAAAGAATTCGAGGTTAACACCATTTGGGACGATATCAACGCGTAAGGTAGGCTCAAGTCTTAGCATTTCTTTCTTGTCTGTCTCTGAAACAGCTATTACGTTTTGCGCCTTTCGCCAATAAAACCGCTCCCAGTATTTTAGCTTGGCCACGTCGACCGCCAATATCGGTCTAATGAGAGGATTGGCGTTGTGGCGCACAAAATGATCGTATACCTGATACTCAATCGTTTGATCTACCAAAACAACCGGAATATCTGTATTAGGGAGGTGGGGCATAGCGTAAAAAGTTTCGATGTGGATGACATCGTAGTGGTTCACCTTAAGTTCCTCGTCAATCGCTGACTTTGCTTCTGGTGAGAAGTTTCTAACAACTAGAAATGGTAAGGTCGAAAAACCTGTTTTGAAAATATTACCAATTGTCCATGGTTTTTCCGGTCTTTTAAATACACGAACCTCATCGCAAAAGTCTTTGACTAGGTATCTGGCGAACTTGCGTTCGCTATCGTTTTTAATTAAAGAAAAAAGGGTAATGTGGTGGTCCTTCTTTAAGTGTTTTAGTAAATTTTGAGTTCGAATTTGGCCGCCAGATGAATCTGGATATGGTAGATATGGGGTCAGCATCAATATCTTCATTTTTTTGTTTGGGTAAGGTTGAGAATTATATACTGGGAATTTTTATCAACTGTTTCGTAGATATTTTCTAAAGCCTTACTTTCAGAATCGAAAGAAACAGATACGTAGTAAGAGGCACCTTTTTTTATTTTTTCGTCAATATTAAATCCGACTGGCCAGCCTTTTCTGTTGGTTTGGAATAAAAAGGCAGTGTCTCCATTGTAAGGGGCGATAATTTTTGCATCTTTCGGGGTAAGGCGATCGGTCGCTTTACCAGCATCGATAATACTCGGGTTGTTGATTTGGTAATAACCTTTGACCTCGTACCAGGATAGGGAAATCATTAGTAAGTAAATGATAATAACTCCTGGAAGGACAATTACTTTATAGTTAACTGGAGATGAAAGTAGATTTGAGATACCCTTACCCATGATTGCAGCCACGAATGGAGTTATGATCGCCTGATAATAGTCGTGGGTAACGTTTCCTCCGGCAAAGACCGAAAAGTAAAGGAGTATGCCCAGTACCCAAAACCAATACACAATCTCTTGCTTGTTTTTAAGTTTTGAGACAATACCCGAGAATAATAGAATCAAGCCGTAGTAACCGCTAATTAGGTGACCCAATCTTACCCCGAACAACCAACGAATCCATGCCGGTCGGAATCGGATACCGCCAAGGTTGTACAACCAATCACTAGCAGGTATTCCTTCTGGAAATTGCTTGATCCACGAACGCCAAACAATTAGGGGTACGAATGAAATAGAAAAAATAAGAATGTACTTTATCGACTTCCAAGAATACTTTTGATACAAGATCCAAAGTAGAGGTGGAAGAAAAAAAATAACGTAAGGTTTTGTGAGGAGGGCCAACCCGAAAAAGAAAATTGAAAACAAAAAGAGTGTTGCGCGAGAAGCTTTGATATTTGACACCACGGATTTTTGAAGTAAATAAAAAGACAGCAAATAAAAACAAATCATGGCGGGTTCCGGTAAGACGACTCGCGAATAGTAAATAGCAAATGGCATGGTGGCATAGATTAGACTGGAGTAGAGCGCAGTTTGAAAGTCTGATAGGTTAGATACAACTAGAAACAGTAATAAAATTGAGAATGTAGAAAGAATAACCGAGGTTATTCGACCACTTTTTTCTATCCCCCATTTTGGTTGAATTTGAGCTACGAATAGGTGAAGAACATTATAAATTGGGAATTCAACCATTCTCAATCCTTGTGGGTTATCCTTCCCCGAGGGAATATTGGATAGGTCGTGATATTTAGGATGGAACAAATCCATACCCTGCTGCTGAAATGTTCTGGTTACTGAGGCCGTATCCGCTTGGCGCCACGAATGCCAATCCGCGAGCGGTGTGTCAACCTTGTACAAACGGACGCGTAACCCTACAGCCAAAATTACCATAACCAAAACTACTTTTAGAAATTTTCTAAGCATGTCGGGTAATGGCTAAGCTAATACCAGTAAATGACCAAAAAAGGATTGCGATCTTACTCGCTTCAAAGACGTCGAGGAAAGTGGCAATGATCATTGTAACAATCAGGACACCCGAAAACCCGATGGGGAATCGTTCCCACCAGATATTTGTTTGCACGGGTGAAAGGAAGGTGTGTTTGGATAGCATTATTAGAATAGAAATAAAGCTAACAAAACCTAAAATTCCTGTTTCCCCAAGCAAACGCAAATAATCGTTGTCTGTGGCTAGGGTTATTGATGAAAATCCCGTTCCGAACAGGGGATTTTTTCGTAGTGCTCGTAAAGCTCGAGGCCACTCAACATCAAACCTGATACTAGTCGAGCGATCGTTTTGGATAGGTCTAAAATCTTCACTCTGGGCATAAACACTAGGTTGAAAGGTTTGGCTTAAATAGTTTCGTACATTGATAGCCTTAAACAAGCTCCCAAACCTTCCGATTAAGGCGGGAGAGTTGATGGTGATAACCGTGAATACAACCCAATAAAAAAGTAGTACCTTTGGTCTTTTGGCGCGGACAAATACCCAAGACACACCAACAAACGCAGCTATTGCTGCAACCCGCGATCCCGTTTGAGCCATAAGCCAGATATCGGCTGAAAAAAGTGCCAGTAGAATAGTGGCCTGTATTTTGTTGATGTTTGCTGTCACCGCGGCTGCCAGCAGGCACAAAACAATGGCTAGGTAAGAGGCTAAATCGTAATGTCCGGCGAACGAACTATTTATTGGTACGCCCGGCTGTAGGGTAAGGGTCATCCCCTTGCTAAACTCCTCGTTCATTGTGGAAACTATCGGGGCACCGAGAAATATTTGGGCCAAGCCATAGAACAGAACGCCAATTGAGGCAAAGATGCTGATTTCAAAATAGAAACGAGCAACTGTCTTTTCTTTACAAACTATAAGATAAAAAAAGAAAAGTGGAATCATATATTCTATGCGGCGGGCAAAATGCAAAACAGCCTGAAGGGGGTGGATGTTTTGAGTTACTAGTATTGCTGACAAAAGCGAAACAAGACCAACAAGCCAGTATGTGTAGATTTGGCGCCAAAGTGGAAGTTTGAAAAGCTTGGTTCGTGTTCGTATGATCCAGACCAGAGTTACTGCGAATGCAGCAAGAAGTAGAAAATCCTCCGCTCGAACTGCCACCTTAACTTTAGGTAAAAAGAAAAGGGGAAACTTGGGATAAAGAGGAATAAATATTAAAATGGCTGCCCCAAGATATTTAAGCAATATATTTAAGTGCCGTGAGGTAGGATCGGCGAGCTCTTTCATTCCCCCTGATTATCCCAAAGAAAAACCACCTTAACAAGCAACCTGCGAAAAAGGTGATTTTTGCGGCTATAAATTGCCAGTGGGGCTTGTGTTTTTGAAAAAAATAAATCAGGTTTTTGACCTCCATGGTTAGGGCTAGCTCAGAGCCTCCGGAGGCCCCGCCATAATGTATTATGCTTAAGTCGTGCTTGTATTTAATTTTGTAGCCTAGTGCTCTGATGCGAAAACAAAGTTCTAACTCTTCGGCATACATAAAAATATTTTCGTCAAATCCGTGTAGATAAGAAAAGATTTGCCGTGGCATTATCATAAAAGCCCCGGTAACCCAATCTAACTCTCGGTCGTGTTGGTAAAAACTGATCGAAGGGTGAACCGAGCTGATTAACCGACTTGCAATTGGTAGGTCATCGATAAATAGTTGCCAATAAATTAAAT
Source organism: uncultured Pseudomonadales bacterium (assembly GCA_964487665.1). Taxonomy (GTDB): domain Bacteria; phylum Patescibacteriota; class Microgenomatia; order UBA1400; family MFAQ01; genus CAZARR01. The sequence goes on from CAZARR010000008.1 coordinate 33,986, forward strand.
TGGTTATGCTTGGTGCGTAGCCACCGTTCTGTTGCTGGTTACCGTTGGCGCCAATGAGTTTTATGCCCAAGGCACCCACGCTTGGATTATTTTGGAGATAAGCAACGGCAGGATCAATGCAATTCTTTGTAAGTCGAGTATCTGAATTCAACAGCAAAAGATATTTACCCCTGGCTTTCTTGGCGCCTAGGTTATTAGCTGAGCCAAAACCCTTATTTATTTTGTTGATAATTAGTCTAATTCGATACTTTTTCGCAATTTTCTTAAGCGCAAAAACTGAGCCGTCTTTTGAAGCATTATCTACGACAATTACTTCATATTCATTGTTAGGACAGATCTTATATATTGAACGGATACAAGAGATGGTTAGTTCGCATGTATTAAAAGAAACAATGACAATCGATACCAATTGGTTTTTAGCCATCAAATAGGGAGTGTTTAAACGATCTAAATGCCAGGTAGGCAGTTGGCATAGCCAAGGTCCAAATTAGTAGACGGGACCAAATGTGGGAGTACACAGGTCTGAGTGTAACTTTGGACAGATAATTATTGTTTTTATACATGGCCTTTGGTTTCGATTCAGGCGGAAGTTGGGAATAGGCTGGCGCATTTTGCGGCTCCCAACCGTTCACAAAAAGCGAGCTATGCATTGGGTATACTATTTCTTCGAGGTAACTTGCGGGGACTTGATCGCGGACTAGTGAATATGACTCCTCTGGCGGGTAATTTAATCGATAACTTGAGAATAGAGAACCCAGGGTGCTGTTGCTAAACTTGGTTTGAATTTCTGATATAACCTGACTTCTGGTCATATTGGTGTAAAAGGCCTTTTGATCTGGGTGCTGCCAAGTGTCACCCGATTCGTCTGACCTAGTGGAGTTAGAAAGGTCGGGTACGTTCGGAGCGGGAGTGAACATGTAAAAAAACCCAACCAGGTAGATAACAACCGTAACAATTATTTTGTACTTTTTTATCACTGAAAGAGCCTAGGCCTACCCAATTTGTAACTCGGATTCTGTAGGTTTCTTTTCCCGATTTCTTTGGCTGGGACCCCTCCCACGATAGTAAATTCCGGAATATCTTTGGTAACGACAGCTCCCGCGGCAACCACAGATCCTCTGCCAACTTTGACTCCGGGCAAAATTATTGCTCTCGGACCGATAAAAACATAGTCCCCTATCTCGACAGGAGCGGTGGTTGCGGCCATGCTTTCACTCGATAGGTCATGCTCAGAGTTATATATCAGTACTTGTGAGGCAATATCGACCTGGTTTCCAATCGATAATTTGTCACGCCCGTCTAGAAAAATGTGATCTCCTAGAATACTACCCTGTCCAATACTTATGTTTGGTGGGTAAAAAAAACGTGCCCCCATGTGTATAGTCGACCCCGCACCCATTTGTATTCCCGAAAATTTGTAAAAGGTCCGACGGAGAAAGTGGCTGGGAAAATAACCAACGACCCAAAGTAATAATAGTTGTAAGTCAAGTAAGTAATTAAACAGTCGGTTGATGATTTTTCCCCTAGCGATCGAAAAATCTATTGTTTGATTGTTTTTGTCGTAAAAATAAATTCCCGATAAATCAATTCCCAGATTTAATATTCTCATTTGTATTTATGATACATGATGTGAGCCAACCGATTCCAAAACCGAAAGTAATTTCCTGGCAGATTCTTCCCAGTCGAACCTTTTGGCGTTATCTTTACCCTTTTGGATCAAGACTTCGCGCTCGCCTTTCTTAAGCTGCAGGACTTCGTTTAAAACTGAAACAATATTCTTGGCAGAGTCTGGATCATCGATGTAAACCCCGCCCTCGCCTATTACTTCAGGAAGTGAACTAATTCTACTGACGATCACAACAGTTCCAACTGATTGGGCCTCGACGGGTGGCATTCCGAACCCCTCGTAGAGACTTGGAAGAACGTATGCGATGCTTCCACGGAGTAGAGCCGGCAAATCGTCATTTGGAATAAAACCAGTAAATATTACATTATCCTCGATCCTCAACTTTTTTACCCTCTCCATTATTTGGTCATAAAGCCAACCCCTTTTCCCCACAATCACTAGTTTAATTTTTTTTGACCCGATTGGTTTGGCAAGTTGAGAAAACGCTTCGATTAAACGAATTAGGTTCTTACGTGGTTGCAGGGTACCAACATAAATAAAATACTTCCCTGATATGGCAAACCTTTTTTTAATTTTAACAATCTTGCTCTTGGGAATTTTGGCATGGAATAGATTGGTGTTTCTTCCTGGATAGATTATTTCGATTTTTTCAGGCTTTGTATGATAAAAACTAACAATTTCGTCTTTTGAAAACTGGGAGATGGTGATTATTTTTCTGGCCTTTTTTACTGATAATGGGGTCCAGCGTTTGAGCTGGTTATAATCGTAACTGGTGAAATATTGAGTGCCATAACGTTCGTAAGAAAGGTCCATAACGGCAATTACAGCTGGCGTAAAGGAAAGTAACGGTGTGTAATGGCTAGGGGAAAATAAACAGTCGATTTTTGGTCTTCCGAATAATAATCTTTTTGTTAGGCCCGTAAGGACCCAGGCACTGTTTGGTCCAAATGTTTCATACGACAATAGGTTCGAGCTGGGGGGGAAATCGGGTAGGGGGCGGTTTTTGGAAAAGGCAATGATGTGGTGTTTGGTATTCGTGCTAACCAAATGGGTAAACAACTCGAAGGCGACTTGGTTTACCCCTACTCGCTGAGAAACATTGGCTTCGTTGATATCAACACCCAGAATCATGTGTTTAACACGGATTGATATATTGCATGGGTTTGTTGTGCTGTTTTGTCCCAAGAGAACATTTTCGACCTGACCAATCCGAGGGACGAGTAGGATTGTCTGTTTTCGATCGCCTCGATTATACCAGTGGCGATTGATTTCACATCGAAGGGGTCGGTGAGCACGCCAGCGTCACCGATGACTTCGGGCATACTGGACAAACGTGAGCCGACAACGCTAGCGCCACAGGCCATGGCCTGCAAATGACTTAGACTGAAACCTTCGTATAAACTAGGCAAGGCGTAACAGCTGCAGCCCGAAAAAAGTGGTGGTAAATCGGTGTCAACTAAATATCCAGTAGTGATCACTCCCGGACCGAATGGCGACGGAGATACCCAGCCAGTTCGACCACCAATAACTAGTTTGATCTCTGGATACTTTTTGCGGACAGTTTTCATAGCTTGTATAAGTCGTGGAATATTTTTCCTTGGTTCGATAGTTGAAAGGCAAAAAATATAATCAGAGTTGATCTTATATTTATTTTTAATTTGAGTGATTTCGTCCGGACTGGCTGGTTGGAAGGTGCTATCAACACCTTCGTAAACGACCTCTATCCGTTTACCATCGATGTTAAATGCGTCGATTAAATCTTGCCTGGTTGACTGGCTAACACAAATAATCTTTATTGATTCTTTGATTACCCAGGCGAGACGTTTACGGTGAGTTGAGACGATCCTCGGATGGCTGTATTCAGGGTACCTAAAAGGAACCAAATCGTGGACTGTGGTAATTTTTGGAATCTGGGAAGGGGGCTCTACCCAGTCTGAGGTGTGGATCAGGTCGCTTTTGCCAATTAATGCCTCGATGTTTACGATGTGAAGCGAGTTCCATAGAAAGCTCATTAGGGTTGGTGGTAGCGGAAATATTTTTGCTTGGACATTATTTCTTCTGGCAAACCTGGTAAGAACATCTTGTTGCCGCAACGACCCCCCAAACAAAAGATATTCGTCCGACGGGTACAGTCGAATCAGGGATGATACCAGTTGCTTGGTGTATGTTGACACCCCTGTGCCGTAAATTATCTGGCTAATATCGATGGCGATTTTCATGGGTAAAGCAGTTTATTTAAGTATAGTCCGTAACCAAACCTTTCTTCATGTAATTTGTAGTTTTTTTCTATGTATTCTCTAATCGAGCCAGATGATTGGTAAATATTGACCTTATCAATAGTTGACGTTTTGCGAATTAAAATCGGTGTATTCGGAGAAACAGCGAGAGAAGAGATGATCGCCTTTTGTAATTGTGAAGATTGAAGATACCATGGCAAACTGGGAATGTAAGTGTATCCCGGGGGGATTTTTTGGGCTAAAGGATATATCAAATCCTCTCCCCCAAGTATATATAACGTGTTGTCGCTATCGAAGCTCTTGACCCAGTCGGAAACACTGTCGAGATCTTTTGTAAAATAGAAGTTACCATAAGGATGGTTAAATATACGCACAAATACCATCACCATCAAAATAACTGATAGCCCATTGAGAAGATAGATGGTGTGTTTTGACATGGAGAGGGGTGTCATGAGTAGTACCACCCCAAGGACTGCTACCTGTAAGTGAAACGGCTCAAAACGGGGGTAAGCCAATAGGGATAATAATCCCATGGTGCTTAACCCCAGTGTTAAATTTCTTCGAAATAGGGCCGAAAATACCGGTAGAGCGATAAAGGCAAGTGTAAAAAATATTTGTCGCAGACTCGGGGATTGTGATGCAATTTTTATGTATGGCCCAGTGTTAAAGACAAAGATCATTTGATGAGCAGCGTTAATTAGGTCGAATCGAGCTAAAAAAAGTATGGTAATGGCGACGGGGACCAAAATCCCCGCAATATGGAAACGTGTAACCGTTAATCTACGGTATATGAACAAAAAAACCACGCCGAGTAAAATGATTGGTTTACACAATAGCGTAAGTCCGACAAGCACACCAGCTGAAAGTTGTTTAAACATGTTCTCTGAATCTGCAAGAAGCATCGCCCCAGATAGAAAAAAACTGATCCATGTTTCGTACCAGAATGTATTCCCTCCGAAAAACAAACTGCATGATACATAAAAAAACATCACTAATGTTGTGTGTTTGGACTCGTGTTTGATTAGCAATAGAAAAAGAAATAGATCGGTCAGGACGACCAGAGTAAGGAAGGTAAGGAGTAGCCAGTAAGACGTAGCGAGAATTGCCGGTAAATGGATAGGGCCAAAGGCAATGATCGGTAGGTGCTGGTCGACTATGTTCTGGTATGGGAGAAATCCCTGATCTTGAAGATAAGGATAAACAGCAAATTCCGGTGATAAAAAATAACCCCCAAACAGAATCAAACAAACGTGGCTGATTGCAAATAAACTGAACTTAATTAGCATTGAATTCATATATCTGGCCTACGCCGCTAAGTGAGTAAGTGTCGCCAAGTTTAAACCCGGCATTGACTAACCAGCTTTTTGTTTTTCTTTCGTGATCAGTAATGTCTGATAAGTAATCAAATAGATATATTGTTTTGTGATCGCCGATAGCGTTGGAGAAACTTTCATCTATGTCATCTCGAATTACCCCCAGTTTTTTCTGAGTCGGATAAATTGCTTGGTTTGGTAAATAGTATTTCATGGGGGCAAAGCTATCGGGAAAATTTACCACTACCAATGAATTAGGGGCTGTAATTAATGTTCTGGTTGCTCTCCAATTTTCCCGTTGAAAACTTGGATTGCCGAAGTAAAAAAGATCGGCTGTAAGTTCTATCGAGAGCAATAAAATAAGGTTAAAATATAGCAACCACCTACGTAGATGTCCGAGACCGATGGCAATAAGTATGACAAAGGCCGGAAGAAGAAAATTAAATCGCCAGTAACCCAACATGGGGATTTTGAAGCTGGTGGCGATAGCCAAAACTAGAGGTGTAAATAACCAGTATATGAATTTTTTTGAGTTGGGGTGGTGAGTCCCAAGAATAGCAAGACTCGTGGTGTAGGCAATGACTAGAGCAGCTGGGAATACTAGTCCTGGAGTCGAACTAAGATTTATTCTCCCTAAACAAAACTTGATAGGGATTAATATTATTGATTTCAGAGAAAGGTCGCCGCTAATTTTCGCCCAACCGGGTAATGAGTTTACCATTAGGTCGCTCCCCGTAACCTGTCGAATGGTGATTGGTAGCAAGGGGATGAGAGCAAAAAGGGGCAGAAAGAAAATCGACATCGAGAATAATTTCGGTCTGGTCTTGTTGTGGAAATACCAGTAAAGAGCCTGAGAAATAAGGATAAAAATACTTGGATAAAACGTATATAGGTTGGCGGTGGATATCAAGATGAAAATAGTTTTGTTTCTGCCAAGATAGTGCCACCCTAAAACTGTTAATAGGGTTGTCAGTGAGTACATGCGAATCTCTTGGGAGTAATAAATAGCTAGGGGATTTATAGCCATCAACAGTGCGCTGAAGAGAGCAATTCTCTTTTTCTGTACTTCGTTGGTTATTGGTAGGCTTAGCACCAGTAGGTATATTGTTGGAATTACGAGTGTACCCAAAATAACTGGTAACAATCTCATGACAATCTCAGTATCCCCAAAGATTAGAATCCATACTTTTAATAAAAGATTAAACATAGGTGGGTGAACATCAGTCCTCAGGGCAACAAAAAAATGGTTTAAAGGGAGAATTGCCTGCGTCCACGAGGCGGCTTCATCAAGCCATAGACTCTGATTAATGTTTATTAATCTGAGAAGCAATCCAATAATAGATATGGCATATATCATAATGTTTTCGACTTGACTAGAACATTAACATGATAAATCGCTTGTAAATACGCTAAAAATAAGCCGTGATATCCGTCGAGAAAACCAAGTTTATATATATATCTTTTGAAAAAATCTTTAAACGGGGCTAGCCATAGGAAAGTGTTACTTTTTTTTACTGCTAGAGTTGAGTATCGGTCAGTTTTGTCGATAAATTCGCTTACAGTTTTGTAGTTGTAATGAAGTAAGTTGTGTTTTAGTTTCCCGGTGGGAAGGGTTGTAATAAATTGCTCGTGTACATTGTTTGACCAGCTACCAATGCCCTTTCGGTAAAGCCAGATGTGGCAATCGTCATTTGGCCCCCAATCAGAGTGCAAAATCGGTTTACCCCATATTTGATTGATGCGGCCAATATAAAATGCATAGATCTCTTCTTGGTGAAGAGAATTAGTAATTTCTGACCGAGTCTGGCTAGGGACTACCACATCGGCCTCTATCTGCATTATCCATTTTGTTTTGGCTAAAGAATCAGCAAAGTTTCTGGTATCGGAAAAGGAGACAAACGGATGTCTAACTACCCTGCATCCAAAGTTTTTGGCAATTGAGGTGGTTTTGTCAATGGACCCCGAGTCGACGACCAGTACTTGGGCGTTGAATTCTTTTAGAGAATTTAAGGTACGAGGCAAGTCATCTTCTTCATTAAGGGTGGGAATAATAATTGTTAGATTCATTTTGGTTTTATACCGACAGCCATAATGTTCTGGCCAAAAGGGCATACCATTTGCTCTTCCAATCGTAGCAGAGGCATGATGATTCGATCAAAGGTGGAGCAGTTTGATTTTGAGATACTAGTCCTCCTAAGAACCTTGGAATACCACCACCAAGCAAAGAAACCAACAAGGTTCGCATATTTAATTGTACTTACAACAAAACCTGCCTGAGCTAGCTTGGATTCTAAACTTTTTTTGGTATAACGGCGGTAATGACCGAGCGCGAGATCTAGCGAACCAAAAATTACTGGTAAAGCCGGAAGATATAGAAGTATTTTCCCATTTGGTTTTAATAGTTTGTATAGATTTAACAGCGCTTTTTCGTCGTTAGCGATGTGCTCTAGGACGTTTGAAGAAAAGATGCTATCAAAACGAAGATTTGAAAGACTTTTGGGGATTTTTTTCGACGGGTCAAATTTATATACGACATAACCAGACTGTCGCAATAAGTCTATATACCCCGAATCAATATCACTTAAGATAAGCTTGGACCGGTGAGGCAACCATTGTGATAAGTTGCCACGACCTGAGCCTATTTCAAGAGTGTTTTGGCCAAAATACTCCTTAAACAAAGAAACTATCCACTGATTATATCGCGGCGACCAAGACATACTGTCCAAAATGTCGGAGCCGCAATCCAAAACTTTTGTCGCCACATTGACTATTGTAAACTAGCAACAGATGAACCTAAAAAAACTCAGTGTGGTAATGCCTGTCTTCAATGAACAGGAAACAATTCGATTATGCCTAAAAAATGTTCTTGTAGCTGACACTTTGGGGATACCCAAGGAAGTAATTGTTATTGACGATGGCTCGACAGACGGGACTTGGGAAGAGTTAAGGAAGGTTAAAGATAAAAGAATTAAATTGGTTCGTTTGAAAGAAAATATGGGAAAAGGGGCTGCGTTGAGAGCGGGGATGAAAAACGTTACTGGAGACGCAATAGTGATCCAGGATGCAGATTTGGAATATAACCCTAAAGATTATCGCGACCTATTGGACCCGATCCTGCATCACGGCGCAGACGTGGTATTTGGCAGTCGGTTCGCCGGACAAAAGGCGCATAGGGTGCTGTATTTCTGGCACATGTTGGGGAACAAACTTTTGACATTGTTATCAAATATGATGACAAACCTTAACTTAACTGATATGGAAACTGGTTACAAGGCTTTCACCAAGAAAGTTGCTGATAACCTGATTATTGAAGAAAATCGATTTGGTTTTGAAGTGGAGTTTACCGCAAAAATTGCCAAGATGAACTACTGTGTCTTTGAGGTTGGTATAGGCTATGACGGACGAAGATATGAGCAGGGGAAAAAAATTAACTGGAAGGATGGCGTATGGGCATTGATCTGTATATTGAAATATAATCTAAGAAATGGCTAAGATTTTGGTTATTGGAGGTGCGGGATATATTGGTTCGGTTTGCGTTAGTAAATTACTTGAACTGGGCGATGAAGTGGTGGTAATTGATAACCTTTCCACCGGGTACAGAGACAATGTCAGTGCTAATGCAACTTTTTTCGAAGGTGATTTTGGAGATAAAAATTTCGTGAGGGAAGTACTATCCAAAGAAAAGTGTGAGTTAGCAATTCATTTTGGGGCTGCATCGCTAGTACCAGAATCAGTTAGCAACCCGTCGAAATATTTTGGGAATAATGTGGGTAAGGGGGCATTGTTACTAGATTCACTGTTAGAAGCTGGATGTAAAAGTGTTATTTTTTCGTCAACGGCCGCGATTTTTGGTAATCCCCAAACGGTACCCATAAAAGAAAATGACGAAAAGTCCCCTATTAACCCATATGGATTATCTAAATACATGTTTGAACAAATTCTTGAGTGGTACCACAATGCCTATGGTCTCAAATTCGTTTCGTTACGCTATTTTAATGCTTGCGGTGCAACTGCCTCTACGCTCGAAGCCCATAGCCCGGAAACACATCTGATTCCAATTATATTTGATGTAGTTTTGGGTAAACGACCAATTCTGTCAATCTTTGGTGACGACTATGATACCCCAGACGGTACTTGTGTTCGCGATTATGTACACGTATCCGATTTAATTGATGCACACATAAGGGCAATAAAGTACTTAGAATTGGTTCCTTGTGATTTTTTTAATTTAGGCAACGGGAATGGATATTCGGTTTTAGAGGTTGTTCGAGCGGTTGAGAAAGTAACAGGGAAATTGGTTCCGACACGAATAGATGCGCGAAGGGAGGGGGATCCAGCGACCTTGGTAGCAAGCAGTCAGAAGGCTAGGGATAAGCTTGGTTGGAGGCCAAAATTTGAAACAATTGAATCGATAGTGAAAACTGTATGGGCTAAGGTTCGATCGAATTGACAATGGATTCAAAAGCACGCTGATACTGTTCAGCTATTTTCTCCCAACTGAACTTGTGGGCTCGTACCCGCGTCTGAGAATTATTACGTCTAGAAATTGCTTTGAGTAGGGCGCTTGAATATTCTTTGGAGTCTGACGGATTATTAACAAAAATACCTTTTTCACCGATAATTTCTCTTCGCGAAGAATCGTTTGTGGCAACAATCGGTAAATTAGAGGCCATTGCCTCGAGATACACGATACCAAATGCCTCGCTAGACTGGGAACAAAGTGTAAAGACATCAGCCGCCACATAAATCTTGTTCATCTCTTGGTGTTGAACTGATAAATGTACAAAACGTCTTTTACCCAGTAGTTTGTTTCCAAAATTTACTAAACTATCCGTAAGTGGGCCTTCTCCTACCCAAATCAAAGACAAGTTCGTTGTTGCTGCGACAGCAAGAATAGTTTCTTCAATGTTCTTACTTTTTATTGCAGCACCAACACACAACACAATCGGGTGGGCTAAATTTAACTTAGCTGGCTTCTTGGCAGGCGTAAAATTGTTGACATCGACACCATTAGAGATTTTATATAATTTTACGTTCCATGGATTGTGATTTTTGGCCCATAACAGTTGTCTTTTGGTAAGGGCGATAAATAGGGCTGGCTTGGCAAACAGGTTCCAACGATCGTCCCATCCCGGACCGGATTGCCCGGTGACTACCACCCTTGTCTTAATAAAGGCTGATAGTAGGTTAATAAGTAGCACTTGCCATCCAGAGTTCAGGGGAATAATTATGTCAGGTTTTATTCTCAATAAGTGGGGTAACGAATATAAGGTAAAGACAGCCTCTTTGAGTTTGAAGTAATCGACAAAAAAACGTCTGAAAGGATGTGAAGTGGGTAATTGTTGATGGTGGTGTGATAAATTAACATTCACATCAATCGAAATACAACAAGGGTTAGTTGAATCGGTACAAGGTCCACCTTGAATAACATAAACCTCGTTAACTTGGGCAAGTTTCTTGGCCAACTGGTGCACAAACACTTCACCCCCTCTATTTATCAGACCTGAATATAGGTTAAGAAGGATTATTTTCATGATTTTTATTGTAACCTTTTATGTTCTTTTGGAACATGTAAAAATGGATGATATGATTTCGAAGATGATGA
>CAZARR010000009.1:0-34410 GCA_964487665.1 uncultured Pseudomonadales bacterium
AACGAAAAAACAGAACCGATACCACGGCCTCTCAGGCCGTGTGAGGTTCATTTTGAACAGGATCAGAACTGCACGAGTTGGATTTGATAATGTTGGAACGAGTTTGATTTGGAGTTTACTTGAGAATTCCTTGGGTCCAAGTAGAGAGGCAGTTTGGGAAATTCCATTTGAAAGCCAAATCGACATGTGGGGGAATTGTAAAAATTCTGAGTTTTATTTATCCGCTACTCTGCCGGGAACATCACTAAGAACTAGTGGGGCGAGGTGTGTGGTTTATGTAGATAGATTCGGTGAGCCAATACTTTATCAGAAAGCCGGAAGATACCATATTCTAACAACCCCCCAGTTTAGTAACGCGACTGCTATAAATTTGGTTCCAATTAATGTGAGCGGTGTAATCTTACCGCCGGGTACTTTGGTGGGTGTGTCTGGTGGACTTACGGATATAGATTTGAAGAAAGAGTCTGATCAGGTGGCACGGGTAGGCAGTATCCGCGGTCTCTGTCCACTCCGGTTGACTGTGTATTGTATGCCAAGAGATGATGCGCGCATTGCATTTGGGGCTCATTACACAGATTTTGCGGAAAATGTTCATGGATGGCGGAGTCCGAAAGTTCCTGACTTAAATGATTTTAAAAATGCAGCTGAAGGCATTATTGGGAGGCGGGACAATAGCCAATAAGGTTGAGAAATATAGCACGGGTGAATAATTGTAAGGGCGGAATGATTTCGGGAGGTATTTGGAGATGTGGCGGGCTCGTTAGAGGATCGGCCTCACGGTGGGTCCTCCTTTGGGTGTGTTTGTGCTAAAATACCAGAGTCCAAAAGACAGAAAGGGGAAATGATGTTCAATGGCTACCAAAAATACCAAAATACAATCGGAGGTAATTTCTAACAAAGAGGTGCCGACTTCGGCAATGGACCAGTTGATGGCCGCCAAGGGCGGGTCGCTTCGCATTTTTAAGCGTGGGGACGAGGTGGAAGGTGTCATTACCTTCATTTCTAGCAAGATGCTTTTGGTTGATGTAGGTTCAAAGACCGAAGGTGTGGTGATGGACCGAGACCTGAAAGATGCGGGAGATGTTTTGAAAACTTTTAAGCTGGGTGACAAGATCAAGGCCTTTGTAAAGTATCCCGAAAATGATCAGGGTCAGACGGTGTTGTCGCTAAAGAAAGCGCTGGAAGATAGTCGCTGGGGGATGTTTGAGGATTGGCTGCAAACCGAAAAAGAAGTCGAGATTTTTGGTTTGGAAGTTAATAAAGGAGGAATGATCGTACGGGTGGATAACGTACGTGGATTTGTACCTACTTCGCAGTTTGGCGAGCAGTATTTGGGCAAGATGACCCAGCTTTTGGGTAAGTCGTTTAAGGCCAAGGTGATCGAAGTTGATAAGGAGCAGAATAGATTGATTTTTAGTGAAAAGTTGGTTTCGGAAGCGGAAGGATTGGCTCGAAAAGACGTGGCTTTGGAACATGTAACTGTGGGTGACAAGCTCGAAGGGACAGTATCGGGGATAATGCCTTTTGGGGTGTTTGTAACGGTAGGGGTTCCGGTAAAGGATGCAAAAGACGACAAGGTTATCGAGGAGGCCAAGGTCGAAGGTTTGGTGCATATTAGTGAAATCAGCTGGGAAAAAGTGATTGACCCAAATCTATTGTTCAAAGTTGGTCAGGAAATGAAAGTACAGGTGATTGGTATTGACAAGGAAGCGGGAAAATTGAATTTGTCGATAAAGCGTCTGGGCAAAGACCCATGGGATGGTATCGAGGAGCGTTTTGCGGTGGGCACGCGTCACAAGGGCAAGGTGGTCCGGGTTGCTCCTTACGGAACTTTGGTAAACTTTGAGAAAGGTATCGATGGATTGATACACGTATCAAAGATGCCACAAGGAAAAGACTATAAGGTGGACGAAGAGGTCGATGCATACGTAGAGATGCTCGATGTGAGTACGCGGAGAATGAGTTTGGGAGTAGTTTTGACCGAGGTGCCAGTTGGTTACAGATAACCAGATTGGTTCACCTAGATATTATAAATTTGTGTAAATAATGGCAAAAACAAAATTGATCGTAAAGGAAGATCAGATATTGGTTGATGTGGAGTTGATTTTTAAAGAAATCGAAGAAGCAAAAGGTGATTGGGAAAAAGTGCGGAAAGAATTCCTCGCTTATCTGGCCGAGATAGCCAAGAAATAAATATTAAAATTTGATGTCCCGAATTTGGCGATGTTGGTGCGGGCTGATTATGGTCTGATAGCCCAGCTTTTGGGCTTCTTTTTGGCGTTTTTCCTGATAGGTGACGCGGCGAAGCTCGCCCAAAAGCCCCAGCTCACCAAAGCAGACTGAGCGCTCGGGGAGTGGTTTATTTTTGTACGAGCTAATTATGGCCAGAGCAATGCCGAGATCTGCGCCTGGTTCGGTGAGGGTAATACCACCGGTAATGTTCAGGAATACGTCTTTGTCAGCGAGAGTAAGGTTGAGATGTTTGCTGAGGATGGCACAAATCAATTGTAGGCGAGCGGTGGTAATGCCTTTGGCTGTACGGTGCGGAATGGGAAGATTGGTGGTGGTGACCAGAGCCTGAATTTCTATGGTCATTGGACGGGTCCCCTCCATAATCATAGTCAAGGCGGAACCCGGTGTGTGGTCGAGCTTACCTTCGAGCAAAAATTTTGATGGGTCGGAAACTTCTTCAAGGCCGCTGCCGACCATATTGAACAAACCAACTTCATCTGTGGGACCAAAGCGGTTTTTGACTGAGCGTAATAGCCGTAAATTGGTGTGGCGATCGCCCGTAAGTTCCAACACTACATCGACCATGTGTTCGAGTAGTTTGGGCCCAGCCAGGCCCCCTGATTTGGTGACGTGACCAACGATAATGATTGGTATACCGGTTTCTTTGGCATGTTGAATCAACAGACTAGCGCAGTCGCGGATTTGAGTGATGGTGCCGGAAGTGGTGGGGTTGTCAGGGCTGTAGATAGATTGTATCGAATCGACAATGACGATATCGGCCTGGTGGTTTTGCGTAGCGGTGATTTGATCGACGCTACTGCTTTCGAGCAGCTGAATGTGGTCAAGGTTTACCTTGGGAGCAATGCGCTTTAGGCGCGAAGCAACTTGAGCTGAGGTTTCTTCGGAGCAGGTGTAAAGGATATTGTTGTGCGTGGGTGAGAGGGAGATAGCCAACTGTGATAGTAAGGTAGATTTACCAATGCCCGGTTGACCAGAAATCAAGTAGACACCACCCTTGGTAATGCCGACACCCAAGACGCGATCAAACTCACCGATGTTGGTGAAAAAACTTAGGTTTTTGGCGGATAACAGGGCTTGAGTGGGGGTGGTGGGTTTAATTGCGGGCGAGTGGCGCCTGTTGCTTTTGGGTTTTCCTGTTCTGATGACCGAGGATACTTCGGAGAGGGTGTTCCAGGAACCGCACGCCGGGCATTTGCCAACCCATTTGGCAAATTCGTTGCCGCAGCTAGAGCAAAAAAAGACTGAATTTGCCATGGGCCAATTGTATCGCAATGTGAAAGGCAAAGTTATCCACAAGGGGCAATATTTGGCTTTTTGGGGTGTTTTTAGCCTCGAAAATAAGGTAATGAATATTATGGGTTATAGGGAAAAGAACGCTGGTAAACGCTATAGGTTGAATATCTTGACAGGATGTGGTAGATTTAAGGTATACAAAAAAGAGCTTTACTACCGCAGACGAAGACTCGAATAGCAAAGCCCTTTTTTTGTTTGTTACATGCACTACATCAGGACAGTTGATGTAGATCTAGTTAAGAAAAATATCACTTTGCTAGATCCAAGTCAATAGATAGACCCTGGTGGGGGTTCGGTGGGGTAAGTTGGGCAGGCTTATCTTTTCCATCGAGCCCCCAGCGGGGTTTTTTATCGTTGGAAGAGGGTATGTTTTTGGTGGGGTCTGGGCTGAAAAAGAAATAGAATGGGCGCAAAGAGTAGCAGGGTAAAGCCGACAAATTCCAAGTATTGGGGATAGTAAATAATAATTAAGTGGTGGTTACCGGATGGAAGCAGCCAGGAGTTGTACCATGAGTCGTGGTTGTCAGGAGAAAGAGCGTTTGGTGACTTCCATAGTCGAAGAGGAAGATTGAGAAGTTGCCAAAAAAATGGTCTCTGGAGCGTTTCTGTGGGCACTTCGAAGGCTTTCCAGTACCTTGAGCGGGTTTGGTAAAGATTGAGGGAGGTTGGTTGGTTGTTGGTGATTACAGCGGTGTACAAAAAAGGCGCAGGATGGGTAGAGATGATTGTGGCTTTGGGGTCGGCGGGGCTAGGGGTGTTTTGGCTGATATTTTTTAGATAGTTGGCCGGAATAGGGTAGATGTCGAGTTTGTCGAGTCGATTTTGGGTCAGGCGAGTATCGAAAGATTGATTGTAAAGGTGTAGTGTGTAGCCGGGTAGCTCATTGGGGTTGGCAATGGATTGGAGAATACTTTGGTTCGAGTCTTTGTTTAATCGTTCGTAGATATCACAACGACGGGTGGTCCAGTTTTCGAGGCAGGCGACCAAGGGTAACCCCTGTTCATTTTGTCCCGAAAAATCGAGAATATAACTGACCGCGTGAGAAAGGTGGGGCAGGCTAGCGTAATCGCAGCCAATAGCATCCCTACTAGAGTAGAGAATGGAGTTGGCTGATTTTTCTTTCGAAAATATGCCTTTCGAAAAAGAATTGCAGTTGTCAATTTGTGGGGCGAGTAAGTTTGAACTCGAGTCAATGTGGGTGGTGAGGTAAGTTTGAACTTTGGGGAGGAAAACTTTGATACTAGAACTAGATTTGTCTAGGGGGAGGGTGCGTGAGGGGATGGGATTTAGCTTTTCTTCTGCCGAGAAGATTTTGGGGTGGCGAAAGAGGCGGATTTTGCGGTAAGAAATTTCTTGAATCGCTTCACTATTGTTGGCTTCGAGCAGCAAATTGACTTGAGGATTTTGGGGAATTTGTTTGCTGTAGCTGTGCCACGTTTGCCAATTGGCTTTGGAGGGTTCGCGAGGAGTATTGGCAGGGTAACCACCAAGTTCGCTGCTGGTGATATTGGCAAAACCCGGCGTAAAAGTGGAGGATCGATACTCGAAGTAAATAGAAGTAAGGTCGCTATTGGAACTGATCGGAGTGGAGAGGCAACCAACAACATCCTGGCCTATAAGAGTGAGAGAGTCCTGGTCAAGAACTTTTTCAATTTTGCGGTTGGGTTTTTGGGAATAGCATTGATATGGCGTTTGACTTTGTAGCTCTTTGGTCAGATCAACACCATCAATCGGGTTGTTCTGGTATAGATTGAAATTGAAAGTAGTCCGGGTGGGGACAAAGGCAGTAGCTAGGGGATTGTAGTCGCTTTGGTAATTTAATTCCGCGGGTAAAATCATCTCGAAGTATTGGTTGTCGATCTCTAGGACAAATTCGCGTTGTAGTGTGGTGGTGGGTACCGAGAAATAGTTGGGTTGGGTCTGGTTTTGCAAAAATTGATCGGCTAGCTTTATTTGGGGTAATATGGGGTCCAGTTTAAAATCGATTTGGTCGAAGTTTTTTTTGTAAGAAATTTTTACTGGCACAAGATATTCTGTTTTGGTCAGTGAAGGCAAATTCAGGTCGTGGAACTGCGAATCTATGGCGAGGTCCTTGATTAGCCAGCTGTCCTGACTTTTCCAGGACTTGTCGGGTCGAAATACCGGGTTAAATACGGGTTTTTGGTTTTGGCTATTGTCGGCTAGGAGAGAAATGAAATTTTGTGATCGATATGGTAGGTTTACCCTGTAAACCATTAACTTGTCATTGAAGTTTTTTTCTAGATTTATATACTGCGAGGAGTCAATAAGTTGCTTTAGCTCGGCTAGATACAATACCTTGGGGTTATCGGGGTTAACAACATGATAGTCGAGCAGGAGATAGTTGACGTGATACTTGAAAAGTATGTTTTCGAATTCTTCCTGATTTTGGGAATATAGGGCACTGGTGATTTGGTCATAGTAATTCTCAGACGATTTTTCCCAGACGTCAAAAGCGCGATCGAGAATCGGTTGGCGAATACCATACCAGAGAAAGCCGGAACCGCGATATCCCCAGTCGTAGAAACTCCAACCCCAAAAGGTATGCTGGGGAAAGTTGGCAATTCTGCCAGAAGGATCTTCTGATTTGAAATATTTGAACAGTTGAAAATATTCATCGGGAATAGTCCGGCGCATATTGGGGGAGATGAGGTTACCGGAAAAAGCAGGAGCGGTGAAGATGGCGAGGCCAAAGACGAGGGTAAATAGGGTAAGGTAATAGGTCAAACGGATGTGTAAATTTGAAAAAAGGTCGAGTAAAAAAATCGACCCTATAGCAAAGAAGATGGAGTAGGAAAAGACTAGGGGGGTACTGAATTTGGTAAAGGGCGAGCGGAATAGTTCACCCAAAATCGGTACTCCACCACTGATCAGCAGTCCTCCGCCTAGTAGAAAAAATAAACAGATGAGAGCGATAGAAAGCACTGAGGTAGCGTAGGGAATTTTCTTTTTGAGGGCATAATATGCGCCAACAGCGACCAAGGAAAAATTGAGATAACCGATGGCGGAGATGGCCGGGTTGTCCAGATGTTTTCGCCAGACCGAAAGGAGAAAGTCAAATTTTTGATTGGGACCAAGGTCAACAAAGTTGAACCAAAAACCTTTGAGTAGGGCAATGTTGGGGATGCTGGCAAACTCTAAATTGCGCTGATATGTTTCGGGTGAGGCAACTTGGTTGATGTGGGAAGACATACCGACAGTGCCGTTGGTAAGGACAAAAAAGATAACAGGCAGAAGCCAGAAAGCGTTGGTGATAAGTAAGCTGACGACTGAGCTAACAATGCCAGAAATATATTTGAGCGAGTAGCCACCTTGATGAATGTGGAAAAACCAGACGGGAAGCAAGCAGAGCGACAAAACAACAAAGAGAGTTTCGACATAAAACGAGGGTGAGGAGAGAAAATAGACGAGAATAAGAGCGAGATATCTTTTTTGGGAAGGCCGGGATAGGTAATTGACAGTGACAAAGACTAGCCAGGGGGAAAAGCCATAAAAAGAGGTGAAGGATTCGAATGGGGTAAAAAACGTTTGGATGGTAGCTAGGTTGAGTAGATAAAAAATTGAGCCCAATACACTAGCGTAGTCACGAGTTCGTTTGTCCAGATGGTGCTTGGCTTTGAATTCACCCAGAAAAAATTGAATACATAAATAAACACCCAAAGGACCTGCAAGGAGCATGGCAAAAGTCCATGTGTAGCGCCAGAGCATGGCGGGTAATCCAAAGGTGAGGGCGGTGGCCATGATCAACTGTCGGGGTAGGTCGCTGGCGTGGGCCATGCCGCCCAGAAGCCCTAACGATTGGTATTCCTGCCAGACGGCATAAAAAGAGCGTTCGAGATTCATCCTGGGGGCGAATTCCGGATGGAGGTTGTCCCAGCCTGTCAGCCAGGTATTGGGGGAGTAGTTGAGATAGATAAGTAATGTGCACAGGACAGCCAAGCTAACCAAAAATAACGATGGTTTGAGGATGGATAGTCTCTTTTTGGTCATAAAAAGGGTTTTGTGGTACGGAACTAGTTTAGCATTATTAGGCTGATAAATTGACGTCCTATAATTTGTGTAATATCTGTTATCGTGGTATATTTAGCTGTATGAATAAATATGCGTTTTTG
The DNA here is from genome assembly GCA_964487665.1 of uncultured Pseudomonadales bacterium. GTDB lineage: Bacteria > Patescibacteriota > Microgenomatia > UBA1400 > MFAQ01 > CAZARR01. The sequence goes on from CAZARR010000009.1 coordinate 7,677, forward strand.
TTGGGTCTGGCAGCCGTGGTGCTGGTTGGGGCTTTGGGTATTATTTTCAACCAGTCGTTTAATCGGTTGTTGGTGCTGCAGGAGAAACGCCAAACTTTTGAAGCTGTTGATGGGTGTAACAAGGCAAGCGATTTTATTTTTGAAGATAAGGCCAAGGGTTCGAGTACCCGAGCCCCGATGCGGGACGTGTTCGAACAGTGTATGAAGGATAAAGGTTTGGGCCTGAGCGGGGTCTAGTTTACACTGACCTAAAAATACTCAAATAGCGATATGCGATTTTTGACCAAGCGCGTTCGGAATACAGGCTAGTAGACAATTGTTGAATATTTTGTAATTTACCAGGCGAATAGACTAGCTCGGCTAGTTTTTTTTGTAGGGAGGTTGGGTTTAACAGAAAAACAATGTCTTTTGTATATAATTTATTTTTGACAAGGGCATTGGCAAAGTCAGTTGTCTGAGTATAAACGGATAATGGTTGGGACAAGATAAATGGTTTTTGAAACGAGAGTGCCAGCGAAAGTGGACCTGATGCCGACATAGCTGTCTGATAAGGAAGGACCACCAGATCTGTAAGGGAAAATAATGCAGGTATATCTGATTGTTTGACAAACCCTGTGCGAGTAATTTTTGGGTCGTCACCGAGCTTTCTAAGCGAGGCAAGATATTTCTGATAAAAAGGTTTTGATAGGTGATTTGGGTTTGGACCGCCAGCTATTGTCAGGCGGGCATTGGGATTTATTTTTACAAATTGACCAAAAGCCTCGATTAGCAACTCGAGCCCCTTGTATTGAGCCAGATAACCAAAAAAAAGGATGTTAAAGTATTTTGTTTTGTAATTCTTTCGAGGTGTGACAAATTTTTGAACCGCGTGGGGAATGACTGTAATTTTTGACTGTTGATGTCTGGATAATCGTTTTTTTAGAAATTGATCAAAGACAATGGTCTTTTGGCTAAGTAAGATTATCAGAAAATAGTAAAATTTCGCCAGAATATTGATAAACAAAGCAGCGTATCGCGGAAACCCGGCATGTTTCCAAATGGAACCAAAATCCGCAATCACCTGATGAAGTACTAGGGTGCTGGGCTTCCCTTTGAGCCGATTAATTAATTGCAATAGAGGGAAAACTAATACAGTTTTGGCCGAACCGAACATGTTAAATTCGTGTGGCAAAAGAAGATGGTCGTAGTTTGTGCTAACTAATTTAAGACTAAGATGGAGTAACGAAAGGAGAGAATTTCTTTTCCAGTGATTGTTTGTTTCGGCCCATACAACTGGTCTGATAGTGGGATCGGCCTTGGTCAAGGCGTCGATGGTGTTTTTAGTATACGAAGCGACGCCAACTGTTTTTTGACCGTGAGTCAATCCATTTTCAGGGTAACTAGTGATGACTAATAGTCTCATTGAGCAATGTGAAGACCTAACCTGGCCTGATAGTTTTGGGTGTATGCACCCCGGAGCGAATTTAGGCGAATTTGAACTAGCTCGACAAGCGAGCGAATACTGTCGCGGATGAGATTGACCCGAGTGCCTTTTTGGTCCGACCAGGTGACACTTTTTTCAACAACAGTAAATCCATGTGAGATAGCCAAGAAAATTATTTCTGGGTCATAGCCCCAACGATTGATACGTGACAGCGGGAAAATTGTTTCTTTTGCGGCTCGGCTAAAAATTTTGAAACCGCAGGTAAAGTCGGTGGTGGGGAGGTTGAGAGTGATTTGGGCGATTTTGGTAAATATTCTTCCCATAACCTCTCTGACTAGAGGTTGGTGAACGACTACGGTTGAATGGCCATTTTTGCGGGTTCCTATGACCACATCGGTTTTGTTTTTTATGAAGGGTAAAAATTTGTCGACTTCCTGGGGTTTGGTAGCCATGTCTGCGTCAACAAGTAAAGAATAATCTGATTTGGAGGCCAACATTCCAGTTCGGACAGCGAAACCCTTGCCTTGATTTTGAGTATACGAGATGATCTGTCTAGGAAATTTAAGTTTGCTTGAGTGGAGGATCCGAAGCGAGCTGTCGATTGAACCGTCGTTAACAAAAATTATTTTGGTTACACGAAGTTCGCGAGGGGGAGTCCAGCCGTTGAGGGTTTCGAAGGTGTGGTTGAGCCTTTTTGCCTCGTTGTTGACGGGGATGATGAGTGAGAGGGTGGTCATGGAGGGTTTTTTAGAGCAAACACCCCAAGTGGATACCTGGGGTGTTTGCAACAATCGCTTTTAATATGCCGCTTGTTTAAACTTATCTTCGAACAGCGGGATTTGGAACCCCTGTGGTTGATCCAAACCCAAACCTGGTGGGTGTCAGTGGCAGGTATGCTCCACCTTGGCGCTCGAATAAGACATCAAAATTACCAGTTTGGGTATCGCACTGAACCCTTTGGTCGTGAAACTGACCTCCATAGATTGTGACTGGGGCGTTTCGGTGTGGGTGGACAAGGATATCAGTCTCATCACCCCAGGTTGTGTCAGCTCTGACCCAAGGCATTATGCTTCCGTCTGGATTAAGATACTGAACCATCCTTCGGAGGGTGGGTAGATCTGTTATTAGAGGTGAGACAAAGGGTGTGTCAAGACAAACAGTCGCATTCTTCCCGGTTGGGATTCTGAAGTGGTCAAATCCTCCTAGAAGTGCAGCTTCAGCGTCAATGCTGGCCCCTATGGAATCACTATCGCCAGGGCGGGCGTAGATGAGATGAATGTGTGGTGCGGCGCTTGAGGGTAGACCGAGAAAGGCACAAAATTCTAGATCGGTTTCTGGAAAAGTTGTTTGCGACTTTGATTCTGGAGAAGCAAGAGTAAGACCAAGCTGGGCGAGTCTTTCGGAAACATCTGTTGGGTTACCGTGGACTACTATCTCGTGTCTTTGTCCATTGACTAAGTTCAGTGCGGCTTTGGCGGGATTGGTTTCGGCGTTTATATGCATTTATTTTGTGTAAATTTTTAATATTCTGGGATAGTTTTTGGGTACCCCACTGCTAATGGGCCGCAGTATACACGTATGGTTATGTACTGTCAATGTTATAGGGAGTATTTTAATGATGATATTTTGAATTGGTCCCCCCCACCCATCGCCGCAAGGCGATGGGTGGGAGAACCGGAGACAAGAAAGGAGCGATCACCCGTCGGGGACGGGCACCACCCCCGGGATTTCGAAGCAGATCGGGTCTGCTTCAACCCCGATGCGACGATAGGGGTCGGTTGTGACCGCCCCGGCAGTCCAGCAGTAATTACCGGACAGCCAAGTGGTCACGTCTACCACTACGCTTGTGGCGGTTGTCGGGGCCACCACTCCTGGGTGGCCATCCTGGCCCATACGCCAGGCGCGGACCTCCCAAGCCTGGTCGGGGGTAAGGGGCCCCCCGGACCAGGAAAATTCAACGAGGAATTGGTTTGAAAAACCGGCTGTTAAAACTTGTGTGCCCGGGGTGAGTGGGCGAACCTGGTAAGAAAGTGGCGAGACACCCAAGGGTTGGTTCAATCTTAGCCGCATAGCCATTAAATCTGAGTCAGCGTGGGCGACAAGACATTCGGCTGTTGCCGCACTTGTGCCCGACATTGGGTGGTAAACGCGAACCTCCGAGGGTTGTTCCGAACCGTCTCTTCGAGGGCGGGGAAGCAAATGTCGGGCAGTGACGATGACTACCTCGTCACTACCGGGAATAGCCACGCACCAGCCAGTACCGCCCTTGCCGAGTTGACCAATCTGGTCAATTTCTAGAACTACGAGGGATCGGGCTACTTGTTGATATATTTCTTCGGTAAATTTGCCTTCTGGGGTAAACGATGTTCTCCTTTCGTTGTCAAATACCGCAGTGGCGGTAGCGGCAGCAGCGATCCCGCGTAACTTGGACTCGGCTGGAATAAGTGGGCCTAGGAGTAATCTGCTTAAGTATTCAGCTACAGAGCAAGTAAGAAAGGAGCCTCCCGCGCCTATAAAAATCCACCACAGAAACCTTCTTCTGTCTGGGTCATCCGGTCCCTGGTCTGGTCTATAATCTCGCTCCATTTATGTGGCTAAAGTATATCCTATAACAGTACGGTGTCAAGGGTTGTCGGCTTGCTGGGCTGGGATGATGTTGGTAGATTTAAAGAGTGGGCGGAGAAATTGAGGAATTTTCATTGTTGGCCGAAGTGAGGCCGAGGGTGAAGAGGCTTTTTTACAAGGGCGATTTGAATTTGCTGGAACACGGGCCAAAATTAGCAGTGGTGGGGAGCCGGCGAATGAGTAGTTACGGGCAGGTGGTGGTGGAACGGTGGATGAGTCAGCTGGTGGAGGCTGGGGTAGTAATTGTGTCGGGTTTTATGTATGGTATCGACCAGGTGGCCCACAGAGAATGTTTGGCCTGCGGTGGCGAGACTATTGCTGTTTTGGGTTGGGGAATAGACGCTAATGTGAGTGAGGAGGACGAGAAACTGTATTTTGAGATCCAAAAGCGAGGGCTGATAATATCGGAATACGAAGGGACGACTAAGGCTAGCTTGTGGATGTTTCCGTTGCGGAACCGAATCGTGGCTGGGTTGGTTGACGCTGTGCTGGTGGTGGAGGCGGGAGAAAAGTCAGGTAGTCTGATTACGGCGCGATTTGCACGAAAATTTGGCAAAAAAGTACTGGCGGTACCGGGGATGGTAACGAGTAAGGTAAGTCAGGGGACAAATGACTTGATCAAAAGTGGACTAGGGGTCATGGTCAACTCAGCGGCAGAGATTCTGGGGCAGCTGGGTAAAGTTGTAAAGCAGCAAAGTCTGTTTGAGGCTGAAAAAGGCAACTGGTTGACGGAACTGTTATCCAGTGAGCCGCTTTCGATTGATGAGATGGTGAGAAAAACGGGGAAAGAGGTGGAGGAACTGAGCCGAGAAATAAGTAGGTTAGAGCTTTTGGGAGTGATCGAAGAAATCGGAGGAAAGTATATTTTATGCTAGTGCGTTTTCAAGGTCGTTTTTTGTCAAATTGGCTTGGCGAAGAATCGAAGATAGCGTGCCTGTGGCAATTATTGGGTGATTTGGAACAATAACAGTGTGTATTTTTCCATCGACTAGCCCACGTAATTTTATGTGGCTTCCTTTTTGAGAAACTTTTACAAAACCGAGTTTATATAGCGCTTTTAGAATTTCTTTGGCTGTGAAGTGCCTAGGCATAGTCTATCTTTGGAAAGACACGATGTAGTTTGATGTGTTTTTGTAAAGACAGGCGTTTGGCTGGTATTTTTTCTCCTTCGAAGTAGAGTTCAATGGCTTCCTCTAAGTTGTCCAATGCTTCTGCAGATGTTTTTCCTTGGCTGGCCATTTCGAGTTCGAGTGTTTTAGCGATGAAGAGATCGTCTTCCTTCCAGACAATAGCATTAAGGCCTCTGGTGATCGGTTTGGTTATTCTTTTCACAGGTTTATTTTATCATTTAAAGAAATGCCTGGCGGGCATTTGGGTAGTATTTGAGAGAGAGGAGGGATGAATCGGGGTTGAGGACGATGGCGATGACATCGATACGGCAGGGTGGATTGCCTAGATTGTTAATGGTTAGATAAATGTTGGCCATTTTTTCGACTCGATACAATTTGCCCTTGCTGATCATCTCTTCGGGGGTACCGAACCGATCGCCGATTTTGGTTTTGACCTCAACAAAAACGAGTGTTTCTTTGTCGCGGGCGATAATATCAATTTCGCCGAATCGGGTGGAGTAGTTGCGCTCTAGAATGGTAAGACCGATGCGGCGAAGCTCTCTCTCGGCCAGGTCTTCGCCGATCTTCCCGGTCAGTTTGTTGTTTTGTTTCACCAGAAATCAAGTATAGTGAATACTTTCGCAGCGAGTGTGGTGAGCGGTAGGACTTAAAGATCGAGAGAGCTGTCCTGGCGTTGTCGAGACTCTTGCTGTGGGGCTCTGGCTCGCGCGGTGGCTGCTCGGCGAAATACATCAATGGAAATGCACGTATTTTCTGATATTCCGCGTGGTGAAAATGCGTAGAGCCAGCTCGGTAGGTTCAGTGTAACATCAGCCGGCATTGTTGAATTATCGATAGGTCTATGCGCTGAGGCTCGGGCCGGCTCTTGTAACGCTTGTGCAAGTGAGATTGGGCGAAGACTGATGGAAGTGGGAGAACTCCCTTCCTGATTTTGGCCAACGGGAATATTCAAGATACCACCAGTGGGAGATGGGCGGAAATAAAAGATTTGGTCGGAGAAATTATCAACGAGTGCCAAAACTGCTTTGCCCGGTTGGTTCTCTTGTGGGGGGACAACGCTCAGAGTGACCCTTCTTATGATATTAACGCCATAATGATCCTGGCGCACCTGGCCTTCAATAGGAATGTCCAAAAGAATGATGCTGATATCTGCATCCGCTATCCCAGCTGTTCTGGCTTGGGCAACTGTTCTTTCAAGTAATGGGAAAGTGAAACCGACAAATTCCTCTGTAGAGGCGAGAATTTTTTCTATCGCGCTGTTCGCTTCCCTATTGATCTCTGTGCGGATAACCTCTGGAGGTCTTAGAACCGGATCAAGAATCCTTAGCCCGTCTTCTATCTTGCCGATCCACGGCTTAAAATCAACTGGTGGTTCTACATAATTTTCATCATCATCGAGGGGGGGTGCCGCATCTTCCTCAGCTGGAGCATTTAGTCTAGCTGATTGCGTCCATTCATTATCCACGAAATTTGTTGCCATTGATTAATCGTAGCATATGGAAAATTTGTGTCAATGTTGTTTTGTTATAGTGAATTCATGTTAGCGCGGGTGAGGAGTGTGGCGACGGTGGGGCTTACGACCATTCCAGTAGAGATTGAGGTGGATGTGGCCAGCCGGGGGTTTCCAGCCCTAAATATCGTCGGTTTGCCAACTAAAGCAGTAGAAGAAGCCAAAGAACGGGTAAGAACTGCCCTGACAAACTCGGGTTTTGATTTTCCGCAGAAAAAAATTACGGTGAATTTGGCCCCGGCAGATATTCCCAAAGAGGGGGCAGCCTATGATTTGCCTATCGCCATCGGAATTTTGTTGGCCAACGGCGAAATCGAAGCGCAGATTGATGAATCGCTTTTTTATGGGGAGCTGGGATTGGATGGCCGGCTTCGCCATACGCGGGGAGTACTTTTGGCTGGTCTTTCGGCCAAGGATCAGAAATTAAGGGAGATCTTTGTGCCACGCCTGTCGGCGAACGAGGCCAGTGTGGTCGATGGGATCAGGGTCATGCCCGTGTCGGATCTGATCGGACTGGTGCGACACCTACGGGGAAACAAAAAGATCAAAGCTTTGAAAACAATTGAGGTGGAAAAATTAATTGAGGAGGCGGAAGTAGAGTTTGATTTTGGAGAGGTGGCCGGGCAGGAGATGGCCAAAAGGGCATTGATGATTGCCGCTGCTGGTGGGCACAATGTATTGATGAGTGGTCCTCCTGGGTCGGGAAAAACGATGTTGGCTCGCGCTTTGCCGGGGATTTTACCACCACTGACGAGGGAAGAAAGTTTGGAGGTAACAAGAATTTATTCAGCCTCGGGATTGATTGAGCCGGGTGAGGCGGTTTTGCGGCGCCGGCCGTTTCGCAGCCCGCACCATTCGACTAGCATGGCTGGTTTAATTGGCGGAGGGGGCAAACCAATGCCAGGGGAGGTGAGTCTGGCGCATCTGGGGGTGCTTTTTTTGGACGAGATGGCGGAATTCCCTCGTGGGGTACTGGAATCGATGCGTGGCCCCCTAGAAGATGGAAGAGTGGTAATTAGCCGGGCAGGAGGAAGGGTGGAGTTTCCGGCCCGTTTCATGCTGGTAGCGGCGGTTAACCCTTGCCCCTGCGGGTATCTGGGACACCCAACCCGGGAGTGCAAGTGTACCCAAAGGCAAATTCAGCGCTACAAACGACGGGTATCGGGGCCGATTTTGGATCGGATTGATCTGCATGTTCATGTGGGTCAGGTGGAGGTAAATAAGTTGATTGGGGAGGTAGGTGGAGAAAGATCGAAATCGATTCGTGAAAAGGTGGCTGGTGCTAGAAAAAAACAAAAAGAAAGGTTTGCCGGGGTGGGGTTGTTTAGCAACGCGAGCATGCGCAACAAGGAGGTAAGGCAGTATTGCCCACCAGACCCGGAGTGTGAGCGGTTGTTAAGAACGGCAGTGGAAAAGTATGATTTATCGGCTAGATCCTATTTTCGTTTGATCAAAGTGGCCCGGACGATTGCTGATTTGGCCAGCTGTGAAAAGATTTCGGTCGACCACCTGGCCGAGGCGTTGCAATTTCGCGAGAGGGTGTTTTGATGGGGTATCATTATTCTTATGATGGATTCGCAGGCAGGCCGAGATCGGGAGGGGGGTCCTAATCGTGGTGTACAGGATATGTCCAAGAGAAAGTTTATGGGGGGCCTTGTCGGATTGTCCGCTGCGGCTCTTGTCCAAATGGCATTTCCAAGGGGTGCAAGTGCTGGTGGTGGGAGGAAAGAAGCTGTAAAGGATCCGGATGACCCTGAGGCATTGCGAGAAGAATGGAGCAAGGTGGCCCAGATGGCGAATCAGATGGAGCAAAGGTTGGGAATAACCAAAGAAGGGGAAATAGAAGCTGATGAACAAATAAGGAAGCGTCTGGCTGAACTGGGATTTGCGGGGGAGATACCATTTTCGCTTGCGGGGGATGGATTCTATGAGAATGTTATTAAGGAACCTTTGCGTCGTGATGCAGAGTGGGTCTTGCGGTACAGGCAGGCTGTTGAAGAATTGAGCGGTTTGTATAGTCGAGGGCCTGGAACAATTAACCCTCTAACCACCCCAGAAATATATCGGCTGATACAACAACGAGGATTGCTGGCCGAAGCTTGGGGAAGGACTATTCCGGAAGAGAGGGGTAGATATGAAAGAAGGAGGAACCAAGGGAAAGAGGGATCAGTCCCGGTAAGGCAAACGGAAGTACTTTGGAATGGAAACAGACGGGAAATTACTCCAATCAGAGGGACGTATTTGAAATATGTAGCGAAGGTGGCCGAATTTTTTTCCGATATTAAAGCAGTGTCGGATGTTTCTTCTCAGGAGACATACCCCGTTGGATGGGTGGAGGGGAGCTCGCAAGATGATCAGGCTGTGGCTGTTTATGATTATCTGTATCATTTTGTGAGAGTTTACTGGGCACGGCTGACATTAATTTCGGACACTGCCCCGGATTCTTTGTGGACGAGGAATATTCCAATTCACGAAGTACTTCACAGTCTTTATCCTAGCGAGAACAACCCTACGATAGATAGGCTACCGAAAATTTTGGTGTTGGAGGCGTATAGGGCGATGGTGGATTTCCTAGTTGTTAGGCACGACGAGATAGAAAAGAAGTTTGCTTGGATCAGACAGCCCGGCTTGTATGATAATTTGGGAGCAACACGACAATTCTACGCATTAATTGCCGATGAAGTTTTGGGTAAACTGTTAGTTGAGAAAAAGATTGTGGCGGAAGATGTTGCGGTTACTCACACTATGCTAGCGAAGGTTGAGCAGATTTTTGGTGGTCGTCTTGGCAACCAATCTCACGCACCCATCGGCCCCTTGAGAAGTGGAGAGCAACACTTTGGATTTTTCGATATGCTTGGCTCTAACGGGTGGACTGTTGATGATATTCGTCGTTTGGATCATCATGGCAGAGTTCAGTTTGGCGAGTGGTTACTAGAAACCTTGTGGCAAAACTCGCGGGTTAGGAAAGAACTGTTTGAACGCCATTCACCTTTGGTGTTTATGCATCATTTTCACTTCAATGAAATTATCACATTCGTGATGACAGACGTAATTTCTAACAGGGGTGTGGGATGTTCAGCTGAGGAAGTTAATATGACCAATGCCTTTTTGGCCTTGGGGCAAAACGATCCACCGAGGACTGTTGAAACAATGCACGACGCAATAGAAGAGTTGATAAAACAGACCTGGAAAAATCCCGCTCCTGTTACTACTCCAACCCCTGCTACCACACCAGTCGTGGGAGGAGTTTCATTTATCGCTGAGCCAGGGGGTGTAGTCGCGAGTAAACTAAGGGATTGGCTGGTTGGGAATGAATTGTTTTACGTTGCGACACCATTCGCTGCACTTTCGGCTGCATGCTTAGCCCTGGTCATAGCGGTTAGGCACCAAGAGAGTAACAAAAAGCGTGGCGATAACAAAAAGACTTGAGATGGTTTTAGCCGAGGTTGCTAATGGGTGTGTCGGGGAGTTGCGATTTTGCCCTGTTGCGAAGCTGCTATATAATTTGGCTAAAATATGGAGAGAGGGTCAAGGTTAGAAAGAGAACCAAAGAGCCCGACAGAAGCGTCTGTGGGTTTCCTACACGATATTAAAGTGGCGCTTCGCGAAGCGCTGTCTTATGCGGTAGTTTTGGGTATTGCTGCATTTGGGATTTACGAAGTTCAGTTGGGTAAACCATTGACAGTTGTCGCAGCGAGCGTAATCACGGGAGCTGGTCTAGCGTTTGCGGTAGTGAAGGTGGCGGAAACGCTTTGGAAGCGAAGACGATAATTTATGGGTGGCACTTACAAAATCATCCAAGAGGTTCTGGATATAATTGGTTTCGAGGCAGATCGAAAATGTTTCGCGGATGAGTTGGTGGAAAATATCCGATTGAAGGCCTTGGTGGATTTGATGAATGGATTGCCAGTTGACAAGAAATTGGTCTTAGAGAGGGAATTGGTAATTGTGGGAAAGAATTCGGAAAAAGTTGGTAAGTTGATTGAGAGACATTTTTCGGGTGAGCAAGTAGAACAAGCATTGATAGGAGCTACCAAGGAGATAATTTCCGGTTGGATGAAAGCGATTTCGGGGACGCTAACGGTAGAGCAAAAAGAAAAGCTTTGGAAGTTGGGAGAGCGATATGCTTTGGGTGAATGATTGAGTTCTTGACATTAACTGCGTAAGGTGCTCAAATTGTTTTGTTAGAAAATATTTTTTGATATATGAATAACGCTGATAGTACGAGGATTAGGGCTGGTTGGGACCTTAGCTCACAAGCACGGAGGGCGATACAAGGAGACGGGGGCGCGTCTGGTGGGAGGGAAGAAATTTACCCACTTACGGAAATGCCAGCGGCGCCAGCGTATACACTCGACGAATTGGATTTGGATGTTTTTGACCCAGGTCCCGATGCCGACAGGGGAGATCTTGGTAGAAAGGAATTAAGTAGGTTATCTATTACTGAGCTTGTTGTCAGACAAAGTGAGGAGCGGGGTAAGCTGCTCGAACAAGCTAAAAGTGATGCGCTAACCCCCGATAAATTTTCAAATTCGTTATTGGTCGCCGCGGAATTGTTGCAAAGGAACAAGAGGTATGGTTCAGTCAGGGAAAAGAGAGGTCCTGTTGGAGAGGCTGCAGAAACCTGTTTGATCTATCAAAAATTGGCGCAGGAGAAGCGGTGGGAAGAGTTAGCTCGTTTGGAGACTGTTCTGGAATCTGCGATTATCGACATTCTGATTGGCTGTGCGGCGGAATTGCAGAATATGACCCCAGCCCAGATATCACACTTAACGGACATGCCGATTTTATTTGTAAAGGCTGCGCTTGCCGATCGTTTTATCTTCTCGCGTTGATGAAGGATATCAGGCCTGCTAGGTAGCTACTGATTGACAGGGTGTATAGCACACCGTCTTCTGCGCCAGTGTTGACTGTTTCATGCTCGATGCAAGTATTGGCCATCCCATAGACAGGTGTACAGGCGACTTGGTTGCCATCTGCTCGAACTAAGGTTGGGCTCAAGAGGAATATCGTTGAAAAGGTGAGAAATATAAGCTGTGGGTAAAACCTCATTGGCTGGATTGTATCAAGGATAGCCCAACTAATCAAGTTATAGGATGAACCTAGATTGGGATACTAATCAAGAAGGCTTATTTATTACAAAGGCAGTAATTGTTTTGTAGATCAATTCGTGGGTTTGGGAAATTGCTTCTTCTAGGGCGTCGTTTAGTTCCGGTTGTGGTTGACCGTTGATAGATACCGAAGGGTTTAGTTGGTCGCCGTCAATTTCGATAGTAGTATTTGTCTTTTTGACGTGTATTCTGTGTTTTTTTAGCTCTTTTTGCAGAGCGGTGATGAGTTCTGGGAGGTTGTTTGGGTTCATAGACTTGGGTTAATTATAATCCTGTGATATGCGGTAATTATTGTGGAGAGTACATAGAGAGAAAGATCCTGTCCCGGCGGGGTGGGTCGGTTGATATACCATTTGGTATGGGAGGGTGGGTTGTGTTGGGTCCTAAGAGGCTACCTTGGAATCTCCCCCGATCATCTCTTTGTTCACCGGCGGCAATATCAATTGTTGCTCCGGGGGGTAGATCACCATCGGGATAGCCACCGGAAGAAAGGGTTCGAATGAGCCATTCGTCTAGATTGGCATAGTATGGAATACCGGGTGCAAAGGTCAAAAAGTCAGTCATTGGCTTCCCATTTGACGTAACTGTTCTTATGGTGACTATGGGGTGTATCCCAAGAATGATGGGTCCCTGTTCGGCAAAATGGGGATAATTATAATATTGATTATGGACATCGCCGATAGCGATGGCTACAAGGTCGGGGGGAATGCTGATGTCTCCAGCGGGGCCAGTAAACGAGAAGTAGGTTTGGGAGTTTGCGATACAACCAGCCTGGGCTTTGTCGTCTCGGGCTTTTACGATTTGTAGAGAGTTGTCTGGCGCGACACATAGAACTAATGGATTTGATCCGCTGGGGGCGATAACCTCGTCTCGGGCGCCTGGTGGAAGTGACCCGGGTAAACGATTTTTTTGCCCTGGCCGGTCCGGAAGAATATAAATAGCGAGTGTGAAATCCGGTGTGCTATTTGTTTGAAATGATGGATACAAAAACTCATCGCCGGGTTGAGTTGTTAAATAGTAAGCTGCGTTGGGAGGTGGTTGAAACCGAATAGCTAGAACTCCTTCGGGTAGATTTTCGTGATATCGGCTGCTGGCATAAATTCCGCATAGAGCGTTGACATAGGGGTTCTGATGAATTTCTGGTGGCAACTTGTAGATCGTCCACTTTTCCCCGTGCTCTCCCGTGACTGTTTCAGTTTGTATTTGATTGGTATCGAACAGCTCGAGAAAGCTGTCTGCTTCCTCGAGTGATTGGGGTCCACTAATGGTTTCTGGGCTGATTGTCGGTTTTTCTTGGTCGGTTACTTGCGGTACGGCAGGTTGAGAGAGTCGGCCGGCCCCTTTCCAATCTGGGTCTAGGGCAAGTCTGGCTAGATCGAGTAGTGCCGGTAAATATTGGTCGGGTTCTAAACGATCGGGGTCCAGGCTATAGGCCAGAGCCAAACGGTCAGTGTCTTGACCGGCGACGGATAGTATCGATCCTTTGACAAATTGCTTTAAGCGGTAACGGTCAGCGTACCCACCAGCAGTGAGAGAAAGTGCAACAACGAGGGCAGCTAGGCAAAGACGGGCGTTTGTACCGTGTTTTCTTTTTGTTTCTTTTTGTGTCAGACCTTGGTCTGGTTCCGTGTGGATGGTGGATTCATAGTTATCAGGTGGCATGGATCTTTTCTACAGGTAATGTAATTATTTTACCCCACAAAAAATTCAAATTTTACTCTCCATTGACAAAGATGTGAGCGAGTTGGCGTACTGTTTACTAAACCCGATCGGCGTAGACGATGATGCGGACGGGGCTGTTCCAAAGTTGGCAGGTATAAAGAATGAGATCAGCGGTGTAGTCGAGGATTTCCCGGGCAGAATCGGTGGCGTAGATTTTGTAGGTGTATTTGCGTTGGTTCCAGATCAGGTCGACAGTGTTGCCTGCTTTGAGTTTGGGCAGGTTGTAAAACGAGTTGAGGTGGCGAAAAGCATTGGACCAGCTGACATAACCCCATCTGTGGGCCGCCAAAATAACCGGCAGGCCAGATTGCTCTGGAGTGCCAAAATTGGGGACACGCCAGATACCAGATTGGAGAATTTCTTCCCAGTTGGCCCCCTCGTGAATCTCTCCGCGCAGGCCAATTTTGTCAATTATCAGGCCGTTTTTGGTGGGGAGAGAGGGATCGAAGTCGGGTAGATTGATCTCTTTTGGCGTTGGTTGTTGAGAGGTTTGAGGGTGTGATGTAGCAGCCAGTGTTGAGGCAAGGGCTGTGGAAGTTTGGGGCGACAAGCGGTAATAGACGTAAGGCCAGATGGGTACGATAAGGAAGATTATAGCCAAAACCCAAAAGGATATCCCGAGGGTGACATAGAGGGTGACTCTTTTGTTTTGGTGGGCCATCTGATATTATTAATGTTACCACTTTGAATGAGTGGGTTGTTTTGGTATGTTGACAAAATCCCATTGGTGGGGTAAGCTCTTTTTTGGTTTAGAAGAATCCTGTCCTTGAGATTGTCGAAGGTGAAATGGGTCTGGCTACCTAGGACCTGTTTATCGTCCTGACTAACCAAGCCTCACGCGTTTCACCCTTGACAGTCTTAAGGAAAGATACATATAATCCTTGTTGCTTGTGATTTCCTAAATATTGCTAATTTATAAGATTTAATTTGCCTGTTTCTAGTTCCATTTCTGACATAAAAAAAGTCGATACGGTCAAGCCTGTCGAGGTTGCCCCGAGACCATTGATGGCGCCGCGGCCTAGCCTGCCGGCTGCTATGCCGGTCGAAGAGATTACTGGGGTATTGGAAATATCTCCCACCGAGTCGCACGGAATAATTCGTTCCGAATTTAGACCCTCGGATCGTGATGTATATATTCCGATGATGGCGATCCGGCAGAATAGTCTAAGGCCGGGCGACGGGGTGAGAGTTTTGGCTAGAACTCCGAGGGAAAACGAGAAATACTTTGGGTTTGTAGAAGTAAAAGCGGTGCTCGATAAAACAGTGGAGGAAATGCGCCGAAGGCCGATTTTCCACAAGTTAACGCCGGTTTACCCCGATCAAAAGATTACATTGGAGACAGATAAAGAGCCTTTGTCTACTAGGCTGATCGACATGATTGCTCCGATTGGAAGAGGGCAACGGGGTTTGATTGTTTCAACACCGAAGGCAGGCAAGACGACGATACTGAAAGAAATTTCAACGGGAATTGCGGCGAACTATCCCGAAATTCACTTGATGGCAGTGTTGATTGGCGAGCGCCCAGAGGAAGTAACTGATATTGCACGGCACATTAGTGCAATTACCAAGAGTTCGCAAATGAGGGGTGAGACTGTTGCCAGTAACTTTGATGAAAAGGCCGAAGACCAGACTATATTAGCTGAAATTGCTCTGGAGAGAGCCAAACGCTTGGTGGAACTGGGCAAGGATGTGGTAATTTTGCTTGACTCGATTACTCGCCTGGCGCGAGCATATAACCTGGCGATCCCCACTTCGGGAAGGACTTTGTCGGGAGGTTTTGATCCGGCGGCACTTTACCCACCCAAACGATTTTTTGGTGCGGCCAGAAAAATGGAAGAGGGTGGAAGCCTGACCATTATTGGTACGGCGCTTGTGGATACCGGTTCAAGAATGGACGAGCTGGTTTACGAAGAATTCAAGGGTACGGGCAACATGGAGTTGCATCTGGATCGCAAATTGGCAGAGAGGAGGGTGTATCCGGCGATCGACGTGGGCAGGTCGGGAACCCGAAGAGAGGATCTGTTGTTTAGCTCAGCTGAGTATCAAAATGTGTTATTGATGAGGAGGATGGTTGATCTTTTGAATGAAAACGAGCGGACCGAAGTGATTGTGGAGCGGATGAAAAAGACCAAGAACAACAAAGAATTCTTGGTTAGCTTGAAAGAAGGCTAGTTAATAGTTCCGATTGACAGGGTTTTTGGTTTATTCTACAGTGTAGTAGTGAATGTGAGATCTTGGCGTAAGGAGCGTTTTTTTTTGGTTGTTGTCTGGGTATCTGCTTTGACCATTGGTTTGGTGACGATTGCGAGTCTGGTTAGGGAACTAGACCAGAGCCGAGACGGCCGGAGCAGGGCAGATTTGGGATACGAAATTCGGGATAGTGAGATTGATCCGATTGTCGAGAGCATGAGAAACAGGCAGATAAATTATGCCAAGAAGACTTTGGCGAAAGGAAACATGGGTGAGGTGTTGGGAAGAATGTTTCTGACTGATGTCACTGGCGATGGTGGGGGCAACAATATTAACCGGGCGAATGAATTACTGATGACTACTGCAGCCTGGGACAGTTGGTATTGTGTTGGTTATGGTTGTACGGGTAGTCGAAATGGTATGAATCCATACTCTGATTACAGCGTGTGGGAAAAGGCTGTGGACGATATACGGGTATACATGTTGTATAAGGGCAAGCCGAACATACTGTTCTCCGGCAAGAGAAATGACTTAAAGAATATTAAGCTGGAACAATATTTCAGAAAAATTACTGGCGATGATGGATATATTAACTACCATCGAACTGATACTCCGGCATCGGAGTGGCGCAACTTAACTGAGAATCATTACATCAACAATATTGCGACGGGGATGATCTTGAGCCGGGTATTTGAGGAAAGAACTGTTGGCGGGGTAGCCTTGTTTAGTGCCAACATGAACGATCGCAGTTACTACAAGTTTTTTACCGACCAGTTTAAATGGTGGGCATACAACAGAGCGGGGGTGAACGCTGCAAGAAGAGGGTTTGATGAATCGGACTCCAGCTGGTACATGCCATTTAGTTTGGGGCCTTTGTATTTGATCCGTGATTTCGCGGTGGATGCACCCACCAAGAAATTGGCCGAAATGTTGATTAACCGTCAGTTGGAGGATTTTGCTTCCACCCAGATAAACGGGATCTTTGCTGGCGGTGGACAGAGAGAGCCAAACGATCAGGTGAACAACCGAATCGGAGGATTCGACCATCTGTCGTACGTATATTTTGATAACTTTAATTACGACTATGTAAACGGACCGGCGAGTAGTGCCATGGCCCAGAGTTCGTATTCTTTCGGGGGAACCATGATGACGGCGGCGATGACGAGTTCCTTTGTCCCTCCGCGGGCGATTATTCGCCTAGCGCGACATAACCAGGGGGTGAGATTTACCAGACAAAAAGAAGCCAGCGGGTTTAAGTATGTATATGTTGGTGATAAATATTCTTTGGGTGGCTTTGTCGGTCTACCGGCCAGAGCACCTTGGTTTGCAGGACCAACCTACGCCTTGAATATCCCCTGTGGTATTAGGCAGTGTGCGATCTATTCGTACAAGGGATATCAGGCCGATTTTCGAGACGGGCCGACAGGAAATATGACTGCTGGGGCGCAGCGAATGCAATACAAAAATGTCTCTCTTACCAGGTTTGCTGAGGATTATCCAACGAAAATTTACGTGCCAGACGCGATGGATAGTAGAGAAACCTCAGGGAATTGGATATTTACGACAGAAAACGTTAACGGGACGAACGTGTATGTGGCCGTTTACACAGTTGACGGCGAAGGATATTCCAATGTGCGCGAGGCGTCTATGGATGGGGTGTTGGGAAGTATCTACCAGCCAGTGGGCGGGACGGATGTCGTGTGGGTAGTAATGGACGTGGCAACCAGTGCTAACTTTGCAAGTTTTGCCGGGTTTAAGAGTAATCGTTTGGCCAACCCCCCAGTGTATACAAATGGGGGTCACTGGGGACCTATCCGTTATCGAGCTTCAACAGGAGAGGATATGTTGTTAGATGCGGACGGACGGAGGTTTACGGTTAACGGAGCAGATGAGACGATACCAAATGTAAATGGCTACGCATATTTTGCCGACAGTGCTCGTCTGTTAAGCAGCGTATTTGATTCGGCTGTTTACGACTTGACGGTTGGCCAGCTGTATTTGCGAATGGATATGTCTAATCCAAACTCGTTGATGATGTCATCTAGCGAAGATCGTTTGGCGAGCACTCCTCCACCGGGGGGGTCGTCAAGCTCTTCGTCGAGTGGTGCCTGTGTTCCTGTCGGCGGAGGGTGGACTGATTGGGGTAGTTGCTCGGTGACTTGTGGGGGTGGAGTGCAGTCGAGGAGTTGCGCTAATCCTACTCCGGCGTGCGGTGGAGAAAACTGTTCGGGAGCGATTTATCGAACCTGTAATACCCAGAGTTGTGTTTCCCCGACTCCCAGTTGCCAGCCGGTATCGGGTGGCTGGGGTGCCTGGGGTGATTGCACCGTGTCATGTGGTGGAGGGACCCAGTCGAGGAGTTGCGCCAATCCTACTCCGGCGTGCGGTGGCTCTAACTGTGCTGGGGCGACGATACGAACCTGTAATACTCAAGTGTGTGGGATTGGTGGAGCACAATCTTCTTCGCAGGCGAGTGATTATTGGATGGTGTCGGTAACTCCTCCATCGGAGGCAACTCTATCGGCAACTCCCTTGCTGCCGTTGCCAAGTTATGGACCTCTGGCAACCTTGATGCCGCGTAACAGCCCTACTCCATATCGGTTAACACAGCCAAGTGATACGGTCACTCCGGGTGAGGGCAACCAGGGGGCAGATACCACAGACAAGAGTAAGGTTGGAAATGTGTTTTTGGTCGGTGGACTTTTGGTGCTGGTGGTGATTTTGATTGGGGTGTTGTGGTTCTTTAAAACCAAGAAGTTTGATTAGATTTTGAAACTTTTTGCGAAATCTTGGGTTAGTTGGGTGGTGAACTTTTTGTGGTTAACAGTTATCTCTTGGGGTGAGCTGGTAAGGCCGTGTTGCTTGAAAATATTCAACTGATAGTTAGTTTGGAAAGACCGATCCAGGGTATATGAAATTTTGATGGTCTGTTTTGAGAGGTGATTGACTCTGTGGAAAAACCCTACCTGGGTAAAGCCGTTTTGATAATCGATAACAAAGTCAGATTTTTCGCCAGGATCAGGATCGATAATAATGTTGGAGGCGGTTGGGGACAGGTAGATTCGAAGATAATCGAGATAATCCCCCGAATAGTCGGTGGGTGGAGTGGGATTGGAGTTGGGTGAATTGTTGGTGAGCGTAATCGTGACTTGATGAGTGATTTTTTGGGAATTTATTTGTATTTCATGCTTGGTGTCGCGAGCGAGGCAGCAGTTAGCTTTGTTTGACCCGAGGTTTGTTTCCACCGTAGCAAAACTATCGACGAGACAGTCGCGCTGACGGCAGGGGGGAAAGAGAAAGCTCCCCGACCAACCGAGATCTTCAATCTGGGATTGGATAGTTTTGTTGCTGCTGTTTAGCAGCAGGTTTTGTTTATTAAGGGAGTCGATTAGAAGAAAGAATATTTTTATTTTTTTTGATAGTTTAGTTGCGCTAATTTTTTGTGAAAAAGCTTTCCCGGTGGCAGTGAGAGCATCCTTTTTTTGAGTGGAGCCGGGAAAAAAGTTGAATTCGGCCTGATTTTGTAATAGCTGATAAAGGTTGTCCGGTGCAACTGTGAGGTTGAGAGCATCGACTCGGAATGGACCAACGATCGAGGCGATTTTTTTGACATCGGTCAGCGAAAGTGTGGCTAAAACGTCGGGGTTAGTCTCGCCTCCTTTGGTAAAAAACCAGCGAATGCTGGTGGCCGAGGAAGGAAAATGGGGATCCCAGTCAGCGTTGGCAAGCTGCCAAGTGCCGTGGCCAAAGGCGGTTTGGATGGGGTTGGGCGGTTTGACGTAGGATTTTAGTTGACCGTTGGGAACATATATATCCTGAAATTCTAACTTGAGACAAAGCAGGGGGTTTACAAGTTGGCCTATTTTGCAGCTAGCGGTGATTTTGGCGTAGGAGCCGGCGAAACCACCATTGGGGCGGATCTCGGTATCGTTTTGCAGGAGAACTATATACGATGTGGGCTGGTGTGAACCGATGAGGTAAGTGGCGAGTGGGTAAAGTTTGACTGTGAAGAAAGTGATAAAGAGTGCAAAGAAAGCGAGAGTGAAGGCAAAAATATGTTTTAAGGGGAGTTTCATTGTGATTATGAGTATAACTCCCCCCTTTTGTTTACACTTCACCACAATTCCCTATTTCGCCGCTGCGTATTTGTAATATACAGATGTCTTAGAGAGCAAAAAGGGAGTTTGCCAAGACGACGTGGGTAATGCCTAGAGACGTAAGTTGTGATTTGATTGGCGGTGTAAGACCATCGTTTTGAATTTCTTGGGCGAGCGTGACCCAATTACTTGGGGCAAAACCAGAAAAACCGTTGAAGCGGCGATGTCTGTGGGAAAGTGAATACAAAGAGCGTAGTGATTCAATTTTGCTGCCGGGCTCGTTGTAGATATATATTGGTAGCTCGAGAATAGTCGCCCTTGGGGGTAAAACTTTTATCTGACGATAGACTGATGGACTAGTGGTGTTGATGTAAAATGAAGGCTTTGGTGGTCGATTTTCCAGAAGTGAAAAAACAAGAATGGTTAGTAGTAGACATGTCTGGTAAATTTTGCTGAGTCGAGATACAAAGATGACAAGAAGAGATGTGGCAGATAGAACTGCCAAGATAATAAAACGGCTGGGGGTGCGAAAGGCAGTAAAGCCGGGGAAGAGATAGTAGAAAATGGTGTAGGGTAGAGGGATGGCCTGACCAAGTATTTTAATAGTGTGATCGTCAAATTTTAATACCGGCCCCAGAGCCATGATAAAGGCAAAAATGGCGAGGGCGACTAGGGGAAGGGAATATTTTGTTCTGACATTTTTAAGAACTAAAATAATAAACACTAAGGACAATGCAACCGAGCGGTAGAAAATTGGGAAGTTGTTGATAGAAAGGGAGGTGTGGGCAGCGTCCCGAATGGACCGATGCGCCTCGGGAAATTGATGGGTCAACTGCAGATAGGGCCAAGAGAAAACGAAGCAGATAAAGAGGGCAGAGAATAATATCAAGGCTTGGATGTGATTTAACTTGATTTTGGAATGTTGGAAAATTGCGAGTGGTGCAATAGCGAAGAAGATAAGGTAGGCACCAAAGAAACTGTCGAGAAACTGAGCGACAAAAGAGACAGCTAGAGTAACTAGATATCTAGTTTGCTTTGTTTTGGTAAACTTGAGGAAAAAGAAAATTGAGAGTGGAAGTAGAAAAATATTGAACATCTGTAGGTGGGCCAGGTAGTGCCAGCGAAAACCAGAAAAGCTAAAAATTAGTGCAGAAAGGAAGCTGATCAGTCGACTGCTAGAAAGTTCATAAAAAAGTAAGTAGCAACCGATGGGGGTGGTGATTAGAGCAATTAGTAGAACAAAGTTGTAAACAGCGATAGGGTGATCAGGCCACAAGATGCGAGCGGGTAAACTGATTAGTGAGGAGGTGAGAAAAGGTTCGGAGTAAGTTAGGGTGTCGGCATAGGGGGCAAAAAAAAGAGCGTAATGAATTGGTTGTCCTGAAAAGATATTATTTTGTGTTTGGTTGAGGATGTAGGTAATCAGTAACGAGTCGTTGTCGTCTGGGAGGTGATTGGTGGAAAAGACCTTGGGGTAGAAAATGAAAGAGAGAAGGACTGAGGTTAAAATCAGGCAACAGAAGACTCTCATTGTGGGTATGAGTATAGACGAGGGGTAAATTATTTTGATTAACCCACCTCACTTTATTTCCTGACCGTAAAGACGTAAGTAATTTAAATAAGTTTGCTAGGAAATTTATTAGGCTGGGACAAGTGAGATACTTTTGGGTGTGGTTGGTTGGGGTATATATGCTATGCTTTGGTTATGCCTGACCTGGTTCGTGAGGATCCATATTCTGTTGCAAATGGTCGAGAAACAGCGTCATTGGATAAAGGATATTCACGCCCATTGCATGTAGGTATTAACACTCTTTTGACATCTGGGGCGATAATACCTCAGCAAACTCAACCCGGATACTACATAGATTCTGATAAACTCGCAGGTGCCGTGTTGTCGTTGGAGGAGGTAATAAAGGTTGGTGCGGAGCAGCGTGAGGCGGGCGCTGAAGTATGTCGGCCAAAAGTTGATTTAACCCGTCCAGATATTTTATGGGCATACCGCGAATCGCTTTTGGCCCTGAGGCGTTCAGAGTTAATCCCCGGGTCTCTCATGGGGCAGGTAGCCAGGATCATAAAACCTTCAGACGTTGTCATTACTGATGCTGCGTTTGCTCAATATCTGCATATTGAAGATACGTTCCCCGAACGGGGCGGGCCGCGTGGATTTATTGCTCTGGGCTTGAGGAGTATTGATGGGCGGTTTTCGGAAGTAGCTGATGTTGCTGAAAAAGTGGGTTTGACATTGTCAGAACACCAACTGATTCACTTGGCTTTACGACTGCTTATTTCCCATGAATATGGACACGCGGTGCACGATGCTCTCTTAATTATGAAGATTGAAGCCACTTTGGCGAGTACAGGTCGTCCAGATTTTTTGAATGTGGTTATTGAGTCTCATAGAGACTTTAACAATGACGTGGGGAGTCGAATTGCTCCTAATGAAAAACTGGCGGGATTGCTAGGTGGGTGGGACACACAACATCCCGTACGAAAGAATGATCCCAGCCACGCGGTGTCCGAAAGGATTGCTGTCGGTTTTCAAGACATCGGTGTTGAGGAGTGTCTGAGAGGGATGGGAGTTGACGAAAAACAAATAGACACGTTTTTGGGCTTTTTCAGAGATAGACGAGCCAGGCTTGTTGTGGAGACAAGGGAGATTTTGCAGAACTCAAGGATCAGGGGTCTTGATTTGGAATTATTAAGTGGCGCTGTGGACAGGGTGGTGTATCTGACAAGAAATGAACATCGGGAATTTGCCGAACTCTTTACAGGTGGCTTCGGGGCTAGAGTGTTTGGTTACTATTTTCCGCTATCTAGGGACGAAATTAGAGCTATGGTAAGCCGATAGTAGCGCGATTTTGAGTAGGTGTCTTGTGTTTGTTGGATAATTTGGGTAGTATTTGAGCGTGGATACTGACCAGGAACAACCCACAAGAGTTCCCAAGTGGGATAAAGTGGTCTTTGAGACTCTTAGGGCTATCGATGAGATCAAGGATCGTACCCTCGGTCAATTAAAACGCAACTTCGTTTACGATCTTCTTGGAGATGAAGCTATTGAGTATATTCGCTGTCACCCTTGGCCAGTTAGACTTGAAAGGGGTCTTGTTCCAAGCGAGCGTAGTCTATTTTTGTTTTAATTCATGGCCGGTGGGTGGGTTTTCGAAGGGTTAAGCTTAGATTGCCTCCAGGAATGGGGAAGGAACTTGAAAAGTGTGTAGAGGTGAGTTTTTATATCCATGGTAAACGCGATACCAAGAGTGGAGAGGAGTTTCGATATACTGGTGCTGAATTGCAGGATAAAACTCTTGAATTTTTACGGGAGCTGGCTGTGATTATTGACAAGGTCGATCGTCCGTTATTTATCCACCCGGTTGATGGAAGGCGTCGAGGGGTTTATGAAAGACATTTACTGAGTCGTAGAACCAACCCACACCCAGTGTATATACTTGATGAAGGAAGCAGGAAGTTAGATTGCATACAACATGTGGAGGGGCACGGCAACGTAATGTCTAGTTTTTCCTTGAGACGAGATAATTTCAGCCATCCCGATGGTCTAGATGAGCTATGAAGGCGGGATGTCAGTAGTTTTGGAGCAGGTGAAAAATACAAAATTCCATAGTGATAACATGAAGGTATGGGGTTTTTCGATGGGTTTTTTGGAGAGGCAGGAAAGGAGAGCGGCTTGTCTTTTGTGGTTGACGGATATGTTAGGGATTGTGGTTTGGACTCCACAGTATATAAAGAAGCATTAAAGCCAAAGACCCCGAGAGATCGAAATAATACTTGGTTGGATAGGGAACGAATTGACGGAAGTTGCTGTTACTGGGGGCTAATGGCGTATGTTTTGGCGGGTGGCGAGGCTCTGCGTGTGGAAGCGCTGAGGGCGTTAGTGACTCTGACTCGTCGGTCTGGCAAACTGGATAATCTGGAGGAATTTGTCAGTGGGTCCGGGGTA
Source organism: uncultured Pseudomonadales bacterium (assembly GCA_964487665.1). GTDB lineage: Bacteria > Patescibacteriota > Microgenomatia > UBA1400 > MFAQ01 > CAZARR01. Next base: position 31,440 of record CAZARR010000009.1, read on the forward strand.
AGAATTTCGGCCTCTGATGGTACTGTTGATATCGTGACATCGTTGTATCTTCCGTGTTCGCAAGGCACTGAATTTGTGGTGTCTGATGGTTTGATCCGGGATTTTACTGAGCTTGTGAAAAAAGATACGAACGTGAGAAATCATCTGGTGGAGGCGGTTGTTTATGGAAGTCTATCGAGCGTTTATCCAAAGGAGTTCAGGTTGTGCATCCTCCGTTCGTTAGGTAAACTCTTGGGAACCTTGGAGGACGGTAAGGGGTGTCTCGCCCGCAATGCGTCTTTTCGAGCTAACCTTAAACTCGACTGGTTGGGGCCGGCTAGTGCAGCTAAACGACCAAGAACTGCGCCCCCCCCTCCTCCTCCGCCGTGGGGATCTGACTTTAGAGATCAGGCGAGAAGCAGTGGACCGGCGCCTTTTGGCTCGGGCAAATCTTCGGCGGCAGAGCCGCCGAGTAGGCATTTTGACCAACCGTGGGATGATAATGGTAATGAGCAATCGCCGGATGCTACTCGTGTTATGGCGCTAGAAACCCAGGTTAATAATCTTAATGCACAACTTGAGGTAAAACGTCTCGCCCTGGAGATTGCTGATGCTCAATTGCGAGCGGCTATATCACAGGTAGATGATTTATCTCGACGATTGAAGGATGCAGAAATGTGGCAGGCGACAGCCCGCGGATGGAATAGAAAGTTGTTTGATACGGTGGGAAGTGCGTTTGATGTGTTGGATATTCCCATCGCAGAGTGGAACGCATGCAATCGGGAAGAACAAATACAAAGGCTGAGGAGCGCCTATCACCGTGGGATTAAGAAGTGTTATTACATTTACGGCCACGATGATCCTCGTTATGATGAGAATACTGCCAATGCGATGGGCTTTCGTCAGCTTCTACTTGAGTTGGCTCGTGAATTTCTTCAGAAAAAGTACAACTTGTCCTAGTTGTAGAATGGTATTGTCATGGATACCAAGATGTTGCGGATGTTGTTTGCGGCGACGCCGATGTATGACTGGTTCGGCAAGAGATCGTATTCACAGTCGGGGGAAGATCTGTTGGCCTTTGCAGCTTTGGGAGGAAAGAAGAGGGGTTTTTATGTAGATGTGGGGGCGAGCCATCCGAAGGTCTTTTCTAACACATATTCTTTTTACAAACGTGGGTGGCGGGGAATAAACATTGAACCAGATCGGGAAATGTTTGAACTGTTGAACTGGGTGAGAAACAAAGATGTCAATGTGAACGTCGGGGTGGGAAAAAGAGGTGAAAGTGAGCTTTATGTTTTTGAAGACAGACAGGCGAATACTTTTGACAAAGAGTTGAAAGATGAATACCAAAAGAAGGCAAATAGGAATCTTGTTGCGACGCGAAGGATAAAGATGATGACCCTGGCGGACATTTTGACTGCCTATGGGGTGAGCGAGATTGATCTATTAAGTGTGGATACCGAGGGAATGGATGTGGAGGTTCTGGAAAGTAACGACTGGGACAAGTATCGCCCTGAGGTGATAATCTGCGAGGATATGAATTTTCATGTTGAATACCCTGATGGGTCAGAGGTGTTTGTAATGTTGAAGGAGAAGGGTTACCAGATGGTAGGTTTGACTCCGTATAGTCTGGTGTTTTTGGCAACCGCTTGACTTACCAGCGATTTTTCAGATAAGTTTTAGGGTCGAAATCATTTTGTCTCGTAGCCATAGCTTTATGGTATACGAGATATCCTCCTGATCTTGCACGTAGTAACCCCCCAAATTTATCTCCGTCCACAAAATTAGCGTTAACAGGCAATATTTGTCTGTTCCTGGGGGTGTCTAAAACGTATGTTTTGTCGGAGCCAAATATCTTCCTCAAAAGACCAATGTAACCCAATGGATCTTCGTCACCAAAGTCTATGGAATCAACTAGTAGCGTTGGAATACTACCATCGATTGTCTCAAACCAACTCCATTGTCTACCTCCATAAGTGGCCTCACCATCGAAAAATATGTGAGCCCCGTTATACTCCGTCGAGATAATTCTTCTTTCTTGTGGTACGAAAGTTGAAAAGGCTTGTCGGAAAATATCAAACGGAATACCAATTTCTTCTGCTAATTTACGACCGACTGTATGCATTTCAGCAGTCCTTAACGTAAGTGGCAGCAATGGGTTGACAACACAAAGAGACGTATCAACGCTGAAACTATTCCATCCGACCGGAACTGTTATTCCTAAATCACTAAGCACAGCCGTATTTACATACCCCGCACTGCCTACAGGCCTAATTCTGATTTTTGAATCAAAAATTTCCTGTCGATCTCTAAACATTCCAGGATTTATATGAGTATCATAAATATTTGTGAGGAAGGCTATGTTGGGAGGTAGTGTTGCAGACAGGTCGCCGACGTGACTATGTCCATATGCACTATATTCCATTACGACAAATGGAGTATCTTTGTCTACCCTATTTATGTAATGGCACTGAACCAGAAGCGGGGTCAATCTTTTGGACCAGAATCTAGTTACCGGATACCCTGCCTGGCTGATTAAATGTTCGAGAAAGGCAACTGTAGTAGTTTTAGCTACTGAACCTGTCACTCCGATTATGTATGGGTTACTCTTTAACCTCGCTTCTCTATATAATCTTTCGGAAAGCCTTGTAAGCGATGAGACTATTAGATGCTGACTGTCACCGACCTCAACACCGGGTTCCACGGCTAAGTGCCAGCCCTTGTCCTTTGCAACATTTGCCGCAGTAGGTCTTCGATCGTAAGCGTTATGCCATCCGTCTGCACCATCTGAGTGTGTTGCGAAATAAAGCGATTGGGATAATTTTGCGGGACGTTGGGTTATACCTAAAACATCAATCCACTCATATGGTGGGTTTGATACTATTTTGTCCTTGGTTAATAGATCGCCCGCAATCTCGGTAACTTCCTCTTTCGAAAACTTCATAAGACCTAACTTGAAACTACCGGCGTAAGCCGGTGGAGGAAGTTCTCC
>CAZARR010000010.1:0-27316 GCA_964487665.1 uncultured Pseudomonadales bacterium
ATATTTAGCACTAAAAAGGGACTTAGGTAGTAACCTAGTCCCATTTGGTGACCCCGGCGGGAATCGAACCCGCGATCTCTTGGATGAAAACCAAGTGTCCTAACCGCTAGACGACGGGGCCTGGTGGGTCCGGTGAGATTCGAACTCACGACACCCTGCTTAAAAGGCAGGTGCTCTAACCAGCTGAGCTACGGACCCAATCGAGCGGGTAAATTATACCTCGCCAGTATCAAAATTCACATGGCTTTGTGCGAACTAACAGAGATTTTTTCACCGGTTAGGGGATGAACAAACTCCAGTTTGTACGCGAGCAGAAGGTGTCGAGAAATGTTTTTGAGGTGGTCCGGCCAATGGTATCCCAATCCATATTGTTTATCACCAACCACCGGATGACCTATCAGCGCAAAGTGCTTTCGTATCTGGTGGGTTCGACCTGTGGTAATGACTACTTTTAATGTAGAGGTGTCCTTATTTTGTGATGTAGTTTGATAGCGCGTGTGACAGGGTTTCCCCTCAAGAGGTAGGTCAATATTGCCAGTGGGAGGTTTAATGTGACCTGCGACAGTGGCTAAATATTCCTTGTATATTTTGTGTTGCCGAAACAAAATGTCAAAAGCGAGTTGAGCCTTTTTACTTTTGGTGAGAATTAGACAGCCAGAAGTATCTCGATCCAACCGGTGGGCCACTTTGATCTGAGGGTTTGCTTCTTGTTTTTGAATTATCTTTTCTAAATTGTCTTTACCTCCAATACTGATTAAACCAGCTGGTTTGTCGACAATAATAATAGACTCGTCCTGGTAAAGCGTGACAGGTGTTGTGGGGTGGTGCATCGGTGTGCTTGTTATCTTTACACTATCCCCTATTTTCAGGTTGTGTCTAGCCATCCAAATACGGCGATTGTTAACGAACACCACTCGACTATCGAGTAACTGTTTTGCCCGGTTTGACGATATCTGCAAAGTGGCCTTGATAAATTCCAGTAGTTTTGAGTTTTGTTTTACTTCGAACGTTTGCATACTGATAGTATTGTAAAGCTTACTTTACGCATACGGTCAAAGAAACTGAGTTGAGGTAAAATACTTTTTGTGCCAAACTTTGTATGTTTTAATTGTAAAAAGACGATTGTGGTTTCGGTAAAATTGGGAACGAGACACCGTAATCACTGCCCCCACTGTTTGTTTTCGCGACATTTGGACAAAGATAAACCCGGTGACCGGCTAGCACATTGCGGAGGGTCAATGGAGCCGAAAGCCATTAGTTTCAAAAGGGAAAATAATAAGTATGCCAAGGATCAAAGAGGCGAGTTAATGGTGGTACATAGATGCACTGAATGTGGGCAGTTATCAAGAAACAGATTGGCCGGTGACGACAATATTGACGAGGTACTAAGGATATTTGCAGTGGGGACAAATCTTAGTGATGAACTGCTTGACCAATTCAAAGATGAAGATATTCAGGTCGCGGTGAAAGCTGATGAAAAAGCAGTCCGGGAGCGGCTTTTCGGACGAAGCCGAGTCTAAAGGTGTTCAGCCGCCTCGGCTTTTTGGGCATCGGCCTTGGTAGCATGAATTGTTCCCGCAGGATGATTCGCCGGCGAATAAATTGTATAGAGTTTAAGGGGCAATTGATTGCTCGAGTTTGTCAAGTTGTGAGCAGAGCCTGCCGGAACGATGAGGACATCATCAGCCTTTAGTTGGTACTCAACACCATCTACCACGGCCACACACTCCCCTGCTTCTATTCGAAAAAATTGATCAACGTTTGGGTGTGTTTCGAGACCAATTTCTTCACTTGGCTGCAGACACATGACCACTAGTTGACAATGCTGACCAGTGAAAAGGACCTGACGAAAATAAGGATTTTCTAAAGTTTTTTCTTGGATATTAGTGGTGAATGCTGGCATAGATGAGATTATTTAGTAATGCTTTAATTATAGACTTAAATTTGATATTATCCAATTCGTGACAAAATTTAAGCAAAACTACCAACAAATGATTTCTGAGAACAAAACACTTTTTGAGGATTTCAAAAAAGTGCACGACGAGTATTGTATAGACCCAAAGAAAAATTCAGCCAAATTTAATGAAGCCGGTCAGCGAATTGTTGAAATTATCCGTGATTGGGAAAATCGTTTGTGCAATCAGATGGAGAGCGGAAACAAGGCTGTGTACTCGATAAACTTGGCGGATAAGTTTATGGCGGAGGTAAAAAAATACCTTCCCCAAATTGATATGGTAGGGGTGAAAATTGTTTTTAAGTAAGCAAAATGAGGCTGGCTTTTTTTAGCGAACAAAGAGGCGTTCTTTACGAACGATTTTTTTTGGACCTTTTTTGATTTTTTTAGGTTTATCTTTTATCACCGGAGCGGAAGCTGTTTTCTTTGTCGTTTGGGCTGGTCTTACTTTTTCACTAACTTCTACTTTGTTTACGGACGGAGCTGAAACAGCTTCAACCAAGTTTGTATTACCAAGGTCCTGTTTTTTGACAAAAACATCATCAATTTTTGTAGCCCCCCTGCCTATACGAGAGCGAAGGTAGCCCAAAACGGCTCGACGGACTCGACCTTTTTTCTTAACCTCGATTTTGGTAACAGACGGAGTGGCTTCGGGGAATATCTTTTCTACCCCAATAGCGTTCGAGGCGATTTTGCGCACAGTGAAGCTCTTTAATCCTTGATGGCCTCGAATACGCACCACAATACCCTCAAATATTTGGCTGCGAGTTTTACCTGACTCAACGATATTTTGATAGACTCTAATAGTGTCTCCAGTTGAGAAGGTGGTTTGATTACGCCAATTGATTGAATTTGCCATAACGGGTGTATTTTAACAGCTAGAATCAGCCTAAACAAGCTTCCAGGAAAGAGAGAAAAATCGGATGGGGTTTAAGCGGCCAAGATTGATACTCGGGATGAAACTGCGTTCCCAAAAAAAACGGATGGATTTTTTGCGAAAGTTCAACGGCTTCGACAAGCTGACCGTCTGGTGATACTGCCGAAAAGATTAACTCTACTTTTGTTAACTGGTCCTTGTAGTCGTTATTAAACTCGAATCTGTGACGGTGACGTTCCACAACAACCATAGAACCATCAATCGTTTTTGTTTTTGATGATTGGCTATACGAACTAAAATGTTTTTTGTAGATTGTTTCGAGTAATGACCCAGGTTGCACTTTTGCAGGCCAGTCGCCCAAACGAATAGTACCGCCATATTGCATCCTTTTTAAATACTCGTTTTGGTCTGGCATCAAATGAACTACAGGATGGGGACTTTTGGGGTCAATCTCAGTTGAGTTTGCTTGGAATAGTTTGGTAACGTGGCGGGCGATCTCGATGCAGGCCAGTTGCATACCGAAGCATAATCCTAAGTAGGGAATTTTGTTCTCACGAGCGAATTGGATCGCTGCGATTGCTCCTTCGGTACCCCGACTTCCCCAGCCCTGAGGGACAATAATGCCGTCAACGTTTAATTTTTGTAGGGTTTCTATTCCAGATTGTTCAATTTCAGACGAATTTATTGGTACGATAATTGGTTTAATACTGAGATGTGCCCCGGCATGGGTGATAGCTTCACCAACAGAGACATAAACATCTTTGTGGTCGGTGTGCCCGTGACGAAAATATTTACCCACTAGGGCAATGCGCACTTCCTTTTGAGGATTTTGCAAATTTCTGACCATCTTTTTCCATGTTGATAGTTTGGTGGCACGACTTCTTAGATGAAACTTTTTTAGAAGCTTGTCGGCGACTTTTTCTTTTTCGAAACGAGTAACAATTGTATAAATATTATCCGTGTCAGGGTTATCGATAATATTTGCTACGTCAATAAAGCAACGTTTGGATATTGTTTCTCTCCGCGGCTCATCAAGAGGGACTTCGTTACGAGTGATAATAATGTCTGGGAATATCCCTACAGAACGTAGAGCGGAGACAGCGTGCTGAGTTGGTTTGGTTTTGAGTTCGCCGACATTACGCAAAAAGGGTAGATAAGTAACCATTAAATACGCACTTGGGTGTTCGCGACCAATTTCTCGGGCGGCGTGGAGAAAGGGAAGGTTCTCCAGATCACCACTAGTACCACCGATTTCGACCAAGCAAAAAGCGTAGTCTTTTGAACAGGCATATACTTGATTTTTAATTTCGTCAATAACGTCTGGAAACATTTCGGCATCGCGGCCTTGGTATTTGAAGGAACGCTCATTTTCGATTACTGCTTGGTAGACCTTGCCGGAGGTAATATTGTTGTTTTTGGTCAGGTTAACTCCTAGGTAACGTTCATAGTTTCCCAGATCCATATCTATTTCGCCCCCGTCAGCGGTGACAAAAGTTTCGCCATGTTCCGCAGGTCTCATGGTCCCCGCATCGATACTGATGTATGGGTCGATTTTGACGGCAGTAACACTAAAACCCTTTTGCTTGAGTAGTAATCCTACTGAAGCAGTAGTAATTCCCTTTCCCAATCCCGATAGCACTCCTCCTATGGTAAATATGAAGTGAGTTTGCATTTAAAAATAAAAAAACCAGTATGGTAACTGGGGGATCAGTCTAGCAGTGCTTTGAGTTGGCTGTCAAGACGTTCATCAAATTTTATTGTGAAGTTTAGGGGGATCTTTTTTGGCTCACCACCATTTGGAATTACTATAACCACCCGCTCTTCACCTGGCGAAGCTTTGAGCAGTATACTTATTTTTTCCAAAATTTCTTTCGCAGTTCCACGGGGAATATATATTTCCCGATCTGGACCGGTGCTGATTATTACAGGCTTGATACTGTCAACAATAATTGATAGGCGGTCGTCTCGATTGTCAACTTTTCCACCCACCAGTACCCCCTTACCGGAAATAAGCAATTCTTCGTATTGTTCATAAGATTTTGGGAAGATAACCAAATCGATAATACCTGTTTCGTCTTCTAGGGTAACAAAGGCCATTCGTGAATTATTTTTTTTTGTATTTACCAATCTGATACTGTTTATCAATCCAGCAACTGTCACGGTTTGATTTTGGTGACGAACTTTGTCAATTTGATTAATTTTGTGCGTAATCTTACTTGCTACTGATCGAGCAATGTTTCGCGCCGGGTGATCTGTAATGTAAAATCCCAGCAATGCTTTTTCGTAGGCTAGCAAAGTCGCACTGGGCAGCTCGGGAAGGTCAGGTAAATTATCTGTAATTTCGATAGCGGCGGCTGATGAATCAGAATCGAATAACCCAGTTTGATTACCCGATTTGTTTTTTATGTGTTTATTGATTCTTTCTTTGATTCCCTGAATTGCCTCTAGAAGCGCACTTCTTTTCCCAAAGTGATCAAAAGCCCCTGCTTTGATCAGTGACTCAAGTACTTTTTTGTTCACTTTTGACTGGTCTACACGAAGCATAAAGTCGGTCAATGATTTGAAAGATCCATTTTTACGGACTGTAAGAATGGCTCCAATGGCGGCAGCGCCAACGTTCTTTATTGCATTTAGACCAAAACGGATGGCTTTCCCCTCTTCTCTGGCTCTGCCTTGAACGGCCCATTTATCCTTGGAAATATCCACAGCGGTAAAATCTGAAAGAGATTCGTTTACATCGGGAAGCAATACTCTGATGCCCAGACGTTCGCATTCAGCTATGGCTTCGGATAGTTTATCGGTATATTCGGCTTCGGCGCTCATTAGTGAAGTCATGTATTCTACGGGATAATGTGCTTTTACATAGGCCGTCCAAAAAGCAACAATACCATAACTAGCCGCATGAGCTTTGTTAAACCCATAAGCAGCAAAGGTTTCTATTTGGGCAAAAAGGTCCTGGGCAATGGACTGCTTCATCCCTCCTTCGATACAACCGTTGATGAAACGATCCTTTTGGGCTTGCATTTCTTCGGGTATTTTTTTGCCAATAGCTTTTCGGAATTTGTCAGCTTCTCCCCAGTTGTATCCAGCTAGTTCGAGGGCACAATAAATAACATCGTCTTGATAAACAAGAATACCGTAGGAAGTTTTTAGAAACTTTTCCATCCGGGGATCTAGATATTGGATAGTACTAGGGTCGTGTTTTCGTTTGATATATTCTGGGATAAAAGACATTGGGCCGGGACGGTATAGCGCAACCATCTGCATGATATCTTCGATGCGCTCTGGTCTGAGCTCTATCAAATAATGGGTCATTCCTGCACTGCCTAGCTGAAAAACTCCAAAGGTTTCTCCCTGAGAAAGAAGCTCGAATGTCTTTGAATCGTCAAGAGGAATGTCGTCTTTGGCAATCGATTTGCCGCGAAGTTTTTTTACCAGACGCAAGGCATCAGCCAAAATGGAGAGGTTACGGATTCCCAGAATATCAAGTTTAACTAGACCCACGTCCTCGCAGGCATGCATTTCGTACTGGGTGATTATCTTGTCTCCCCCACCCGGTTCTTGTTGCAAGGGAGTAAATTTCGTCAATTCATCAGGGCTAATGACCACCGCTGCTGCATGAACAGAAATGTGGCGAGTGTTGTTTTCTACTTTCTGGGATAAATCAATGAGGTGTTTTACCTCTGGATCTTCGCGATAAATTTTGTCTAGATCGGGAGTGATTTTTAGAGCCTTGCTGAGGGGCATGGGGAAACCTTGCTTGGGCGGTGGAATAATTTTGGCTATTCGATCAACTTTTGAATATGGGATACCCAACACTCGACCGACATCGCGTACAGCGGCTCGGGCTTTCATAGTCCCAAAGGTGCAGACCTGACCAACCTTTTCTTCTCCGTACTTTTTCTTTATATATTCTATTAGGTCGTCTCTTCTATCGTCTGATATATCCAAATCAATATCAGGCAGAGAGGGCCTGAATGGATTTAAGAATCTTTCAAAGGGTAAGTTGAAGCGCAAAGGATCAACGGTAGTGATACCGCAACAATACGATACTAATGATCCTGCAGCTGAACCTCTTGTGTTTGTATATATTCCATCCTCATTACAGTGATTGACCAGGTCAGCGTAGATAAGAAAGTATGGTGAATAGCCTTTTTGGTCGATAATATCAAGCTCGTAGTCCAAGCGTTTGGTAATCTCATCGTTGATTATTGGAAATTTTTTTTGTGCGCCTTGATAGGATTGGTCACGAAGAACTTCGCTGGCAGTTTTTCCAGACGGAATTTCAAAACGCGGAAAATACCAGCTGCCGATTTTTATCTCTAAGTTCACTTTATCCGCCAGAGAGACTGTATTGGATATTGCTTCCGGCAAGTCGGAATATATTTTGGCCATTTCCTCTGTGCTTTTGAGGTAAAAATCTGGTGTGTCTATGTACCTTAATCTGGTAATGTCCGAAACCAGCTTACCTGTTTGTACGCAGACAATTGCATCTTGTGCAGCCGCATCGTCTATATCGACATAATGGACGTCATTTGTAGCCACTAGCGGAATTCCCTGGTCACGACTTAGTTTGATTAAGTCGAGCTCTACTTTGTTTATTTTTTGTTGAAAGTCGATTAAGTCTTCCTTTACTTTGCTTGGTACGTCGGGTTTACCTGCGTAAATGTCAAGGTGGTGTCTTTGTAATTCGATATAGGTATTTTCTTTACCAAATATTTGCTGAAGGGCAATCAGTTCCCTTTTCCCAGCTTCGTAACTTTCATCCATAAGTAACTTTTGTACACGACCTGCTGGACATCCGGTGGTTACGATCAACCCTTGATGATATTTATTAAGAATTTCTTTGTCGACACGAGGCTTGTAATAAAACCCTTTTGTGAGACCGATCGTCACAATTTTCATCAAATTTTCATATCCCTCTTTGTCTTTACAGAGCAACAGTAAATGAAAGGCGTCCTGGCGGACTTTTTCGGTGTGACTGTGGGCCGAAGTATATATTTCGCAGCCAATAATAGGTTTAATTTCCTCTTTTTGCGCTTTTTTGTAAAACTCAATGGCACCATACATTGCTCCGTGGTCTGTAATGGCTAAAGACTTTTGACCGTGTTCTTTGGCACGTATGAGGAGTTTGGATATTTTTGACAGGCCATCCAGTAGAGAAAATTCGGTGTGGACGTGTAGATGGACGAAGTCTGTGGCCATTGACAACAGTCTATGGTTCTCTGACAAGTTTTTCAAGCAACAAAGCGGATACTGCTTGAGGCTGTGCCCTACCCGAAGTAAGACGCATTACCTTTCCGACCAAGAATCCCAGAACGTTTGTCTTGCCAGCCCGATAATCAGAAATGGCCTCGATATTTTCGGTGATAACAAGATCAATCATTTTTTCGAGTTCAGCGCGATCGACTTCTTTTTCCCCTGTCAGATCTAAATATTGGGCATAAACATCCTGGGTTACTTTTATCTTTTTGTTCGTGATCAAGCTAGCAAGCTTGCCTATATCAACGTCGGGCTTGGTTTTTGCAATGCGATAAATAATATCGGCGGTAAATTTATCATTATAAATAATTTTGGCATATCGATCTGCGATGCCTAAGGCGATCAACTTGTCGATTTGTTGTTGTGGTAGTTCGGGTAAATCCTTTTTAATGATCTCGATTTGAGCATCGGTTAATACTATTGGAGGAATATCTGGCTCAGGAAAGTATCGGTAGTCTTTGGCCTCTTCTTTTTCCCGTTGCGGAAAAGTGTTTTTTTTGACGCTGTCATAGCCTCTGGTGTTTTTGTTGGAGCTATTTTTGACAATATGATTTTGATCAAATTCTGATATTTGTCTTTGCTGTTCAAAATCGATAGCTGCTTTGACGAAGTTAAACGAATTGATATTTTTCAATTCTACTAGTGGCGTATACTGCGTATTCCCTTCTTGTTCAATCGAGAAATTAACTGTAGGTTCCAATCGCATCTGTCCTTTTTCCATGTCTGCAGTGGACACACCCAAAGCCCGTATTATTTCGTGTATCTTTTTTAGATATTCTTTCGTTTCGTCCGATGATGACAAGTCTGGACATGAAACTATCTCGACCAACGGAACACCTGAACGATTGAAATCAATTAGAGAGACCTTTTTACCGTTGACGATAGTATGTTGAAGTTTTCCGGTATCTTCTTCTAGGTGGACCCGATCGATCCTGATTACTTTACCTGAGTCAAGCGTCAACTTTCCTTGTACACACAGAGGTTGTTGATACTGGCTGATCTGAAACCCCTTTGGTAAATCGGGATAAAAATATTGTTTACGGTCGAAATGTGATTGTCTGGCTATCTGGCAATCAAGAGCTAGTCCAATTCTAATGGTGTCCTCAACTGCTTTCTGGTTGGGGACGGGAAGAGCACCGGGTAAACCTAGGCAAACGGGGCAGGTGTGGGTATTTGGAGCAACTCCAAAATGATGAGCGGGGCACGCACAAAACATTTTGTTGTTCGTGGTTAGCTCTACATGAACCTCGACTCCAATAATGGGGGTAATTTGCCTAACCATTGATTGATTGCTCAAAATGGTAACCGAGATTTAGTAACTGTTCTTCGTGAAAGTGGGGGGCCAGTAATTGAATTCCCAAAGGAAGGTTAATACTATTTTTGTTTGTGGGAAGGGCTAAACCGGGAATACCAGCTAAATTGGCTGTGACTGTATATATATCAGCCAAGTACATCGATAGCGGGTCTGAATTTTTTTCGCCTAGGCGAAAGGCGGGGGTCGGTGATGTAGGAGAAAGAATGAAATCGACATTCTCAAATGCTTTTAAATAATCGTCTCTTATAAGACGACGAACTTTTAACGCCTGTAAATAATAGGCGTCGTAATATCCAGCCGACAAAGTATATGTACCGATCATTATTCTTCTTATCGCTTCGTCACCAAAGCTTACACGATCGTTGCCATAACGTACACCATCATAGCGAGCAAGGTTTGAGCTGACTTCCGAGGGCTGGATGATGTAATAGCAGGCGATACCATATTTTGTGTGAGGCAGACTGATATCGACAAGCTGAATATCTAACTTGGCCAAGGTTTGTTTTGCCAGCTCTAAACTATGAATGACGTCTTTGTCAGTCAAGTCATCAACAAATTCCTTCGCTATACCTACCTTAATTTTTTGTAGCGGTTTTTGAGCCAAAGAGGGGTAGTCCGAGACAGGCTTGGTGGAACTGGTGCCGTCATACGGATCGTGTCCGGCTGTTATTTTTAGTATTGTAGCTGAGTCCAAAACCGTGTTTGTTAAGTGCCCTATTGAATCCAGTGAACTGGCCATGGCGACAATTCCGTAGCGACTAACTCGTCCATAGGTCGGTTTTAGACCAACCACACCACAGAACGACGCCGGCTCACGGATAGACCCTCCTGTGTCGGTGCCAGAGGCAACCGGGGTTAAGTTTGCTGCAACTGATGCGGCACTACCCGATGATGATCCTCCGGGAACATAATCGTGGTTGTAGGGATTTTTTACAGGGCCAAATTGTGAATTTTCACCCGAAGCACCATGGGCCCAGGCATCACAGTTTAATTTACCCAAATTAATGGCGCCGGCGTTTTCGAGGCGGGTAACGACAGTAGCTGAGTATGGTGGAATATAATTCTCAAGCACTTTCGAAGCTGCAGTAGTGCGAATTCCTTTGGTCAAGAATAAATCCTTGTGCGCCAACGGGACTCCCCATAGGGGTTTTATATTAAAAATACTAGGATTGGAGCCAATCTCTTGGTCTGCTTTTTTGGCTTTTTCTAGGGCGGTTTCAGCATTGATAGTGATAAAGGCATTTAGAATGGGGTTTTGGATACTGATCCTGTCTAAGTAATCAGTAACTAGCTCTGTAACACTAATTTTTTTTGTCTTTAAATTTTTGGTAATTTCACTTATGGTCAGATTCATAGGTCTAACTTTGGTCAATAACTGCATCCACCACAAAAAAGTTTTTATAGACGTTACCGGATTGGCTGGTAGCCAACTCGACGGAGAGTGGCTGGTCGGCGAGGTCGTTGAATACATTTTGTTGGTCGTTTACCTGATAGAGAGGAATTGTTTGGGAAGTATCGACTTCCCCAAGCGTTTCGACGTAGTTAAGGATCTCGCTAAGTTCGTGGGATAGTTTGGTAATCTGCTGCTGGTTAAGTTTCAATTTTGCCAAACGAGATATTTTATCTACTTCATTACTGGAAATATTAACTTTACCCATGTTTGTATTTTAACGTATATTTCGATTTGCCTAATCTTTTTGTTTTCAATGGTAATGATTTTTTAGGCGTGTGTTAGTCACAAGCTCTGAATCGTGTGAAGTTTGGAGAACGGTCCCCTTGTATTGCGTTAGGAAGTTTTCCAACAGAGGTTGGTTAAAGTGTTTTTCTAGGCTGCTTATCTTTGGGTTGATCACTCGAAAATTGGATAGATTTGTTGTTATAGTCGACAACTACAGTTTCTCCGGCAGCTATTTTACCCTCAATAATCTGTAGCGCTAGTTCATCTTCGAGTTCAGATTGGATCAGACGTTTCAGTGGGCGGGCACCATAGATTCGATCATAGCCTGTTTTTGACAAGTGATCTTTCAGACTGGAGGTATAGTTGACATTAATGTCTTTTGTTGACAGACGGTTGGTAAGCTTTTGTAGTTGGATTTCAACAATTTTGTTGAGATCAACTTGGGATAGCTTCTCGTAAATAATAATCTGGTCGATGCGATTGAGGAGTTCGGGCCGAAATTTTGATTGCAGCAAGTCCCAAATTTTGTTACCCAAATCCTTTTTTGATAATGATTCTTCGTTGATAATCTGGCTGCCAAGATTGCTGGTAAGAATAATGACGCAGTTACGAAAATTTACCGTCCGGCCTTTTCCGTCGGTCAGTCGGCCGTCTTCTAAAATTTGAAGCAGGATGTTGAATACCTGATCGTTGGCTTTTTCGATTTCATCAAAAAGAATGACACTATACGGTCTTCTTTTCACAGCCTCTGTCAACTGCCCACCTTCGTCGTAACCAACATAGCCCGGGGGTGAGCCAATTAATCGAGCAACGCTATGTTGCTCCATATATTCACTCATATCAAGTCGAATCAGATTTCTTTCGTCGTTAAAAAGGTACTCGGCTAAGGCTCTGGCTGTTTCGGTCTTTCCAACACCAGTAGGGCCTAAAAACATAAATGAAGCGGTTGGGCGGTTTTCGTCTGATATTCCGGCCCGAGAGCGACGAATGGCATTAGCAACGGCATGAATAGCTTCTGTTTGACCAACAACCCTCTTTTGCAGTTCATCCTCTAAATGTATTAGCCTGTCAGATTCTGATCCAGCCAGGCGGGTGACTGGAATGCCGGTCCAGCGGGAAACTACTTTGGCGATGTCTTCGTCGGTAACTTCTAGTTGCAAGACGCGATCTTCGGTTTTAATTTGATTCCATTTGTCCTGACTAGACTTTAGTTCTTTCTCTAGCTGAGGAAGTTGGCCATATTTTATTTCGGCCGCTTCTTCTAGCTGAACTTCTCTTTCGGCAGACTCTAATTTGATTTTTGCCTGATCGATTTTTTCTTGTGTTTTGCTGATTTCCTCAACCAGTTTTTTTTGCTCGCGCCAAGTTGCCTCTAGTTTGCGTGCAGATTCTCTTTTGTTTTCGAGATCTTTTTGCAAGTCTTTTTGTTTTTGTTTTGCACTTTCGCTTCTTTCCTTTTTTAGGGCGGCTAATTCAATTTCAATTTGGGTAATACGGCGTTTTTGTAAATCCAATTCCGAAGGCATTGATTCGATTTCAATTTTCAAACCGCTAGCAGCTTCATCGATTAAATCAATTGCTTTGTCTGGTAAAAATCGGTCCGGTATGTATCGAATAGACAAATTAGCAGCGGCTATTAGAGCATCGTCGCTAATTCGTAAACCGTGGTGAATTTCGTATTTTTCTTTTAATCCGCGAAGGATAGCAATGGTGTCTTCGAGATTGGGCTCGTCTACAAGTACTGGTTGGAATCTACGTTCCAGGGCGGCGTCCTTTTCGATATATCGCCTGTATTCGTTAATAGTGGTTGCCCCGATTAGATGTAAGCTTCCCCTGGCTAAGGCAGGCTTGAGAATGTTTGCAGCATCGACGGCACCTTCGGCTGCCCCAGCCCCAACAAGAGTATGTAGCTCATCGATAAACATAATTATTTTGCCAGCGGATTTTTCGACTTCGTTGACTATTGCTTTCAATCGATCTTCGAACTCGCCCCTGAACTTTGCCCCCGCTAATACGCTTGCCAAGTCCAAAACCAGTAAGTCTTTGTTTTTGAGCGAGTCGGGGACGTCACCGCTGGCGATTCTTTGTGAAAGTCCTTCCACTAGGGCAGTTTTCCCGACCCCTGGGTCACCAATCAAAACTGGATTATTCTTGGTTCGTCGAGAAAGTACTTGCATGCAACGGCGAATTTCGCTGTCCCGGCCAATAACAGGATCAAGTTTTCCCTCTTTGGCCTTTTGGGTTAAGTTGATGGTGTATTTTTGTAAAACTTGATATTTGCTTTCAGCGTTTTGGTCTTGCACTTTTTCTCCTTGCCGTAACAAATGGATGGCGTTTGATAATTTTTCTTCGGTAGTTACCTGTTTAAGAATACTACTTGCCTGGCACTCGGTCAAGTAGAGTGCTAGTAGTAGACAGTCGGTAGATACAAAGGCGTCTCCTTTGTCGCGGGCAAGTTTTTCTGCTTTTTCAAAAACTGACATCACGGAGCGGTCGGCTTTTAGTTCTTCGAGCGAAATTACACCGGTTGGTAAGGTGGCCAATTTGTCTTCTATTTGCTGAACAAGCGAGTCGAGTGGTACACCGATTGAAAGCAGAATCTGGTTGGTAGTTGAGCTTGGGTCTGCCAATAGAGACACAAGTATGTGAAGAGTATCTAGATACGCGTGCTTGTCTGTTTTGGCCCGTACTGCCGCCTGATTTAATACCTCTAATGTGGCATTGGTAAATTTGTTTTGATCCATTTAGCTGCGCAAGGCTTTGATTCTTTCGGCGATTGGTGGGTGAGTGTTAAAGAGATTAGCAAACCAGCCGATTGCATCGTGCCTATTCTTGAGGGGATTGGTGATGTACAGGTGGGCTGTTGCTTTGTTGGCTGCTTCTAGCGGTTCAGTATCTTTGGCAAGCTCTTCTAGTGCGCTGGCGAGACCTTCGGGGTACTTTGTTAGCTGAACACCCGAAGCGTCGGCCAAAAACTCTCTTCGACGGGAAATTAATAGTTTGATAAGGTTTGCGATCAGAGGCGAAAGCAAAGCCAGTACTAGACCCGCCACAAACAAAAACACCTGAAGTTTGTTATCGTCCCGGTCGCGGTTACCATTGCCGCGAATATTTGTTCGCAACATAATATCAGCCATGAGAGTAACTACTCCAACTAGAATGGTGACCATACTCATCAGTCTAATGTCATAGTTACGAATATGACTTAACTCGTGCGCGATTACACCTTCGAGTTGGGTGCGGTTTAGGCGGGCTAAAACTCCGGTGGTGGCCACAACCGCTGCATGTTGGGGATCTCGTCCAGTGGCAAAGGCATTCATGGCAGTATCGTCAATTACATATAACTTCGGTAGTGGGATTTGAGCGACTTGGCAAAGATTTTCAGTGACAGTATAAAAGTCAAAGTTTTCCCGCCGTGATGCTGGTTTGGCCCCTGAGATAGACAAAACAATTTGATCCGAGTAATAGTAGCTCGCAAAACTTATTAGGCCTGAAATAATTAGGGCAAGACCGACAAAACTGTAATCGTATCCAAGAGCATATGCCAAAACAAAACTACAACCTGTAACAAAGGCGACAAATAACGCCACCACTAGATTACTTTTCTGTTTATTACTATCAACTAATTCGTAGTAGCTTTTCATCTAAACCTACAACGAGATTTTTGGGTCTTGGGTTTCAGATTCGCTAAGTTCAAGGTGTGATCCGACTGTGGGTGTTGATAAACCTTTTTGCGGTTGGAAGCCCATGGCCTTGGCGATAATGCTTGACGGCAAAGTCACAAGACGTTGATTAAAATCGGCAGACAAGTCAATCACAACCCGCCTGGAGTAGGTTAGTTTGTCGGCCGTATCCCGGAGCTCGTCCATTAATCGCGACACCACTGCCTGAGCCTTTAATTCTGGGTTGCTCTCGACCAGCACTTGAAGCTTTGGTATTAACGATGAAATTTGTTCTGCAGCTTTGTCCATTTTTCCGATATCTCTACTAGTCGAGGCGGACTCAACCATTTTTCTGGCGTTGGTTAGGGCTTGATAAATCTCTTTTTCGTGTTTCAGATATCCCTTGACCGATTCTTGTAAGTTTGGTATCAAACTGGCCTGGCGTTTTAGCTGGTTACCTATTTCCTGGATACTGGCAGTAATACGGGTCAGTGAAGTCTGAAACCAGTTGTAAAGTGAAATTGAGTAAACAGCGATTAGCACAAGGAAAGCTAGAACAATAGTGAAGGGATTTATCATTTGTTTGATATTTGCTAAATACTAACTAATTCATTTTAGCACTTTTATCACGTATTGACTTTTACCGGTATGTTAAAACAAAATTGTTATGACTACTTTTACAAGTTACTTTCTTTTCACAGTCGTTTTCATAGCCATGTATGTTCAACATATTTGTTCACTATGTACATACAAAAAAGCTCACCAAACGGTGAGCCTTTCTGGTGTTTAAAGTCGAAAATTATCGACCTTGAGGACGACGGTTGAAACCGCCCGTGCGTGGTCGGAATCCCCCACCGGCTGATCCGGCTGGGCGCTCTTCGCGAGGTCTCGCGACGTTCACGGTTATGTTTCGACCTTCGAGGTCGCTACCGTTGAGCTTGTCGATCGCTTCGTTGGCGGCTGCTTCGTCTTCCATTTCGACGAAACCAAACCCCTTGCTTCGACCCGAAAACTTATCGGTTATTACCTGGGCGCTGATGACAACACCAAAAGCAGAAAAAACCTGCTGCAGGGAATCATTAGTAACTGTGTAGGGTAAATTCCCTACATACAATCTTACAGCCATTAAGGCTCCTTTCACTACTCACCAGCATCATCCAGGGTGAACATCAATAAAATACGACTAAGATGATTTAGTCAGGGGAGATTATACAGCAATACTACTACTTGCGTACATCGCTGATTGGGCCATAGATAAGATATCTATTTTTGCCGTTCCCGCCAGTATTCGCTCATGGTTCTGATTTCGTAGCGCACCAGGAGAGATGGCCGGCAGAATTCGTATACTTTCTGGGCGGGGCTGACGGGACTCGAACCCGCGACCTCTTCCGTGACAGGGAAGCGCTCTAACCAACTGAGCTACAGCCCCAAGGCAAGGCGTATTTTACAATATTTACCTGTTGACGATTAGATATGTTGTTTATAAGATAACGGCAATTATCCTCTAGATATATTTATTCATATGGAAGAGAAGCTATATAAAATACTCAAAAGCCTAAAGATGCACGAGACTTCGGTAAGTACTTTTATTGGTGCTCTGGCAGTAATTGTCATTGGTTTTTTTATTTTTGGGTATTTTAAAAACATCAATCGTGGTCGAATCACTCAGTCTGCTGTAGTGGAAGTAACACCGCCAGTTGAAGTTACTTCTCTGGGCAATGCTACAGAAAAGAAACAAAACGTATTGGTTCCAGGAGAGTTGCCGGAGTCATATAAAGTCTCTAGGGGGGATAATCTTTGGAAGATTGCCGAAAAAGTATATGGGTCTGGTTACAACTTTGTAGATATTGCAAAAGAAAATAATATAAAAGATGCTAATAGTATTGAGGTTGGCATGGAGCTTAAAATCCCGAAAGTGGCGGCAAGGAATCCGACTGCTACAAATATTGCTGTCGACGATAACAATCTTGTCGCTAGTAAAACCAACCAAGGGAAAGTTACTATAGAGTCGGATAAATACACTACTCAAAAGGGTGACTATCTATGGGATATTGCTATTCGGTCTTACGGGGATGGTTATGCGTGGGTAAAAATATATCAGGCCAATAGAGAAAAGATTGGCGCTAACCCAGGCGTTCTTTATTCAGGAATAGAGTTAGTGATACCGCGAAAATAGCTGATGAGCCGGGGGCGAGAGTCGGACTCGCGACCTACGGTTTACGATACCGCCGCTCTACCAACTGAGCTACCCCGGCCTTTGATTGCTAATATTTTATATCGGATTTAGATTTTGGTTACTTCCAGGTTCTTATCGCCCAAATAACACCGAATGGGGGTAATGTTTCGAGACGAGGTGACGGCTGCATAATTTATATCTGTATTGTTTGGTATGAAAAGTTGCTCTGCCAAATCATCCAGATCCCCTGGTTTGGTTTCTGCGAGACGGTCTCGGTATTGATTACGGAATGACTCTGTTTCGCCGGTTAAATAGCGCCACACAACCTCTGAGGCGCCCCGTGAAGGACGTACTAGCGTATCGAATGCAGAAATCGCAGAGATTATATTGTCACCAAGGGTTTTTTTGCTGAGACGGGAAAGTTTTTTAATTTGCTGAGGAATTTCTTTGTAGATATCGAGCGTTCGAGTGGTGTTGGGGTCACGATATGATGCAACACCGAAAAACCCACTTGCAGAATCATAGACCGGTATTACTCCATATGCGCCACCCTTGAGTCGAATTTCCTGCCAAAGATACCCGTACTGAAGTATCTTTGCAGCTAGAAACAGTGAGGCGGCGAGGGAATGAAAAAGTGGTGGCGCCGATTGAGCCATAGCCACATAAGAAACGGGGGTATTGGTGGTGATAATATGATTTTTTGGATACAGGGTTGTTTGCAGAGCGGTTTGTGGTTGGGGTGAGCCTAAAAACTGACTAAAGTTTTCAAGAATACTTTTGGAAAGTTTTTCTGGTCCTACCCATCCGGCTACCATTCGAGGTGATTTGAGAACTTGATTATGAATTGAGCTTAATGTCTCTAATAGCAGATTGATATTTTGTTTGCTATTATGTTCGTATTTTTTAAACAGTAGCAGTGCATTTACACCAGTTAGGAAAGATTTAATGTTGGCTGCAGGTGAAAAGTTGCGAGACGCCTCTCGAAGAGCATAGGTGTGACCCAGGTTGGACAGATTCTCCTTACGCGTGACTAGGTTTTGCTTTAGAATGTCGACGAATCGATTGCTATCAGCAAAGTCCGGCTGATGTAACTTTTGGTTAAATAGTTCATAGGCTGGCTGATAATTTTTATCAGGCCATGAGGTAGATAAATTGAGAATCAATTTAAACCTGCCGGTATCTTTGATATTTGTAGGAACAGTAACGCTAGCAGAAATACCGCTGGTAATCCTTGCTTCTTTTTGTGCCCAACTAGCAAAATCAAGTCCTCCGGCTCCCATGCCATTTAACGCTTCTATGTATAAGGGCAGCTGGTGAATCGCCTCTTCTGAAAGATGACTAATGTCTATCGCGAGCTGAAAGTGGGTAATTTGATTTGAAAATATCTGGTGATTGAGAAGTGTTAACGGACCTTCATTGACAATTTGGTAATCAAATCGCAGATTTTTGGGTGGTATTTGTGACAAAAGGAGCTTGGGTAACGGATTGGGGTGGTTGTCTGTATCCTGTTGATTTTGTCGATCGCTGAGCTTTTGTGCGTTAAGCTGAATTTTTTGTAATTGAGACGGGGTAAGTTTCGACGCTTTTGCCTCCATTTGTTTCTTGAAAGTTTCTACTTCTTGTTCTGAAATATGTTGGTGAGGTATGTAATTGTGCAATACTTTGTGTTTGTTTGATATGATGTACTTATCGATGAGTACTTCAAAATATTTCGAATCATCTTTAATATGATTCTCGATCGTATCGAGTAAGTTATTTACCCGTAAATAGTACAGAGGGTCCAAGCCGTATAGCCAGGTACTGGCCACTCGGTCTAGCAAATTTATGGGGTACTTGTTGGTGATGGTTTGATAATTCAAGCGCGTTTTCAAAATTGCGGCCTGGAGATCATCTCTGTTTAAACCGTCATTAATTGTTTTTGAAAATACTGCTTCAACCAGGTTTTTGAATTTGTTTACGTCTTTGGGGCGGGTTCCTTTTAGTCCGACGCTAAAAAAAGTATCATATTGGGAATAGTAATAGCCAGAACTGGTTAAGTCCTTACCAATTTTCGAGTCAATTAGCGCCTTTCTAAGAATCGAGCCCGCATGCCCCAAAAAGTATTCCTCTAAAATTTGCATACCAATCGTTTCGGTTTCCTGATTCAGTGGGTTGGTTAGAAATGAGTAGCTAAAGGCTCCCGAATGTGTGTTGTTGCTAATGGCTTGGATGTCGACGTTGACAAGCTTTCCCAAACTTAGCTGAGGCTGCTGGGTAAATGATTTACCCGTTGGTTGAGGAGAAAATTGGGTAAATATTTGATCAAGAAACTTTACAATTTTAATTGTCGAAATGTTTCCGTAAGCTACTACACGGCAGTTGCTTGGATGATAATACTTCTTGTGATAATTAATAAATTCTTGGTAACCGAGGGTGGGTATTTCTTTCGGGTCCCCACCCGAATCGAATTTGTTATTGTTAGTAAAAAGATCGGCGCAAACGTGGTTGTATATTTTTCTGTCGAAATTTGAATAAGCTCCTTTCATCTCGTTGTACACGACACCCTGGATACCAAGCCCGGCTTTTTGGTCATAGGTGAAATGGTGACCCTCGGTTTGAAAGTCGTCTTTGGTAAGAAGGGGGAAAAATACTGCGTCCGCATAGGCAGAAGCAATGTTAAAAAAATCTTTTTCCACCGTGGAACAAAGAGGGTATATTGTCCGATCGGGATAGGTGACTGCGTTCAAGTAGGAGGCAAAACTTGTTTGATTAAGTTTGGCGAAAGGATCTCGGATGGGATATTTCTTTGAGCCAGATAGTACCGTATGCTCCAAAATGTGGGTTAAGCCGGTACTTTTTACCGGGGGAGTATAAAAAGCAAAAGCTAGTAAGTTCTCGGGGTCGGAGTTGACCAAGTGAAGAAATCTGGCGCCTGTTTTTTGGTGTTCAAATTCCAAAGCGATGGAGTCACAATCTGGAACGGGCGTCTTTTTGATCAAGACAAACCCAGAAAATAAACCGCCTGTTTTCATCTTTGAAATGATAACATGCTGTGTTGTTACTTTTTCAGCCAAAGACGACGTTTTGGCTGAGGCATTAGCTCGATAGCATAGCGGAGTGTTGTTCGTGGCAGTAAATTGATGTTTGTCTCGATAAATTCTTCGATACGCTTGTAATTCTTTTTGTAGGCTTCGCGCAACATCCAACCCGTAGCCTTGTGAATCAGGTCGTGTTTGTCGGCCAAAAGTAACTTGACCAGATAAAGGGTATCATCAATTTGGCCTTTGCGAATAAATGCCAAAGTGCTAACTATGGCAATTCGCCGCTCCCAAAGGGATGGTGATTTTGCCAGCTTTTTGAGAATACTTCTGTTTTTGTCAACTAACCATTCACCCAGAATTTTGTAGCACGATTGATCAACCAAGTCCCAATTGTTTACGTGTGCGGTGTTTTGAAGGTAAAGATTAACGATATTTTCGCGTTCAGTTTCGTTGGCTTTGTCAAAATTATGGACTAAAATTACCAGAGCAATAAATCGAATTTCGTGGATTTTGGAGGTTAGTAGCGATTGGATTTGATTCAGTCCAAGTCCATAATAATCTCGGGCGATCCTTCGGCAATCCGGCACAGTAATACCAAGGATAATATCACCGGCAGCGTACTCCCCCTTTTTGGTCTTGAAAAATGATCGGGCTATCTCAGCTCTTCGAGGAACTATTAGCGGGGTTAGTCGCTTTACAAATGTTTGTTCGAGTAATTCTGCCATTGTTATTCAAAATAACGACCCTTAAACTTTAAAATCACCAGCCAGGCTAGAATGGCTGTTATCGCAATAATATACCCGGAGTTTAGGGAAATAGAAAAGGCAACTAGATAAAAAATTGGCAGTGTTAGAACCAGATGGGCAACAGTAAACCCGATCAGCAAGGGGACAAAACTGAATCCGATCAGTCCCCCACCCCAGGCAAGTCCATCTGATAGTAGACCACCGGTGGCAAAGCGAAGAAAAATAGCTGATTCAATTTGATTATTTTGTTTAAGTTTTATTTTGGAAATTTTGTTGGTTATTTTTGTTCCAACAAACCTGTATAGAAGCGCGTAGCCGTATTTTTTACCCAAATAATAGGCAACGTACACCCCGATAGTGCTCCCCAAAAGGTCGATCAGATAAGCAAGTTTCCAGCCAATAACGGGAATAGAGACCAGCGTAAAGATTGCCCCTGGTATCGGAGGAAATATTACCCCTAGCGCTTTTAGGCAAAGCAAGATAAGTAAATATATGGGAAGGTAATTGTCAGCCAGGTGAATTAGATTGGTTGCGTCCATAGAACTAGTTTACTTGGTTTGAGCGATCTTGACGAGAGGTGGAATGATTAGATTCCATTTCGGAGGAAAGAAATAGTCGATTTTGTCTGGGTTTTGTTTGTAATGAGTTTTAATACGACTTCGGTTGCTTTTTAATTGTGGAAATTTCACTCGTGAGTACTTGTCTGTTTCGCAAAACCAGCTTTGGCAGTCGATTGCATGCATCGGTCTTCCCCAAAGACTTTTAAAGTCTAGACCCAATCTATTGAACTCTGCTTCTTGGTTTTCGACCATGAAATTGATAATGTATTGGTCGCTTCGATTCCCTGTTTGAATAAAACATTTTTGTATTCCCCTCTTTGCCCCTGGGCCTGCAACGGTAAAGTCGTTTTCATCAAAACTAAAAATATCTGAATAATTTAAATCGAGGCTAATTTGATAAGCCATAAAGTTACCGATTAGCGGTAATGATTTTAGTTGCTCAAATAGGACCTTTAGCGATTTAGAGTTTAAAATTTTGGTGGATAAGTGATTATTTTTAAAGATATGTTTTAGCAAAGCTAAATGGTTTTTGTGTTTTGTTTCGTACCCAAATGCTTTAGACGCGCAAAGAATAAAGGCATTGCCGTATAAAATTTTCCGGGAAGTTTTGATTTGTTCGAGGGCAGCGCAGTAGTTGTCAAAACTAAACTTATTTAATTGAATCTCTCCCAGTAATTTTTCGAGCTCGACCCAAGTTTCAATTTTGTTTAACAAACGAAATAAAAATATTCTAAAAAGAGTGTTTTCAGGACTGTGGTGATTGCTGTAGATGACATTTCTAATCAGAAATTGGGAAACTCGATCGCTGGCGCGGTAAACATTACAAAACTTGTAATTTTGGAAAATATAGTCATTAGTTAGTGGTGGTGGGGCACCTAGGAGCTTTTTAAAGAATATCTCCTGCCTTTCGGCTGCAGTCTGCCAATATGTATCGTAAACATTCCGTCGAACTTTCAGTGTACCCATAGATGTTTGGGTATGGCTAGAATGACTTCGCAATAGATACTAAATATGTCGCAAAAAGTGGAGCGACTGCTTTGTTCGCTTTTTTGTTCGGATGAGAATCACGAGGAAAAAACCTGGTGTATTCCTGCCGCAGATAACCTTCCCCGTCTGCAAGTTGACTAAAAAGATCAAAGACATGAATATTGTAGCTATTGGCCAAGAAATCGTTGGATTGCAGCCAGTTTACTAGCCGTTTGGCTCTTTTGGCGTTCTCAGGGTTGGTTGTTTCTTTACGCTCGGGTGGAGGAGTTAATAGAACAAAATGCTTTCCGGGATATTTGGCTACGCTATCGCGAATAGTTTTGTAATATCCAACGTCCTCTTCCAGTTGTTGCTCAGAGACAATTCGAGTTGTCGGAAAGCAATTCTTAAATGCAATCAGGTCGTAGCTAAGTATGGACTTTAATGTTGGGTCGTTCGAATCTCGGGAAAATATTTCGGCATATTCTTTTGGACTGTTGTTGCTGAGAACAATGTTGTAATCACGCATGGTGAGGTTGGCATTGTTGTCTGATAAACCTTTGAGGTGGGTATTTATGGCCAATATTTTGGTAAAAATTGGGAAAAGATTGTAGTTGTGATCCCAAAATTGGATTGTCGGGTCAAGTTTGTTAATCTCTTCTCGTAAACTGCCTTCTCGGATCAGATTCCCACCTGTTGAGTGGTGAATGAAAAGGACATTCTTTCCTTTTAATCCGTTTGCCTTTAGCGGTGTAGCCATAACTGTAAGTATACTAAGCAACAGCGTAAAAGAGTAAATGGCTACACCTGGTATCGTTTGAAAATATCGGTTGGTAGGTATGGAGTGTGGTTTCCGCCTTAATAATCTTCTTGGATGTGCTTCAGGGCTCGCTCAAAAGGCTCGGGGGTGATGTTCCAGTTCCCCACGAAGGGGTTGTCTAAATCCTCAATTAGTTGATAAACCATTGCCAGGACAAATCCCAATCCGAATGTTGAAAGCATGCCGTAGATAGGGTTAGCAAACGGCAAAATGATAAATACTGTCATGATAAGACCAGAAGAGATGTAAATAAAAGATTTTAGTAAAGTTGGGAGTCTTTGAAGGCTTTTGTTTATCCGCTCAGTTCTGGTTAATCCCAGCTCACCATAATGATCTAATATTTTACCGTAAACAACGGCATCGTGATCATCATTAAACCCGATCTCTCTGATTACATCGGCTATTTTCCGAAACAATTTGCCATTTTCTACGTTTCTTGTGCCACCCCCCAAGGTTTGAAATTTTCCCTCAATTACTTTTTGAGCATAATTTGTTATCACTTTGAGCATCTCTTTTGTTAATTTCTTGTCGCGGAAGTATAGTGTCAAAGTATAAAGTCTCTCTAGGCCCTGAGCCTCTTTGTCTATTAGTCCAGAGGTTTCGTTATACTGGTTCCACACTTCAAAGACTACAAAAGCGGCCATAATGCCGTACAAAATTCCAAAAACACCAAAAAAGGTTTGAATACCGCCAATATCAGAAAGATATGCATCGGTGTGAAAATACATCCGCACAAAATACATAGCGGTGGCGGATATTAGTGCAAAAATAAAAGATTTTCCGATCACGTTTTTCATTCCTCCTACGTTAGGATAAACCATACTAAATGGTATTGCAATTAGCTGTCCTGGCCACTCGCATCTTACTTTGAAACCTATTTTGGATGCCCTATAGAGTTACATCCCAAAATCAGGGTTTGATGCTACCTCACGACACCTTGAACTCCCCCTTCTCTTTCTACGAGTGCGGGTGGCACTAAACAGGATAATCGTCAACAATTTTTGAACAACTAGGACAGTGCCCCGTAGTACTTGCAGCTTTAACCCCTCGAGATTCCGCAATTGTTTGACTTACCCACTCATCGCCTTTTTCCCATTTTCCATCACCGAGATGGGTGTCGATTCTAACCACGTGACCGGGTTTGATTCCTCTTTTTACCATACCTGCACAAGAAACATAAAGCTTGTAACCAATGGGTAACTCGTTAGAATTTCTATCCTCGTTTTTGCCAGCTTCATTAACTACTCGAACCAAGGCAGCGGTTTGTTCTTGGTGTGTAGTCACTGTATGGTCGTTATTTTTCTGGTCATTTTCTGGCTAAGTAGCTTTCTCTAAAACTACACGTCTGTAAACTACTGATCTTATTTTATATCTAAATTGATTATCAAATTCGTATGGATATTCTAAGCTATAAAAACATCAGACAATTATATTCCTCTTTCAGTAATTTTAGCCCCTCAGTGTTCTTGCTGGTGATTACTTTTTTACCAGTTTTTGATTCAACTTCTTTTCTGGTATTTTCAGCTACTGTTCCTCCTTCCTGTGCAACTACTTTGCTTTCAGGAAAGTTTATAGGTCGTCTTTTCTGTGAAATTCCAGTTGTGGCTGTTTCTGCTAACGTATTTAGCACTAACTTTAAATTCGTCGTATTGTCTCTCAGATTTTCTTTTTTCAAACCCTCGAGACTCTTATATTGTTTGGTGGTTAGTCCAACTCGAGCTTGAGTTACTTCGTTGGTCAAAGTCGCAAATTCCAATCCTTCTTTGACTCCCCTATTTCCCACTCGTCGATAAGTTCTTTGCGAGTCTCTATACTTTTCAGACGGTGGTTAATCCGTTCACGTCTGTAACCTTTTTGTAAATATGTTTTTAATGCCCTATTTATTGCTAATTCGGGATTGGCGGCTTCTTTCAGACGTTCATATCCCACTCGAGCAAGCCACAATTTTAGTGGCTCCGCCTCGGGGGAAGAAATTGATTGAATTATTCGAAGCATTACCTCAGTTTCTGCCGCATTGATTTGATATTTTTTACCATCAACTGCGAGCATTTTCAGTTGTACGATTTTTTCGTACACCTCACTACCTTCTTTTTGTAACTTAATTTTTAAGTCGCCCCAATATCAACGAGGAATTGTTGGTCTATATTGCATAGTTTCCTAGTAACTTACTATCCATTTATAGTGATTTCTGTTGTCTCTTTACGCTCGGGTGGAGGAGTTAACAAAGGCTCTCTGCAGGAATCGCAATTAATTGATCTCAAGAGTGTTTAATATTTTATTCACTGACAATTTACTACTTTCAACAAAATCACTTTGACCACGGTAATGGATACTGATCCATAATGTTTTGGATTTTCCACGATTAATGTCAACCACTCTACCCAAGTCAAGATAAATCTCTTCGGTGATCTGGCTACCTTTTTTTGTCGTGAACACATACCCACTTTTATTGGAAATCGTTACCCTAGATACTTTGGATACTTCGTCATTAAAAGCTGGTACTTTATTTTTATCTGAATGGGCTTCGTCGGCAATTTGCTTTACTGTTTTATCCAATTCACCTGTCCCCGACTGAGATAGAAGACGAATGTCAATTGAAACTGAATTATCGACTCCTAATTTTGTTTGTGGTTGTTCACTAGTCTCTCTATAAGACAACCCTAAGTATTTATCCCACGCATAATCGTACAAATTTGCGACAAACTTGTCCGGATATGTAATTGAATATGTGCCTGTTGGATCTTTATAGGTTTTATCACTTGCTGAACTAGGTTTTTTATTTGATACATTAACGGTTTTTCCACTCTGAACTAGATTATTTTTACCCCATAACTTATTTAGTACAATCAATAAAGTTAGAGCAATAATAATAATGCCTGCTATTACGTAAATATTTCTATTTTTCTTCATAAAAATACTTTATCACTTTATTTAGGTTTCTAGTAATTTTATGTACATTTACAGTTACTTCTGTACTTTTAGAGCTGGATACCGTATTCGGTTTGGACCTGCCTGCCGGTGGGTAGGTTAGCCGCAGGGGCCGAAAATTATCTAACTTCGTATAGGTTGTAAATCCGTTCTCCATCGTCGCTTGCTCTCTTTGCGATAACATTTACCTTCAACCCATATTTTTTAGCTGTTTTTTTAAAATGATCCAAATCAGACCAAGCAGCCATTACAATTAGGAGTTTCCCATCTTTCTTGAGATGTTTTTTAACTTCCGGAAACAAATCCTCAACAAATGCTCTTGCTCCGTAACATGCATAATCCATAGGATCGGTGATATCGCCTTCAAAGAATGGGCCGTTGGCAAACATTTGATCAAATTTTTCGTCTGGAATATTCTCAAATAGATTGCTTTCAATTGCTTCCATTTGAATTTTATGTCTTCTAAAGTTTTCGTTTGCGTTTTTAACAGCATCGGGGTTGATGTCTATTGCTAGACCACTTGCACCTTGCAGACCTGCTGCAATAGCAGCAGAACCAGAACCTGTTGTTAAGTCTAAGGTTTTTTCGCCCTTTTTAGTGTGAATATTTGCCACAAGAAGTTTGGTATCGGTTGCTGGCGGAAAAACATTTGGGTTGACAACGATGTCAATACCTTCTACGTTGAAAACAATTGGTTCTTTTCTGGCCTTTGCTTTGTCTAAAAAGGCCTTTTGATGCTTGCGTATATCCTTAACGTCCATCATGCTGTTCTAGAATATGTAATTCGTTGTAATTTTCTAGCCGTTTATGGTGATTTCTATAGCTTTAAAAAAATATTCAGGAGTTAGATGCTTTTCCGACTTCCGATAAAACTTGTCTTCCTATTTCCTTTAGTTTTTCGTCTTTTACATGAGATATCCAGTAAGTTTCGACTGCATTTTTTCCATCGGAACTTAATTTAACAAGTTCCTTAACTACGGTTAAAACCGACTGTTGGGTTGTTTCTTCACCTCTTTCATAAATGTGTCTTAGTAACCAAAAAGTACTATCACCCAGTTTCATATTTCCATCCTTAATTTTTCTACCGACGAAAGCATTTATGGTACTATTCCCATTTAATAGGTGCGCCATAAGTCTATTTGAACCATCAACTAAAAATAGTTTTTCGTCCTTTGCAATCAATATTATTGTTTGATATTTAATTACTTTACCCCTTGGTCGAAATTGGTCCAAACCCTCTGGATCGCTATCGGGGAATCTCTTGAAGTATTTGATTAAATAGTCTCGAAATTTTATGGGATTATTCTGTATAGTTTCTGAGTGAATGACTTTATCCACCCGGGGGTTCATAC
>CAZARR010000011.1:0-26548 GCA_964487665.1 uncultured Pseudomonadales bacterium
CGTCCTTATAACACTGTCGAATAAGGGTTCCACCTGTGAGACAGTGAGCTCACCATTTTGGAAATCGCAGATTCGCAAGGTGGGGCGCTCGCAACGCCCCCGCCCGTTGCGAGCGCCCTAAAGGCAAAATTCAAATCCGCCGAGAGCTGCCGATTAAATAAAGAATAGTTCGAGCCGACTTTTTTTGCCATGATTGATAAATCATGGCAATTATTTTTTGCGCGCGCGATTTTTTGCGCCTGTAAGGCGCAATTTACGAATTCTCTCATAGGTTCGAGCCAAACAGTACCGTTTTTAGCAATTTGCGATTTTTTTTCTTCTAACTTTAGTTTTTCGTCAAACAGTTCGTTTTTCTTCTGTTTGTAAATTTCCGGCTCGATAACTTGGTCGAGATAACCGTCAAGAAGCCGGTTGAGTTTAACTTCTGATTCTTGGATTTGTCCGTCTATCTGTTTTTCTTCCACTTCGGCGGTTTGTTTGTCCTTTTCTTCGGCTTCAGTAATCCACTTTTCAAAATACGGCTCCCAGCCTTCATGCAAGCCGCAATCATGGACAATTTCTTTTATTTGTTCTTCTGCTTGCGGTTCAGGAAGATATTTTTGGTTACATGGTTTTAACTTTTTGGTACAGCGGTAGTAAACAAATGTTTGATTACTACCATTTTTGTATTTCTTGATATGTTGTTCTCCCGTGATTGCGGCGCCACATTCACCGCAGGTCGCCAGACCTGCAAAGGCAAAATTGTGTCCCTTTTGTCTCGGTCTTTCGATTTTCTCAACCTGTTTTTGGACTTCATCAAACAGCTTTTTGCTGATAAAAGTTTTGTGAGTGCCTTGGTAATATTCTCCGGCGTAACGGAGAATGCCAATATAAAATTTATTGGCAAGCATGTTTTTGACTTGCCCAACTTTTACTGGTTTTTCTCCTTCACGTTTAATCCCAAACTTGAACAAAAATTGAGAAATACCGGTAAAGGAAATACCACCACCAGCAAAAAGCTGAAATGCTTTTCTGACAACTTTTGATTTTTCGTCTTCGATATCAATTCCCCTCGTTTTGGGATTATTAAGATAACCATAAGGGGCTTTACTTGGCCAAACTCCGTTTCGAAGTTTTTGACGATTACCACGCTTTACGTTTTCAGATAAATTATCAACATAATATTTTGATTGGCCAAAAGCGATTGAAAGCATAAATTTGCCTTGGGGTGTGCTCTCAAACCAAAACGAGGGGAACTTTAAATCAAGGAGTTTGCCGGTATCGAGAAGATAAATTATCTTGCCTCCGTCTATGGAATTTCTGGCTAAACGATCCGGGTGCCATGAAAGTATTCCGTTAGCTTCTCCTTTTTCAATTTTATTTAATGCAAGCGCAAATTGCTCTCGACCGGGGACTTTTGCGGTTTTGGCCTCTGTGATAAATTCAGAAATGGTTAAATTTTCTCTTTTAGCGAATTCTTTTAATTCAGCAATTTGCGCTTCAATAGACAAAACTTGCTTGTCTTTTTCGTCTGTCGACTTTCGGCAATAAGCTATATATTTGATCATGTTTTTATATGTTCTTTTGCGAGTGTAGCTAGCACCTTTCTTTTTAAGAAAGGTAAATTTTTGCGTTTTTCTTAATTCTTTTTTACGGCAGCTCTCGGCGGATTTGAATTTTGCCTTTAGGGCGCTCGCAACGGGCGGGGGCGTTGCGAGCGCCCCACCTTGCGAATCTGCGATTTCGAAAACGTTCACATAATCGGAATTTTGGTTAGTCAATGCCTCGATTAGCTCGAAAGATTGCGCTAAATTAGCGGTTCGAATATTTTTATTTTTAACAAACCACTCCATTAGGAAATATCTGGCTTTGGAGTACTTGTTTTTAAGGTAAATCTAACTCTTTCTAAATTTTATCTAGGTTAGATAAAAACGTTTTCGTTAATGTTTAACCGCTTCGGTATCGTATTATTTTATCCCAACATCTGATTTTTCGATATTTAGAACGATAATTCACCTCATGTTTTTTATCTGCTCGCCGTCTGACTTCTTGGTCATTTAAGACCTCCTTAGAGTCACTCAAAGCTATCCCCGTTAACTCAGTATCAACGTTCAATTTCCCGCTGTTTGAGTTCTGCTTCCCGTATAAAAAAGGTTAATCAAATAAAGTAAAATAAAAACAATGAAAGAACGGTTAGCGTTTTTTGATGTTGACGGAACATTATTTGAAGGAAATCTTGGAATTGAGTTTGTGAAATCGCTGGTTAAAAAAGGTGTATTTGATAAGGTAATTGGTGGAGGTATTTTTGCTTGGTATGAAAAGTACAAGGGTGGAGAGATAGAAAAATCTCTAGCCGTAGACGAAATGTATAAACTATACGCACGGGGGTTAAAAGGTAAAAATATAACTTTAGTCAATAGTTTAGCCAAAGAAACTTGGCTAGGTGTATACGACAGACTACATAGCTTCACTCTCGATCTTATTGAATCAGTAAAAGAAAGCGGACTAAATGTATTTTTGATTTCCGGTAGTCCTGTCGAAATGATAAATAAGCTTGGCGATAAATTAGGAATAAATCAAGGCAACATTGTTTCGGGTGAACTTGAAGTGAATGGGGGGGTGTATACCGGAAATATTATTTCTTATCCCGGAAGTTCAGAACAAAAAGTACAAGCAGTGAATGAAATTATTGAAGTTAGAAAATTGGAAGTAGATTGGCAAGGTTCTATGACAATGGGAGACAATGAAAGGGATTCTGGGTTAATGAAAAAAACAGGGATATCAATTGCCTTTGAACCAAATCCGGTTTTACAAGAGGAGGCTAAAATACACGGGTGGGTCGTGGCTAATAGAGATAATGTCCTTGATCTTGTTAAGGAAAGTTTGGCGAATATAAGTTAAATCTCTCTTCCCTATTTTTATAGTCACACTAGTGTAAGTTATTAACTGTAATTTAAAGTCAATTTTTTTCTTGTGAAGCGAAAAGAATTGGTACCGTCGCGAATTACTTTTATATATACATTTGATTTATTTCGTAATAATATAAAACTAGTATGGCGTTCGACCAAACAACATCCGTCTCCAATCCTAGTGTTGATGGTTCCCTAAAAAACAAATATAGAGTAAACATCCCGCCAGTAATTCTTATTGTGTTACTGGCCGTATTATTTGCTCTGTTCTCAGTTCTGTTGCTTTTGTCCTTAAAAAGCAATAATACAAAACAGGCGGTACCATTTAGCAGTAGTTCTACTAAATTTCAGCCAGCAACAAATGGTGATTCACCCATTACCCCAGTCGTTACCAACGATATCGGGATTTATGACGAGTACTTTCAGGATAACGACGGAGATGTTATTGCGAATTTTATCGAGGAGGAACTTGGTACGGATCCAAACAACAATGAATGTGTTAGAGAGGCTGGGTGTAGTGCAACCGAAACCGACCCAATTGAATCTAAGCAAAAAAACATTCTGTTTATTTTTGACTCTTCAGGATCTATGGCTGCAACAACAGCCACCGGACAAACTAAGATCGAAGCCGCCAAAGCCGCGCTCAGAGACCACATAGCCAAAATAGACCCCTCCATAAATATTGGTTTGATGGTTTACGGGCATAAGGGCTCTAACTCGGTAGCAAACAAGGCTCTTTCGTGTGCCGGTATAGAGATGTTTTACCCCCTTGGCAAGCCAGATAAGAATCAATTTACGAACTCGGTAGTTTCTTTTGGCGCAACCGGCTGGACCCCAATTGCCGACTCTCTTAAAAAAGCAAAAAATGAAGTATTTACTGAAAAAAAAGGGGAGGATAATTATATTGTCTTGATTTCCGATGGAGAAGAAACTTGTGGTGGCAACCCCGAACGGATTGCACAAGAATTAAAGGACTCCGGTATATCCACTAGAATTGATGTAATTGGATTTGGGGTAGACTCAAGCGCGAGAACCCAGCTACAGAGTGTAGCGCTCAATGGAGGAGGAAAATACTTTGATGTAAATGATTTTAATGGTCTTGCTAAAGTATTTAATGACATTTACCAACAGTACGTGAAGTTAATTTCTGAATTACACTGTAGTCAAGAGGCTTTCGGAAAATATGCCACCTGCATAAACAATAAATTCACAAATTACGCAACTTGGACAAATAAGAGGTTTTTTAATTTGATAAAAGACCCATCCAAAAAGGCTGAAGCACTGTTTTTACGAGATGAGTACAACCCATTAGTCTACAACTTCCTGAGGTCTTCCGCCGGAAAAAGTAAAGATCAATACAACAAAGAGTATGCTACTTTCTTAAATGCACTTTCGAAATTGCAAGAAAAGAATATTCAGACCGGTAGAAGCTTGCAATACAGGTAAAGAACTAAGCCTGAAAAAACACTCAAGAATGGTTCCATTCCAGAACCAGTGGGGTCATCAAATGCAGTATTTTTTCAAAATATCCCATCCATAATTGCTGGCGTCATCGCGAATTACCTAAACACACAAGCCTACAAAAATCTAAGTTTATTCGGGAGTGAAAACGCTAACACTAAACTTTATTTCCAATAATCTTAATACCTTTAATTGCTAGTTCCAACTGCTTAACCGATTCACTCGCCGTTTGATTGTTTTGAGAATAACTATACTCAATAAACACGTACTCCTTTGAAGACGAACTAGGAAATATCTTCCATACTCCGATATATTCAGAGGGTATGGGACCCTCGTATTGACAGAAAGCCTTATATGGTAAATTTAGGGCGATGTAGCTACCAATCTGTATTGATCGTGGTTTTATGTCCTGCCACCATGGACCACAAGGATCCTCACCTTTTGATTTCATTACCGCTAGCTTTTTTTGTTGAGCTTCGTAGTTTTGATTTTCTTTGTTAAACACATCTTGCCATGTTTGATACTCATCTTCTAATTTTGCACTAGCAACGACAACCTCTACCAGGGACAAGTCAAACAAAGATCCATAACTGTTAACCACATCTTTATCAGCTTCGTTAGTTTTTGGCTTATGATTTCTATAAAGCGTTATGTTTGATAATTTCGAGTCATCGTACATAGTCATTATCCTACTAGTCTCTTTATCCCTTTTGTATCCCGTCTCCCAGCTTTTTGGTAGATCTATTTCATATTGTAAAGCGTTTGGATTTGTGGGGTTGGTTCGTTGTATCGGTGTAATAGACGCGATTTTTGGTAACAGATTACTGTTAGACCCCATATTTTGTGTTACCTTAGAAGAGTTCCAAAGGTAATATCTGCCAAAACCAAAAACACCGAAGCAAGCAAAGATTATTACGACAATCATCACGATTTTACTTTTTTGGTTTTGCCCGATTTGTCGAGAATTGTTATTCTTAACTTTAAACATATGTGCTAATCAGTATATCAAAATGGGTTATTCATTGTTAATCCAACTTTGTATACAGCTTCAAGCTCAAATGCTTTACTCGCTTAACTGAGAGAAAATTTGACGTAAGGTATATACTATGTGTAATTAGTATGTATAGACGATATGAAACTAACTAACGCGAAAGTCGTTTCTTCTTATACGCTGGCCGATAATCCTCGAAAAAGGACTTCGGGGCAATTAACTATGGATTGCGCTTGTGAGACTCCTAAAGCCAAAGACCTCAAATTGACTGGTGACTGCGCCTGCGAACAATAACTATTAAATCTAGGGTGACTCTGAATACGCCTCGACGATACGAATCGTATTATTTCGATGAAATTGACGGATTTACCTTGGTTTGGCAACCTCTTGCTACCAGTGGATTGTGCTTATTAAATTCAGAGTCAAAGTTTGTATTCGACCTAGTCGATGGCCAACGATCATTTTCAAAAATATTAAGTCTCTGCAAAAAAGAAGACCCAACTGTCAGCGTAAAAACGCTAAAGCAAATTCTTTGCAATTTGGAATATGCCCAAATCATCGCCTGGGAAAAACCTGCAAAAATAAAAATTGAGCTGCATCAGCCTAAAACGTTAGGTGTATGGCTACACACCACCAACCAGTGCAATTTGAAATGTGAGTATTGTTATGTCCACAAGTCAATGGCACACATGAATCTCGAAAGAGGGAAACAAATAATCGCCAAAATTCTTACAAATGCCAAAGAACACCAATTCGAGACGGTAAAATTTAAATATTCGGGTGGAGAAGTTCTTCTTCGGTTTGACGAAGTGATGAAGTTGGTGACCTATGGCAAGGCAAAAGCCCGCGAAATAGGGATTAAATCAGAACATGTGTTACTTACCAACGCAGTACTATTAACTCCCGAAAAAGCAAAGGTCATTAAAAAGGCGGGGATAAGAGTGATGGTATCACTAGATGGACTAAAGAAAAACCACGATCAAATAAGGACCTTTCCCGGTGGTATGGGTTCGTTTCAGTATGTCTGGCAGGGAATCTCCATTTTGCTACGAGCGCGAGTACCATTCAATGTTTCGGTTACAGTAACCAAGAAAAACGCGGAAGGAATACCTGAGTTGACCCAAATAATGCTCAACGAAAAGATTCCGTTTGTTTTCAACTTTTTCCGTGAAAATTGTGAAGCGGGTACCGACTTGATGGCAGCAGATCAACACTTGATTAGAAAAATGAAAAAGGCCTACCAAATAATCGAAAATAATCTGCCTGAATACCCGGTAGTAGACGGTCTGCTCGATCGTGTTTCATTAGGATTTCCTCACTTAAATGCATGCGGGGTGGGTCGCAATTATTTAGTAGTCAACCAACTGGGTAATCTGGCTAGCTGCCAGGTTGATATAAACCGAAAAATTGGCTCCATCGACGATCCCGATCCTATCCAAACCATGATTAATAATAACTTTATAATCCCAAAGGGATTAACCGTGAATCAAAAGAATCCTTGCAGCTCTTGTTTGTGGAGGTACGCTTGCGGTGGTGGTTGTCCTTTGATTACCAAGTCTGTTAAGGGCCAATATAACTTAAACTCACCCTACTGCGAGGTGTACAAGTCTTTGATACCGCCCTTGCTACGATTGGAGGCAAAAAGGTTACTTCGGGGAATGAAATGCTAGACGTAACCGCCTTACCAGCATTGATCTCGACCCCTCGCGTAGGACTAAGCTTGGAATTACTTGAGGAAAAAGATGTACATATATACAACAGGTGGTTTACCGATCCAAAGGTTACGCGATATCTTGATTTGGAGAACCTGTTCCTGAGTGCAAAAGCCCAGAAAATCGATATTGGTACAGCATTCTTCAAAAGTAATCAGATGTCTACAAGCCGACGATACTGGAAATTGGTGGCTAACAGTCATAACATTGGTCATCTCGGTTTGAAACACATTAAGTATTCGCTTCGTACAGCTGAGATTTCTTGCGTAATTGGCGAGACGGAATATTGGGGAAGACATTTTGCCTCGGATGCGGTCAAAGGCCTAATCAACCACCTACAAACCATAAAATGGTCAAGTTTGGTTGCGATAGTAAAAGAGGGAAATGTTGCCTCTATGAGATTATGGGAACAAAACGGATTTACAAAAGAGCAACAAGGTAAGGAATTTGTATTCAGGAAGACCTTTTGACAATTTTAAAATTCAAGCCAAAATCGCGGCCCATAACCAAATCAATATACCAGTCACCCTCGGGGCTAGACAAAAGCGCAATGTTATGTAACAATTCAGCATAATTTAACCCCATAACAAATATGCCAAGCAGAACAGAACTTCTCCAAGATACTTTTGACCGAATTCAGCGAAAAGAAACTCGTCTTCGAGCGGCGCCAACCGATGAGAGTACACTTCGTGAGATTGAGCAGCAAATTCAGACACTCGCTGGCCTTGATACACCACCTCCGGGAACCACGACAGAAATAATGCGCCTGGGTAGAGAAAAAATACGTATTGGAAAAACTCTGCGTGAGTTTGATGAGAGATTAAAAAGGTTAGAATCCGCAAAGGTTCGTATTATTACTTTACTCGAAGCTCGTAGCTTAACAGGTTTGACCGCAGAACAACTGGCGATATATATCGAGCTTTTAGAAGTTCAAGAACTTGGAGGTTTTGGTGATGTCGATGTTGGGCAAACCTTTTGGCGCGAATATGTGGAAAGTACTTCCACAACTGATGCAGGTTTCGAAAGATTTTATCGGGCTATTACAGATCCCGCGAGCGTCAAAGCCGAAGCAAAGGCAAGGTTAGTGAAAGTAGAAAAGCGACAGGCCCCCGATCAGCAACCACCCGAACCTGAGGGCGGACAAACCCATCTAGAAGTACTTACAACCTTACTTAACACTAGCTCAGCTGATAAGCCCCTTACAATCGAGCAAATTTACACACATGTCTGGGGTGGAGAGTATTCACCCCAAAATGCTGCAATGGTTTATAACCTAGTCAGCGCAGCACGTAGACTTAGACCTGGATTTAAGATTGTAAAATCGAAAGACGGCTACTACCGAACAATCTTGGAACCAGCGACCGGGGAACCTTCTCAAATTGAAGCGGTGGCCACTGAAAGAGCACCTAATAGATCTCCTAGAGAAAACACACATACAAGTAGAATCCTTGAAGCCCTTAGAGGTGGCCCATTAACGGTAATAGATATATACAGAATACTTAATCCAGATTTCACCGACGACAGGATAGGACGACTGCGCATGCAAAGAGTGTACAACGCGATCTCAGAGGCGAGAAAAAGAGCTCCCGGTTACAGGATTGATTGTATCGATGGTCAATACACATTAATAGAGGTTGTGCAAGCACAGGAACTTGGGTTAGCCGCGGCACGACCCCCCACAACTGCCGAGGAATTAGCGCAACAGCCTTCATTGGAAGAAAAGCTACGAGCACAATTGATAGAAGATTCTAAGATATTTCCACTCGGTTTATCGCCTGAAGCTGTTGGTACACTTTCCTGTGCCGCTCAAGCACGCCTCCATGAATTTACAAACCTCATGACCCAGCCAGATACCGATTTGACTAAGAGTTTAAAAGCCGCGGTACCATCAGACTCGGTCTCCAGTGCTATCACAGCTCTTACCGCAGAATGTGTGGCAGTGTCCGCAACGACAAAAACCGAAGACCCAATAATGCCCCGCAGTGAACTTCTACTACATAGAAAGGTTCTATTTGAGTGGATCAGGCAGTTTCTTGAAAACGGAGTGGAAGACGAGGTTACTCAGCAGCTCGAGAATTCAAATCCCAACCTTTTGCAGCTATTAAACTATTTCGCAGAACTAAATTATATTCGAGTTAGATTCCCACATTATCCCGACGTGGACGGAGAAATTACGGCCTACGATTTGTTAGTACAAATATGCAGCACCGATGGAAAATCTATCTTTGAGGGCAGAGTACCGAGAAGATATCTAGTGGTCGACCCCTGGATCGAACACGAACAACCAGCGCAACCAGCGCAACCAGCTTCCACCACAACGATTGTTAATTTTGTCGATCGACTTCCTAATCCTGTTAAACCACTAGTGGCAACTGGCGAAGTCGCCCCGGCAGCAGCCCCCATAGACATGGCGGCTGAACCCAAAAGAAAGAAACCTCCCCATCCCAAACCCGTCCGACCGGAAAAGACACCAAAAGAAAAGCTACCCGAGTTCGGAAGCGAGGATTACTGCAGACCCTTCATTATAGCTGAAATACGATTTCTTTTAACCAAAAAAAACAACATCATCAGTACTGATCAGCTTTTTAATCCTTCTCAAATAGTAAGAATGGTTGGAAAAAAAGCAACCCGTACGACACTTGATCCAGCCCTAAATTATGTCAAGCGAATGGAAAACAGAAAAGGAGTCCCATACTATGGAGCCGTTGGGGTAATCACTGCTCTGGTTATTTTGCGAAATAGAAATTTACCACCACAATCGCTATCACGTATACAAGAATGGGTCGAGGTAATACTTTCTGAAATACAGAACGGGAAATTGGAAATAAGTTAAACTACCCTAGTGTTAGCCCTAGGAATCGATCCGGGATTCGGTAGGTTGGGGTGGGGGATTGTCAAAAAAGAAAGCTCAGCGCTTTCATTAGTTGATTACGGCTGCTTCGAAACACCACCAAACCTTTGTATCGAAGACCGGCTCACTAAAGTATTTACTTTTATCGACCAGACAATCAAGTCGTACCACCCTGTTGAGGCTGCTATTGAAGACCTCTTTTTCGCCAAAAACGCCAAAACCGCAATGAATGTAGGTGCCGCACGCGGTGTGGCCATTGTTGCCTGCACTACCAACAACTTATCTGTTTTTTCGTATACGCCCCTACAAATCAAATCGTCCTTAACGGGTTTTGGCAGGGCAGACAAAAAGCAAGTCCAGTTCATGGTTGAGCGTATGTTGTCGGTCAAAAAGCACCTACTACAGGACGACGCTATTGACGCAGTCGCAATCGCCATTACCCACCTCACTCAAAATCGGGTGTTAAAATAGATTCGATGATCGGATTTCTTTCGGGTGTCGTCAAAGATATTATTGGTTCAAAAATTATTCTCGATGTTAATGGTGTCGGGTATCTAATTTTGCTGCCGCAAAATATTCGAGCCACAATTTCTCAACCATTAGATCTATATATCCACACCCATGTCCGTGAAGATGCCATTAATTTGTTTGGGTTTTTGACAAACAAAGACCTCAAATTATTTGAAACACTGATCGAAGTCAGCGGCATTGGTCCGAAAATCGCTGTTTCTATCCTCTCGGCTTACCAACCTGAAGCGATAATCAACGCCATTACCCAAGGAGATTTAGCCTTGTTTACAAGTATTTCTGGAATAGGCAAAAAGGTTGCCCAAAGACTGATAGTCGAGCTTCGATCTAAATTTACTTCTGATAACTCACTCGATCTGACAAATATTGAAGCCAACAACGAGTTGTCACTGGCTCTATCGGGGCTTGGGTACAAACCCACCGAGGTCGGTCAGATATATTCTAAAATCGACAAAACTCAAAGTCTGCAAAACCAAATTAAACAGGCCCTAGCAATATTACGGTTGTGAACGGACTACGTGCCACCAACTGGGAAGAATTTATCGGACAGGAAGATATCGTTCACTCGATAAAAATAGCAATTTCTGCAAGCCAAGATAGAAACGCCCAGCTCGACCACATCTTGCTTTATGGACCTCCAGGGTTAGGGAAAACTAGTTTAGCCCACATTATTGCCAAAGAAACTAAAACCAATTTGAAAATTATCTCAGGACCAACCTTAACTAGGGTAGGGGACTTGGCCTCGATTTTAACGTCCCTAGAAAAAGGTGATATTTTGTTTATCGACGAGATCCATCGCATCCCCAAATCAGTAGAGGAGTCACTTTATTCAGCAATGGAAGATTGCAGTCTCGACGTTATTTTAGGAAAAGGTCCGGGTGCCAAAAGCTTACGCTTGGATTTGTTGCCGTTCACTGTCGTTGGTGCCACCACCAAATTAGCTCTTATGAGCAAACCATTACGCGATCGATTTGGGATAGTTCATCACCTAAAACCCTATGACGTGCCCTCACTCACCAGAATAATTATTCAAGCTAGCAAAAAAAATGACATCACAATCGACGTCGAGTCGGCTGGGGAAATCGCAGCTCGATCGAGGGGTACTCCACGTATCGCTCTCAAACTCCTTCGTCGTGTCTTGGATTTTTGCTCTGTTGAGCACCAGTCAATACCGAATATATTTTTGACCAAGGAATCACTTGATTTTTACCAGGTTGACGAGTTGGGGTTAGATGATCTGGATCGGCGAATACTGCAGTTGATAGTTGAACGCTTTAACAAAGGCCCAGTCGGTCTCGAAAGCCTGGCCGCGATTACTGGTGAGGATATTCGCACTATCGAGGAGGTTCACGAACCATATTTAATGCAGCTGGGATTTATCACCCGAACCCCCAGAGGGCGAACCATTACACCCAAAGCCATCAAACATTTAAAGCTATAATCGGTACGTGACTCGAATATTTATAGTATTTTTACTAGCCTTTTTGTTTTTGCCCCATACTGCTCATGCTATTTACGATCCAAGTTCGGTAGCCAATAACCCGGTTGGCGTCCATATACTTAGCCCAGATGAAGTCGACAAAGCCTCTGAACTGGTTAATAATTCCGGCCGTTCGCAGTGGGGTTACGTTACGGTTCCAATTCAGTCGACCGATCGGGACAAAATAAAATGGACAAACTTTATGGTCAAAGCCTACCAAAAAAAAGTTATCCCCATAATTCGCATTGCCACGTTTGTTGATAGTATTAACTGGGCAGAGCCGAATAACCACGATTTAATTGATTTTGCCAATTTTCTAAACGAATTACCTTGGCCAACAAAAAACCGTTATATCGTGGTCTTCAATGAGGTAAATCGTTCAGATGAATTCGGGGGGTCAATAAAACCAAAAGTGTACGCGGCGATACTAAACAACGCGATTACCATTTTTAAAGAACGATCGGATGATTTTTTTATTCTTCCCGCGGGGCTGGACAATGCTGCAAACACTGGC
The DNA here is from genome assembly GCA_964487665.1 of uncultured Pseudomonadales bacterium. Lineage (GTDB taxonomy): Bacteria > Patescibacteriota > Microgenomatia > UBA1400 > MFAQ01 > CAZARR01. The sequence continues at coordinate 12,426 of CAZARR010000011.1, forward strand.
CCCAATTCAACAAAATGGAATGTTTATTTGTCCCAAATGGAACAAGCAGTCCCCGGTATATTTGACCGCATCGATGGCTGGACTTCCCACGCTTATCCCAACCCCGCCTTCGTGGCGTCTCCCCGTCAAAAAGGGGAGAACAAACTAAATAGTTACGATACAGATTTACGTTTCATTTTTCGTTTTAGCAAAAAGGATCTCCCAATATTCATTACCGAAACTGGCTGGGATCAAAATAAATTAGGTAATGACCTTGTCGGGACATATTACGACTTTGCATTCAAAAACGTCTGGGTGAACCCCAAAATTATCACCATAACCCCTTTTCTTCTTTTCGCTGGCACACCACCGTTCGAAAAATTCAGTTTGTTAAACAGGGACTTTTCATCTCGTCCTTCTTATCTCGCCATACAACGCTACGCCCGAACCGGGGAACCTCTACTCAATCCACCACCCACACCTATAATCCAAGAAGTGTTTTCCGGCAACCGTACTTCATCTGGATCACTGGAAACAATTTTTAAAGGCAATAGAAGTGACAATCTAGGTAATTTTATTACTAGATTATTTTTCTTCTTTAAAAAAAGTCAATATTTCAATGTAATTGTTGGGGGCAAAGAATACCAAGCTGAAGAAGCTGTTTCAATATCTGAAAAAGCAGTTGGGCTGGCCAAATATTCACATCTCGAACAGGGTAGGGCTATGCTTTTTCGATTTCCCAAACCCGACAAATATCCCTTCTGGATGAAAAACATGAAATTTGATATAGACATAGTCTGGATTCGCTCGTTAAAAGTCATCGCCGTTAATCATGGTGATCATCTCGATCCTAATACGCTTATTTACCCCCCGGAAAAAATCGATGCAGTACTCGAGGTTAGCCCCGATTCCGGTATCAAACCCGGGGACTTGGTTCAACTTCCATGATTGTTATTCACGGCGACGATCTTGACCAAATCGACGCAAAGACACGCGTAATAACTAAAGAACATCGACCTCTGCATATCCGCCATTTTTACCCAAAAGAGATATCTCCCTCGAAACTTTTACAAGAATTAGGCACCTCAAATCTATTGGGCGAGTCAAGTTTTGTTGTAATTTACAATCTGTTCTCCCAAGACAAGAATCTGGACAAACAAAAGTACTTTAGAATCTTTTCTTCATCCACAGTCGATAAGTTATTACTAGTCGAAAATAGCGTTTTACCAATAAACATACTTAACAAATTTCCCAAAACAACAAAAGTATTATTTTTCAAAATAAATTCCAGCATCTTCCAATTCGTTGAATCGGTACGTCCCGGAAACAATACTCACGCATTAGACAACTTATTTACCTTACTTCAAGAAAGTATTGCGCCTGAGGAAATTTTTACTATGCTGGTGCGTCAAATTCGACTATTAATCCAAGTTAGCGACCCACACCTACAATCTAGCCTTCCTTTGTGGCTGCAAAAAAAACTAATTAGCCAATCAAAATTTTGGAAACAACCTGCCCTAATTAGTTTTCATAAAAAGCTTTATCAGGTTGACAAATCGATAAAAACCGGCATCACACCGCTAACACTCAAGGACGAGTTAGTAGCCGTAATTTCTTCGCTTTAGGCTGCTATACTGGTGATACCACCTGCCTATGAAAAAGTTATTCGGAACTTCTGGAATCCGTGCCAACAACGAGTTTTTTTCTCCTATATTTTGTTTTAGCATCGGAAAAGCATTCGCGATATTTTTAAAAAATTGCTCGCTTTTACAACCTCTGGTTATTATTGGTCACGACACCCGGCCTCATTCTCGGGATCAAATACTACCCTATCTGACCTCTGGGATCATGTCCGAAAATATTGATGTGGTTGATGCAGGTGTAATTCCGGTTCCCGCTGTAAATTACGCTGCAATTCACTCCTCAAAGAGTGCAGGCATTATGATATCGGGAAGCCACATTGATGTTAATTCGAATGGATTAAAGTTCTTTTTTGACCGTGAGGAGATTACAAAGCAACACGAATTGGCTATCGAAACTATCTACAACTCTTTGGTTAATCAGTCAGCCCCTGCTCCTACCCATACCGATACTGACTTAAATTCGTTTCAAAATTATCTCGATCACCTAGTCCAACTTTATGAAAACAAATTTGCCAAGAAAATTATTATTGATCCGGGAAATGGTGCGCAAACTGAAACAATCAAACAGTTTTGCCAAATCGTCGGTATTCATGCCATTTTTATAAACGCAAGTTTGCAAAACACACTTATAAGCCGGGATACCGAAACCGAGGGGGCATTTAACGAGCTTCAGGATGCCGTAATACAAAACAAAGCTAACCTCGGAGTTGGCTTTGATAGTGACGGAGACCGGGTTATTTTTGTTGACGAAATGGGTCAATTTATCCCGGGTGACTATTCAGGTTCAATCTTGTCCAAATATCACCGTACCAATGTGATCGTAACCCCAATAAACACATCGGACGTCGTTAATCACACAGGAAAGGAAGTCGTGCGGACAAAAGTTGGCTCCCCGTATGTAATCGAAGCAATGAAAAAATATGGTTCAAGTTTTGGGTTCGAAAGTAATGGTGGCGGCATTGACTCCGATATCATGTTTAGTCGGGATGGTGGCAGTAGTTTCGTCAAAATTCTCAATATCATGGCATATACAAACACCTCTTTTTCTGAGCTTGTAAATCAATTTCCCCGGTTTTTTATCCGCCGAACGAAATTTGATTGCCCAACCGACAAATACGAAGTTATTCTCCAAAATTCCCCCAGCTTCCACAATTCTCACAAAATAGACAAAACCGACGGTATTAAGATTCGACTTGATCCATCTACCTGGGTACTATTCAGACCCAGCCACAATGCTCCAGAATTTAGGATCTTCGTTCAATCTGATAGCCAAACAAAATCAGACAGCCTGCTAAGTGAAGCCTTAATATTTGCCAAAAAATATGTTTAGCTCAGTTCTGGATCAGGAAAAGCAAATTATCAAGCTTGACAGCCTACGGATTTACCCGTCAATATTATCTTTCCCAAACCAGGTCAGAACTACCTGGCAAAATATCCACCAACATGATTTCAATACAAGATGTAGGTTGGTCCAAAATGTCATTATTTCGGGTATGGGTGGCTCGGCACTGGGAGGAAGAGTCATTCAGTCATTTACCCAGGTTAGTACTCGCGTTCCCATTGAAATAGTCACTAATTTCCGTCTACCATCATACGTCAATGAAAAATCTCTGGTGGTCATTAGTAGCTATTCGGGAAATACGCAAGAAACAATCTCTACATTACTAGACGCCCAAAAGAAAAAGGCTCAAATATTTGTAATTACTTCTGGTGGAAAGATACTCTCATACGCCAAATCACACCAAATCGATTATTATCAGATTCTGACTACTGACAATCCCAGCAATCAACCGAGAATGGGGATTGGCTCTTCGATTATGGCTCAGGTGGCACTGCTGAACCATTGTAACTTTTTTGACTCCAAAATCCCGGATATATCAGGCTTGTACTTACACTTAGAAAAAAGTGTACGCAGTCTGGAAACAAAAATTCCACTCAGCTTAAACCCAGCCAAAATTATTGCTAATAATCTAAAAAATTATGCCATTGTTCTGATCGCTGCCAATCATCTGGTTGGAGCATCTCATGCAATAAAAAACATGTTCAACGAGAATTCAAAAGCGTTTTGTTCCCTCTTTGACCTCCCTGAACTTTGTCACCACTTTTTAGAGGGACTGTCGTTTCCCAACGATTTTTCCAAGCATGCGCATTTTATTCTTATCAGTTCTGCAAATTATCCCACGGAAATAAAAAAACGAATGGAGGTTGTCAAACAAATTATCAAAAAACAAGGTTATCTTGTCAGTGAAATAAAACCTGAATCTAGTGACCCAATGACAGAATCATTCGAAACTATACTATTTGGTGAATTCTTATCATTTTATCTGAGCGTACTAAATGGTATTGATCCCGGCCCAATTCCATGGGTAAACTATCTAAAAGATAAAATTAGTAGCACATCTAATCGTATATGAACAAACAGAGCTCATTGGTCCTGCCCTTTGATCAAATTAATAAGGATGATATCGCCTTAACGGGTGGTAAGGGGGCCAACTTGGGAGAACTTACGCAAGCCAAATTTCCTGTACCACCAGGCTTTTGTATCACCTCGAACAGCTATTTCCGTTTGCTTGAAGAAAACAACCTGACCAGCAAAATCCGGGCAATTCTCTCAGGTTTAGATGTCAAAGATAATGAAAAGCTAAATATTGTCTCAAAAAAAATTCGGTCCCTTATCTTGAAAGCGGACATACCCACAGATGTTTTAGAAGAAGTATTGTCTCTATACCGTTCACTAAAGCCGGGTGACAAGAATCCATTGGTTGCAGTTAGATCATCAGCCACCGCCGAAGATCTCCCCGATGCCTCGTTTGCCGGACAGCAAGAATCATTTCTAAACATAAAAGGGGAGTCGAATTTAGTTCAAGCGATCAGAGGAGCCTATGCTTCGTTGTTCGGTTCCAGGGCAATATACTACCGTGAAAACAAAAATTTTGACCACTTCAAGGTAGCGCTAGCCATTCCAATTCAACTAATGATTCAGTCAGAAATATCGGGAATAATGTTCTCGATTAACCCGATGACCAACAACAAAAATCAGATCGTGATTGAGGCCGTCTGGGGGTTAGGAGACTATATCGTTCAAGGGGTAGTAAACCCCGACCGTTATATTGTTAACAAAGATACGCTCACAATTCACTCGCGCCATTGCGTAGCTCAGTCTTTTAAAGAGGTCTATCACTACCCTAGCGGCGTAAAAAGGGAAAAAGTAGAAGAAAATCTAATCAACCAAATCAAGTTATCAGATGAGCAAATTCTTAAATTAGCTACGATTGGCAGCTCGATTCAAAAACACTATTTCTTCCCTCAAGATATTGAGTGGGCTATCGAAAGCGGGAAACTTTATCTTGTCCAATCCCGGCCAATTACTACGATCAAAACAAATGCCTATCAGGATTCGCGTATTACTTACCCCCCTGAGTCGTTAAAAGGACTAATGTTAATTTTGCGAGGACAACCTGCCTCAGTGGGTATCGGTACCGGAAAGGTTCGAAAAATCAAAAGTCTCGAAGAAATTAAGGACGTTCAAGTAGGGGAGGTATTGGTGACTCCAATGACCTCTCCTGATTTTGTCCCGGCCATGAAGAAATCAGCCGCCATTGTCACAGACAAGGGTGGACAAACCAGCCATGCTGCTATAGTTTCACGAGAACTAGGAGTACCTGCTGTTGTTGGATGCAAAGACGCAACCAGATTACTAAAAAATGGTGACCAAATTACCGTGAATGGTAATACTGGCGAGGTTTTTTCGGGTACTCCCAAAAAAACCAATACAACAACTCACCACCTGACTCATCCGGAAATTCATCATACCGCGACAAAAGTATATGTTAATCTAGGCGAGCCAGATCTGGCTCCTAGTGTTGCTCTTGGTAACGCAGATGGTGTAGGGCTGCTTCGAGCCGAATTTATGATCGCCCAGATAGGTATTCACCCTCGAAAATTACTTGACCAGGGCAAAAGAGATGTTTTTGTTGATAAACTCTCTAACAATTTACTTACTTTTGCTCAAAGTTTTGGCCAAAGACCTGTAGTTTACCGCGCTACCGATTTCAAAACCAACGAATACCGTGGCTTAATTGGTGGCGAGAAATACGAGCCGCAGGAGTCAAACCCGATGCTGGGTTTTCGTGGTGCTTTCCGTTATATCAACGATCCGCAGGTCTTTCAAATGGAACTCGACGCTGTCTCTCGGGTTCGCTCTCTTGGATACTCAAACCTTTGGTTAATGATACCGTTTGTTCGTACAGTTTCGGAGCTCATCAAAGTCAAGCAAATAATCACATCGTCCGGACTTACGCGATCTTCGTCATTCAAACTATGGATGATGGTAGAAATTCCAAGTAATGTAATACTTCTCGAGGATTTTCTCAACGTAGGAATTGACGGAGTCTCGATTGGTAGTAATGATTTAACCATGTTAATTCTTGGTACCGACAGGGATAATGAAACCGTTGCAAGTGAATTTAGCGAACTAAACCCTGCCGTGTTGTGGGCATTAGAAAAAATAGTCAAGACTACTGCCAAACACAATGTTACATGCAGCGTTTGTGGCCAGGCCCCAAGTCAGTACCCCCATTTGGTCGAAAAATTAGTAGACTGGGGGGTTACTAGCGTTTCTGTTTCTCCTGATGCCGTCGACAGAACCAAAGAAGTTATTTATCACTACGAAAAAAGATTAGGACATGGCAAAAATTAAAGCTATAAACGCTAGGGAAATCCTCGATTCGAGAGGTAATCCAACTATCGAAACAACGGTCTGGGCTGACGATGACCGCGGCGCTGTCGCTTCAATTCCCTCTGGTGCATCCACGGGATCTCGAGAGGCAGTAGAACTTCGTGATGGGGACCCCCAACGCTTCAAAGGTAAGGGGGTACAAAAGGCTGTCGCCAATGTGAATGAAATTATCTCACCACGAATAATTAATCGCGATCCTACCCACCAAAACGAGATTGATCAAATACTTCTCAATCTCGACAATACACCCAACAAATCAAGACTAGGCGCAAATGCTATTCTTTCTGTCTCTCAGGCCGTTTGTGAGTTAGGGGCAGTTGTTTCAAATCTACAAACATTCGAATATATCAGTGCCAAATATGATCTTAGCCAGCCCACTGCCCACAATCTCCCCACGCCGATCTTCAACTTGATCAACGGTGGCAAACATGGTGGTGGCAATCTAGAATTTCAGGAGTTCCACATCATTCCCACTAGTAAGGTCGGCTATTCTGAAGCTTTAACCATGGGTGAATCTATTTACCAATCTCTTCGGGATTTACTTATTTCAAAAAAATCAAATTATGCAACTGGCGATGAGGGAGGTTTTGCACCCAATCTTTTTTCTAACCAAGATGCTATGGAATTACTTATCGAAGCAGTCAAATCTACTCCATTTACTCTAAACGAAAAAGTATACTTGGGTCTCGACGTGGCTGCTTCAACCTTCAGGCAAGGAGGAAAATACAAAATCAAGGATCGCGAGGAAGCGTTTAGTACCCAAGAATTTATTGATTTCTTTATATCTTTAAAAAAAGAGTATTCACTTTATTCCCTCGAGGATCCATTCGGCGAGGACGACTGGCAAGCGTGGGCTGATCTCACTTTCAAAATAGGCCAAGATACCATGGTCGTCGGCGATGACCTGCTCGTTACACACTTAGATTCACTTCAAAAAGCTATCGATGGAAAGGCTTGTAACGCAATACTTATTAAACCAAACCAAATAGGCACGATTTCCGAAACCGCCTCAGTTGTCAAGCTTGCCAAAGAAAATCATTTTTCAGTCATTGCCTCACACCGTTCAGGGGATACCAATGATGACTTTATTGCCGACTTTGCGGTCGGGATTGGTGCTGATTATGCCAAATTTGGCGCTCCAGCCAGAGGAGAGCGGGTCGCCAAGTACAACCGCCTAAGTTTGATAGAAAACTACTTACATAACAAAAGTGTCTGACACCAAAAGAGTAATTTTGTGCATTTTAGACGGTTTTGGTCTGGCTCCGCCAGGGCCTGGCAACGCTATCAGCCAAGCCAAGCCACAAAATTTCGACTACCTCTACTCCAATTATCCCTCGGGAAAATTACAAGCCGCCGGATTAGCCGTCGGTTTGCCAGCTGACCAGGATGGCAACAGCGAAACAGGCCATCTAAATCTAGGCTCTGGTCGTATCGTCTACCAGGATCTAGCCAGAATAAATTTAAGTATTGCTGACGGGAGTTTTTTTGCTAACCCCGTACTCTTGGATTTACTCTCTCATGTCAGCAAAAATAAGAGTAATTTGCACCTGATGGGACTGATTGGGGCCTCTGGCGTACATGCATACAATGATCATCTTTTTGCTCTTTTGATGCTATCTCGACGACATCAGATCAATAATGTTTACCTCCATTTGTTTACAGACGGCCGCGACTCTTCACCACAAAATGCATTAGAACAAATTCGATTCGTCAACGAGAAAATTAACAGTTATGGAGTAGGTAAAATCACTACTCTTTCAGGACGCTACTATGCCATGGACCGTGATATGCGTTTGGATAGAACTCAACTAGCCTATGACTGTCTTATCTCAAATAAAGGACCACACTTTGACAGCGCCGAGGCAGCAATACTTAACTCCTACTCCAACCAAGTTACCGATGAATTTTTACTCCCTTGTACGGTAGGCCCCCAACCAGAAAAAACGAGAATTTGTCAAAACGATAGTCTTATTTTTTACAACTTTCGTATCGATAGACCCAGGCAATTGACCAAAATGATAATAGACAGCAACCTCGCCAATCTCAAATTTGCTACCATGACTGAGTATCACAAACACTTCAACTTGCCGGTTGTGTTTCCTCCCGAAAAAATATCCAATACACTGGCTCAGATAGTTTCGGAGCAAAATTTAGCTCAATTACATGCTTCAGAATCCGAAAAGGAAAGATTTGTCACTTACTACTTTAATGGCCAACACGAACACCCCTTTGCCCTTGAAGATCGCTTGATTGTTCCATCGCTAAAAATCGCCACGTACGATAAACAACCTAAAATGTCCTGTTTACAGTTAGTAAGTGCTTTCTCGTCTAGATTCGAAACAAATAATTACACCCTGGGGGTTATCAACATCGCAAATCCAGACATGGTTGCTCATACTGGGGATCTAGCGGCCACAATAAAAGCCATTTCTGTCACAGACCAGGCCATTGGCTTGCTGAAACAACTCGCTGCCAGAACCTCCTCATACCTCATTATTACCGCTGATCACGGGAATGCAGAAGAATTACTAGACAAAAACGGACAAACCGATACCAAGCACTCGTCAAATGACGTACCAATAATTATTTTTCACCAGAACCTAGACAAGAACCGCAATATTCTTACCTATGGTGTCTTGGGCGATGTAACTCCCACCATCCTTTCATTATTAGGCATTCCGCAACCAACAGACATGTCCGGCCATAATCTACTCACCAACACGGAACAGCATGACAATTTCTCCTAGTAATTTTGTCTTTGCGATCTCCTTAGTTACCCGATTTATCGTACCCCGTAAAATTTCTTCGTGAACTTTCGTCAGCTCGCGGACGATTACCACCTGACAGTCGCCACTTACCATTTCCCCAAACTCTTGAAGGGTTTTCTCAATTCGCAAAGCCGATTCGTAAACAACGATAGTTATGCCAATATCAAAACACTTACATACAGTCCTGATCAGATCTTTCCTTTTTGACTCCTTCTTGGGGAGAAACCCTAAAAACAAGACCCTATCTGACGATAACCCAGACACCGCCAAAGCGCCAATAGCAGCACTCGGTCCGGGAATGACTTTGACACTTCCTCCTCTTGACAATAATTCTTTGATTAACCGAAAACCTGGGTCAGAGAATGTTGGCATACCCGCATCCGAAACCAGAACTACTTTTTCAAACTCCAGCACCTGTCCAACCAGTTTTGTAACCGTATCTCTTTCGTTGTAATCATTTAAAACCACCATTCGCCCCAAATTAGTTTTGACCAAATCCATTGACTTCAACTTCGCCCACAGGTGACTCAAATTCCGGGTGTCTTCACAAACAATCAATTCCGCCTCGGATAAAGTTTTAATCGCACGCAAACTTATATCTTCTATATTTCCGATCGGCAAACCTACAACAAACAAGGCCACCGTCTATTGATACCGTCTAATCACTCCCACACACTTCCCTTGAATTTGCACATTAGTGGCATAGATTGGAGACATTTTTGAATTAGCTGGTTCGAGCCTTACTCTAGTTGCCTCTTTAAAAAACCTTTTCAAGGTTGCAAATCCATTATCTAGTGTAGCTACAACAATATCACCATTCGAAACCAGTTGGGTTTCTTCGATTACCACATAATCACCGTTAAAAATCCCCTCTTCGATCATTGACTCGCCACTCACCTGCAATACAAATGCCCTCTTCTTGCCACTCAGCATCGATGGAGAAATTTTAAACGTTGCATTTGGATCCGTATATGGTTGAATTGGTTTACCCGCAGCAATAAAGCCCAAGATAGGCAATTCAATGCTCGACAAATTATCAGCCATTTTTTTGTCGACCATTTCCAAACCCCTGATCGCACCTTCATATTTTCTAATTATTTTCTTTTTCGCCAAGGCTTGAAGATGTTCGTGTACTGTAGCCAAACTCGAAACCCCAATTGCTTCAGCTATTTCTGACAAAGTAGGGGAATAACCATTACGCTGAATAAATTGCGATACAAAATCGACAATTTGCCTTTGCTTTTTATATAGAGTCACTGCCATATTGGAATTAATATTACCAAACAATACCCAAAAGTCAATCGGGTGTCGTGTGTTTTTTTACCAACCCATCGAATTTTACCCTCTCTTGGTCAGATGGTTTTTTCAATGGCTCACTTATTTTCCAGTACCTGCCCTTGTGATATGCCAAGGGCTCGTCTTTGCCAACTTCTGCAGCCACTATTTCACCCACGAACATAATATGGTCACCCAACTCAATTTCTTTGACCAATTCACACTCAACATTCAATGCCGCACCCCCAACCAACACCACACTGGTTTTTTTCCCTTTTTTTATCTCAAAACCCAACTCTTTTAACATCTCAATTTTGTTAATCTTTGCAGGCATACCACTAGCACTACTGGCCTCTGTCTGATCAACACTAGCAATACTTATGCCGAATTGTTTGTTCTGGCGAATATTCTCAGCTGTCAGCTTGCCCTTTCCGATGCACACACCCACAAGACCAGGAGAATATGATAATAGATGGGTCCACTCACAAGCCATTATATTTGGACCGTTTTTACCAAAACTAGATATTAATCCCACATTTGTCACAAACCTTCCTGCAACTTCACCACCATAATCAATATTCATAAACAAAATTTTATCACGATCTAATTGGTTGAATAGAAACCGCGCTTATGTGATCTTGAACTTTCTCACTAGCTTCTACTAAAGTTTTTGAAACATCCTTGGGAAAGTGTACCCCATCAAACATCCACCCCACGCCACCGGTACACAAAAAAACAGCCAACTCGTTAACCCCATCGATTTTGTATAAATCGTATACCATTCCGTTTCGAAGATTGTCCTTACTCACGCTCCTAGTCATTTTTCCTGTGCCGAGTTGGCTGTGGACGTCTGCACTACTAATTCTTTTATCCGTAGCCCAATAAATTCGACTATCTCCCAGATTCATAAATCGACCTGAATATCCTCGTTCATCACCGAACACGATAGCGCACGAAAACGTTGAACATGCCTCTCTTGCTTCGCAAATCCCAACCCCCTCCACCACTTTTCTCCACACAAAATCCACCACATCATCAATATCCGCTATCTTTTCTTGATGATATCTAAACCCTTTAACCACACTTGTGACAATCGCCTCGGACATCAATTCCGACTCAGCTTTTGAGCCGACGCCGTCAGCAACCATTGCCACCACAATACCATTATCCAACACCACCCCCACAAAATCCTGGTTCTTTGTGTTTTTCCTACCCACGGTCGAGGCTGCATCAATCGTGTATTTTTGCCGCCCGAGAACTTCCATAAAGGTCGAGGAATACAAAAAAACATCATCGCTTCTCCCATCGCTATGTTTAATATGCAAAACGTCCCGTTTTAACTCGAACTCTGGCAAAAACAATAATCGTGACTCGCTCGGGTTATTCGCATACCTCAAATTATTCATGAACTGCCCAAGTGTATCACACCACCCATCGGTAAGATAAAATACCCTCGTGAAGTTCTCGTTAAAATCAGTTTACCAACCTACTGGCGACCAACCCGAAGCAATTGCTCAACTTACTAAAAGTATTACCAAAGCTAATCCACACCAAACTTTACTTGGGGTCACAGGCTCGGGCAAGACATTTACTGTTGCCAACGTCATCAACAATGTTCAATTGCCGACGCTAGTAATCTGCCACAACAAAACTCTAGCGAGTCAACTGTATCAAGAGTTTCGTGATTTCTTTCCCAAAAACGCAGTCTCCTATTTTGTCAGCTATTACGATTATTACCAACCCGAGGCATACATTCCCCAGACCAATACCTACATCGAAAAAGAGGCAGATATCAACGCCGAAATCGACAAACTCCGCCTTTCGGCAACCGCAAATCTGGTTACTCGTCCGGATTGTATCGTCGTAAGTAGCGTTTCATGCATATACAACCTCGGCTCGCCACTTGAGTACGAAAAATTTTTTCTAGAACTTATTCGTGGCCAACTAATTGACCGACAAGTTGTGATTAATCGGCTCATTGATCTTCAGTACCAAAGAACAAATGCTGACCTATCCAGAGGCACATTTCGAGTGGTTGGCGATAATATTCAAATATTTCCAGCCTACGAAGATGCTGTTTTTTTGCTCAAATTTAGTCCGGGGAAAATCAACGATATTCAAGCGTTAGATCCCTTTAATTTCACCACCCTCGACAAAGATATCGTAGGTTGGACTAACCATTCTGTCACGATCTATCCCAGCAAACATTACATTACAAATTCCAAAGATCAACACGAAATATTTGGAGAGATTCGATCCGATCTGCAATATCAAATTGAATTTTTCAAAAAACAAGGACGCATTGTTGAAGCCCAGCGGATTGAACAAAAAGTTAATTACGATCTTTCTATGATTCAAGAGTTCGGTTTTGTTAACGGTATCGAAAACTATTCACGATATTTTGACCACCGTGACAAAGGTAGTCCGCCATATACCCTACTTGACTATTTTCAACACAACGCCAACAAATTTCACTCTGGAAAGTTCCTGACCGTAATCGACGAATCACATATTAGCCTACCTCAAATTCGTGGTATGTATCATGGGGATAAATCTCGAAAAGAAACATTAATTGATTATGGATTTCGTTTACCCGCCGCACTGGACAACAGACCATTAGACTTTACGGAATTCCAGGCAAGAACCCCCATTACTCTCTATGCCTCTGCTACTCCCAATCCTTACGAATTGAGCTTGTCAAAAACCAGCCCTATCCCCACTGTTGCCGAGCAACTTATTCGCCCCACTGGGCTACTAGATCCAACTATTGAGGTCCGTCCCACAACTAACCAAATTAAAGATCTGATTTTTGAAGTAATTACTCGAAAACAACGGGGGGAGAGATGCTTGATACTGACCTTGACAAAACGTACTGCCGAGGATCTCGCTGTATATCTCAAAGATCCTGAAAAAGTTACCATTCCCCTTCTGGTCCAATATATTCATTCCGATATCAATACACTCGATCGATCAGATATCCTAGACAGCCTACGAATAGGAGAATTCGATTGCCTAATCGGTATCAACCTTTTGCGGGAGGGGCTAGATTTACCCGAAGTTTCTTTAATCGCCATTCTCGAAGCTGACAAAGAAGGGTTTCTTAGAACCCCCACGGCACTTATTCAAACTATGGGCAGGGCAGCCCGACACATTAATGGCCACGTCATTCTTTATGCAGATCGTATCTCCGAGTCAATGCGCTTGGCTATCGAAGAAACCAGCAGGCGGCGTGACTATCAAATTGCTTTTAACCGTACTCACAACATTACCCCACGGGGCATCAGTAAACCGATCAGAGAAAAGCTGCTAAAGAGAGAACCCAAAGAAGAAGATATTCGAAAAAAAGAGCTAAAAAAAATGGGTCTAGAGGAAGACGTTAACCCCGAAAGCCTTACTCCAGCCGATAAACAAAAAATGATTAAAAAACTCAAAAAACTTATGAATGCAGCGGCAAACGCCTGGGATTTCGAATCTGCCGCCCGCTACCGTGACCTAATTAAAATATTGTCCTAAAATTTTACCGTCACCGGTCATTCCGTTGCCCCGCCTTTGCTCGTAAATATCCAACCTTTATACCGCCGTCCACCTCCGGATCCCTATTTGCCATCGGTCTTTTATCTTGGCAACCTGGACATTGGTACTGGGCACATGGAATAGGTCCAGTCCCGCATTTCGGACAATACCACTCCTGGGTGTGAAGAGATTCTCGTTGATATGAAA
>CAZARR010000012.1:0-26407 GCA_964487665.1 uncultured Pseudomonadales bacterium
ACTAGAAATCAACCACCAGATTAGGCGAGGTATATTTTTTTGTCGATACTCTTTTTTTTGTAGTGTGGCAAGGGAAGTCAGGAATACTACTGGAACCAAAATAAGACCCTGAGGTTTGGTTAGAAACGCACAAGCGGTAAAAAAAGCTGAAAGTGTTGTAAACAGTTTGTTTGGTTTATATAGAAACAGACCAAGCGCGACAAATGAAAACACCATTAGAGACGAATCTTGGTTGAGATACCTGCTTGTGCCTACCGCGACTGGATCAAGTGCCAAAAGTAGTGACGAAAGTAACGATATTTTGCCACCGACATGCTTCTTGGTTAGTAAATAAAATGTTGGAATAAAAAACGCACCTAGAATAGCACCTGGGAGCCTGACAGCATAAATTTCGTTAAATATTCCAAGTGAATGATTGGATTGCCCCGGTACAAAAAAATAATAAACAAATCCCGACATAAATGTGTTCGGCAAACTAATCGCACGAACATCATTTTTTGCTGTCCACCAACCGTTTTCGAAAAAACTTAGCTTACCAGCCCTGATGGCTAGAAATAATTCTTTAGACTGGACCATCCACGTAAGCTCGTCCGCCAACAGGCTGTGACCAGTTAAGTTATGTAACCGCGGGATGACAGAGATTATGAACAGGAGAGTACAAACAAGTGAAACCTTTATTCTTTCGGGCATTCAGTTTGAATATACAACACGTGATTCATGGCCGGGGATTCCTGTTTTGCTGTTTAGTGTTCATAGGACCGATAGGCGCCGTGTGGAACACTAGTTAAAGACGAGGTTTATGGAAAACTGATTTGCTACAAGTTTGGGTAACACTCGGACGTGTAGATAGGCTTGATATCCCTGCCCTATAGTGTGATAGAATCTCGGTAACTTATGTGGTACGAGCGAGGTTCGTTGATCGGCGGAGAACAAGCATTGCAGGTGGCCCAATTGGATTTACAGCGCAACCCTGCCTTTGCGGCACTATTGGCCGAGACGGCATTTTCAGAAATTAACTTAACGAGCGATCTTCTGGATGAACTCGTTTCTACGTACAAGATGTATCAATTGGGGGTGATAGCAGGCTTAGCAACGGTTGTGGTACGGGCAGATACCGTATTGGCGAATAGATGCATA
Organism: uncultured Pseudomonadales bacterium; assembly: GCA_964487665.1. Lineage (GTDB taxonomy): Bacteria > Patescibacteriota > Microgenomatia > UBA1400 > MFAQ01 > CAZARR01. The sequence goes on from CAZARR010000012.1 coordinate 1,138, forward strand.
ACCGCGTGGGGTGCACTCTCCCAATTGGCCCGGGCGACTGGTGTTTTAGGATTGGTCTATTCAAACCCCAAAGTGCTTTCTGCCGTTGGAGAGATAAAACAAGGCCCTGCAATTCCGGAATTGGCCATAAGTGCAGCGGATTGGGCTTTGGTTTTAGCAAGAATAATCCCGAATGTGTTTAATGGCGAACCGGAGTCTATTGTAGCGGTTTTGCATGCTGGAATTAAACACACCGATTCACCCGAGATGTTGGCTTTGTTAAAATTACGGGCTCAAGAAGTTATCTATGCAACCACCCAGAAAGGAGAAATTGATCAAGAGCAATTACGGGCGAATGTAGAGACTATTAGAGATAATGTAGGTAAAAACGAAAAGGTACGACTGATCGGGTTAATGGCCGCACTTGGCTTGGCAATGGCGATGAAAGAGCGAGACGAGCGGCTAGTATGTACGATTTATAGCGAAATTTGTGCGATCCAACGTGGAGATGGGATGTTTATGCGTCATTTTATTCAGGGTCTTCGGCTGCGAATAATGAGAGGGCAAATAAGAGACGGTGGGTGGCCAGGATTGGCGGGGTCGTCTGTAAAAGTAGCAAGAAAACTGGGTGAGGTCTATGATGACGTGTTGAAGGGGTTTCTCGCGTTGAGTCCGGAAGATGGGGTATAATGAACTTGCCCACAGATGGCAGACAAAGGAACTATCTTTCCCAAAGAAAATAGTCCTTCGAATGAGGATAAGTTGGATTTATTGGTCGAAAAATCTCGAAAAGTAGTTTTTGAGGTAAAAACATTTTTTCCGTTTGATTTGTTCCCCGATGAGATAACGATTTGTCTGAACCGGGTAACTATTACCTATAGAGGTTTTTTTGGAAAAAGTGAATATCCGATCTTGCTTGAAAATATAAATGGGGCGCGAATATATCGTTCGATATTTCTAGCCTCTCTGAGCCTAGAAACTTTTGGGTACGAAAAACCTCCGGTGGTAGACAGGTTAAGGATAGACGAAGCTCGGTTGGCAAGGCGATATATTTTGGGTTTGGTAGAGTGTAAAAAAAATGGTGTAGATCTGTCTACTTATCCGATAGAAAAAATTCGAGATAAATTGAAAGAAATAGGTAAGGTTCGCGAAGATTACGAGTCGTGAGATAATTGATCAGTGAGTAGCTTGTGGTTGGTGGTTCTTTGGTGTGTGGTTGGAGGGGTACTCTCCTTGGTTGGAGGAGTCGCATTGTTGTTTCTAAGGGGAAAATTAAACAAGATTATGGGTGAAGTCACCTCTTTTTCAGCTGGGGTGTTGATTGGAGTGGCAGTGCTGGATTTACTACCTGAATCGCTAGTTGGAGGAGGAGACACCCAGACTGTGGCCTGGTTAGTGTTGTCCGGAATTTTATTTTTGTTTATATTGGAAAAAACAAGAATCTGGTTCCATCATCATCACGAGCCACATGGCGTCGGACCAAATATTACCGGGGTTTGGCTGGGTGACACACTACACAACTTGATCGATGGAATGGCAATCGGGGCGGGATTTCTGATCAGCCCAAAAGTAGGAATAGCTACTGCAATCGCTGTGGGGATGCATGAATTACCACAGGAAATTGCAGATTTTGGATTGTATCTTCGGGCGGGATTTAAAAGTACCAAGACAATAATGTTAAATATATTGTCTAGCTTATCGACAATTATTGGTGGTGTCTTCGTCTATTTATGGGGGGCAGAAGGAGGCGGAATCGAACACTTGGTCTTGCCTTTTACCGCCGGAATGTTTTTGTATATCGCTTTGGCCGATTTGGTGCCAGATTTGCATACAGAACAAAACAAGAACCATGTGATGGCCCAAATTGTCTTTTTGTTTGCGGGAATTGCCGGGGCATTTATTAGTATTAGTTTGCTAGAATAGCCATCAGGATGAAAATTAGTCAAATGGGTTTTGGGCCACTTCGAGAGTTGCCACAAGACGCACCCACAGTTAACCATCGGTTGCTAGTTCAGGGCGGATTCGTAAGACAGTTAATGGCCGGCGTGTATAGCTATCTGCCATTGGGATTAAGGGTTTTGCGGAAAATTGAACAGGTGGTACGTGAGGAAATGGATGCGATTGGAGGGGTAGAAATATTGATGCCAATGCTACACCCAGCCGAGATTTGGAAACAGTCTGGTGGGTGGGACAATGTTGACGTTTTGTTTAAACTAAAAAGCAGAACTGACAAAGATTTGGCATTAGGCCAAAGCCAGGAAGAAGTGATAACGCCGTTGATGAAAGAGTTTATTCAATCGTATCGTGATTTGCCCAAGGCTGTATATCATATTCAGTGGAAGTTTCGAGATGAGTTGCGCTCGAAGTCTGGGATACTGCGGGGAAGAGAGTTTTACATGAAGGATATGTATAGCTGGCATAAAGACCAAGCGGATTTTGACAGATATTATCAAGCGGTTAAAGACGCGTACATGAAGATATTTTCACGTATGGGGCTTACCACCAAGGTAACCGAAGCCTCTGGAGGTTCGTTTAGTGAAAAATTATCATACGAGTTCGAAGTTTTGACCGAGGCAGGTGAAGCCAATATTTTGTACTGCGAGGCTTGCGATTACTGTGTCAATATTGACGACATATCAATTTATCACGAGGAAGGAGTTTGTCCGAGATGTTCCGGAGGTAAACTAAAGCCGGCAACAGCAGCTGAAGTGGGAAATATATTTGATTTGGGACAGAAATATCCAAAGGCATTCGAGCTGACCTTTGCTGATAGTACAGGGAATAGACAATACCCCATTATGGGGTGTTATGGTATAGGAATTAGCCGGACGATGGGGGTATTGGCTGAGAAATTTCATGATAAAAACGGGATAGCATGGCCAAGAGAAGTTGCTCCTTTTCAGGTGCAATTGATTGATTTAACGGACGGGTCGAATGCAGCCCAAGATGTTTACGACCACCTAGTAGCTGCAGGGGTCGAGGTATTGATGGATGACCGAGATGAAAGTGCCGGAGTAAAGTTTGCTGACTGCGATTTGATTGGTTGTCCTTTCCGAATGGTGGTGAGCAAGAAAACGGTTGAAGTAGGAAAAGTTGAGCTTAAAAGACGCAACGAAGCGGAGTCAAAGCTGCTTGAACTAGAGGAGGCAATAAAAGTCATCCGTGGTTGAGATTTGGGGATTTCAATTTCATTTCTATGGGCTACTAATAGGGGTGGGGGCGTGGCTCGCTTTGGAGGTGGATAAAAAAATTGCAAAGAAAAGCGGACAAAATGGTCTAGAGCTAGAAGTACTTTTCTGGTGGTTAATGATCCCTGGGTTGGTAGGAGCGAGAATCTACCATGTCGCCCATTTGTGGTCGAGCTATTACTCTTTTGCCCCGATCAAAGCATTGTATATTTGGAATGGTGGATTGGGAATTTGGGGAGGTTTGGTGGGTGGCGTATTGGGATTGGTTCTTTTTTACGTTGTAAATAAGCCGAAGATAGGCTTAGTTAAGTTATTTGATATTACTGTGGTGGGTTTACCACTGGCCCAGGCGGTCGGACGAATAGGCAATTGGATAAATAATGAGATGTGGGGTAAACCGAGTTCGTGGTTAGGAATACGACACCCCCTATTTTTGTATGAAGCGGTGCTAAATTTGATTTTATTTGGAGTACTACTTATAACAACGAATAAAAAGAAAGTCGATGGCCAACCGTTGGCAATCTATTTACTTGGCTACGGACTGATACGCTTAATTTTAGAAAATCTACGAACTGAAGAGACGATTTGGAGTATTGGCAATGTTGACGTTGCCAGATTTTTGTCGGTTGTTTGTATTACCTCAGCTGGGGTTATTTATTGGATCCAAAGACGATCCGACTGACCTCAGTCATGTCACTGACAAAGTGAAACTTCAATTCATCTTTGACCTTTTTGGGGATATCGATCAAGTTTTTTTTGTTGTCCTTGGGTAAAATGACTACTTTGATTCCAGATCGATGGGCAGCAATTACTTTTTCTTTGACCCCACCAATTTCTAGAGCACGTCCGCGGAGTGTCACCTCACCTGTCATAGCCAGGTCACGTCTGGTGGGCTTGTTGGTGAAGGCTGATATGAGGGCGGTAGTAATTGCTAGCCCGGCTGATGGGCCGTCTTTGGGGACGGCACCCTCGGGAACGTGAATATGGATGTCGCTATTTTGGGTTTTTTTGGGATCAATACCATACTCATTAGCGTGAGACCGAACATAAGTAAAGGCCGCCTTGGCGGATTCCTTCATTACATCGCCAAGTTTACCGGTAAGGATAATTTGACCTTTGCCGGGCATGACGGCCACTTCGATGAACATAATATCCCCACCTGCCGATGTGTATGCTAGACCAGTGGCAATTCCGACTTCATTTTTACTTTCGGCCAGAGTGTGACTGTATTGGATGGGTCCAAGCATTTTTGTAACAGTTTTTGCATCGATCACTATGGGGGTTTTTGTCTCCTTACCTGAAGCGATTTTTCGCGCTGCCTTGCGAAAGACAGTGGCTATTTGCCTTTCGAGGTTGCGAACCCCTGACTCCCTGGTGTAGTGCTGAACGATTTCTTCGAGTGCGTCTAATTTCATTAGTACCAGATCTTTACTGAGAGCGTTGACTGAAAGTTGTTTGTCGACCAGGTGGTGCTGGGCAATGTCTAGTTTTTCGGTCTCGGTGTAACCCGAAAACTCAATGATTTCTAAACGGTCGCGAAGGGCATGGGGAATGGTGTCGAGGATATTGGCGGTGGTAATAAACATGACTTTAGAAAGATCAAAAGTAGTATCGAGATAGTGATCCTGAAACTCGTGATTTTGTTCTGGATCTAGGACTTCGAGTAGAGCGGCGCTAGGGTCGCCCCGATAGTCGGCACCAATTTTGTCGACTTCGTCAAGCATGAATACTGGATTGTTGGTACCAACATCCTTGATAGCCTGAATAATTCGCCCCGGCATGGCTCCCACGTAGGTACGCCGATGCCCACGAATCTCAGCTTCGTCTCGGACTCCACCGAGGGATACCCGGACAAACTTTCGGCCCAAGGCTTTGGCAATTGAGCGGCCAACAGATGTTTTACCAACTCCCGGCGGACCAACGAAGCAGAGAATGGTGGGGGTATTAAGATGGTTGTGGCTATTTTTTTGTTTGGAACGTAGTTTGAGAACTGCCATGTGCTCGAGAATTCGTTCCTTGACCTTTACCAACCCAGAGTGGTCTTCGTCAAGAACTTTTTGGGCAAATTGCAAGGAAACCTTACCTTGGGAAGATTTGCTCCAGGGGATCTCGACCATGGTCTCGATCCAGGTACGGATATATCCCGTTTCGGGGTTTTGAGAGGACAAACTACCGAGCCGATTTAATTCCTTTTCGGTTTTTTTCTTGGCGTCGGGGGGCATCTGAGCTAGCTTGATTTTTTTACGAAGCTGCTCGATCTCTTCACCCTCGGATTCCCCCAGCTCTTTCTGTATTGTTTTTAGTCGCTCGCGAAGAACCGCGTCTTTCATTTCTTTGTCAAATTTTTTTTGAGTTTTGTTAGCGATGCTCTGCTCAATTTGCAATACTTGGTTTTCTTGAGAAAGATATTCGCTTATTTTTTTGAGTCTCTTGGTCAAATTTACTTCTTCGAGAAGTTCCTGACGTTGGGAATTCTTTAGGTTTAATATCGAGGAGACCTGGTGTGATAGCTCAATTGGTTTTGCGTTGCCAACGATACGCATAAATGTACTGGCATCAACATTTTGTTTGCCTAAGTTAATTGATTTTTTGACCTCGGTGATAATATGGTTGACCAGTGCCTGGGCTTCCTCGCTTACCGCAGCTTCGTCGGTTAGGTCTGAAATGGCTGCCAAAAGTTTGCCATTTTGAGTCTCGATGTTGTGAATCTTTACTCTGGAAATTCCATGAACTATGGCGTGCAGCTCGTTGTTTACTGGAAGGGTTTTGATGACCCGACAAAGGGTCCCCACGGAGTAAAGATCGGGCATTTTGGGATTTTTGGTCTTGGTGTTTTTTTGAGAAACAAAACAAATCTTTAGGCCAGTCTCGACTGCTTGATTGATGTCGGCGATTGAGGTGGGCCGCCCGAACGTCAGAACAGCGTCAGTTTCGGGGAAAATCACACCCTCGCCAAGTGGGACGAGAGGAGCAATTTTGATTGAACCACTGCTGCCTTTACGAGACTTTAAGACTATAGCCATGTCGCTATTTTAGCAGATGAGGTGTTTATTTGCTAAACGTAAATTTAGCCACAAGAAACATAGTGGCCAAGGCTACGAGAATTGTCAAGATAAGAAAAAATGAAAGAGAGAACCTTCGCGTTTGATATTTTTGCTTACCTGACATTGAGTGTGTGTTCATTGCTCCAATAGTGGTTACCGTTGATGCGGGCATATGCTCGAAGGAAATAAGTGCCAGGTGAGGAAAAGTAGATGTTGGCATCAAATGAATCTGGTAATTGGAATTGGCCCCTTTCGTAGTCGGGAAGATGATAGGGATAGTTAACGGCCTCGGGCGAGTCATAAGTTGTCAGGGCGCCGGGAGAAGATATTGGAGAATAGTATAACGAGGTCAATTGAGTTTTGAAGTCACTGTCAGTGTCTACTTTCCAGGTGAAGGGGGTGGCTATTTTTGATTCTGTCTGGAATGGTGGATTAATTAACTCAATAGAAAACTGGCTAGGGCGAGATGAGAGATTTTTTCGAGCTTGTAGATAATTGTAATAAACCAAAGAAATAAAGACTACGATGCCAAAAAGCGTATATAGTAGTGGCTTGGTTTGAGTTTTATTGGAAGCGATCATGCTTAGGGCCTGAAAGAAGTTCTTTTGACGGCCTTGGCGACATAAACAATTTCGTGAACCTGTCCGGACTCATCTTCTAATTCGTTGGTTCCTGATTGTTCTGCATAATTTTTGAGCTGATTGGACAGTTCGTCCTTTGTTTCTAGCAGACGTTCTTTACGTTCGTGTAGGTCACGATTGATCGAGGCGGCTTCCGGTCGAGCAAGAATTTTTTGTTTGATGCCGGTTTTGATTTTGGCGGCTTCCTTTGCTTTTGTAGCGGCTTCTTGATACTCCGGGTCATTATCAAAAATGTTTTGAAGCGAATTACGAATTTTTTTTAGTTCGTCCTCTTCGCGATCGATAAGAGCAAGCTTGGTAAGTATTATAGACTCGAGAGCGACAAGGGATTCGCCCTTACCTGGGGTTGTGTTTGAGGTTTGATCGTCTGACATAGCGGGTTCAATATATTTGAAAGCGAGGGCTAGGTCAATTGGTAATAGTTGTAGGATATGATGATCAGGATATGAAAAAGAATTCTGGCTGGAAATGGATCGTATGGGGGGTAATCAGGGATATGTGGATCATCTTGCAGAATCGCTGGCTGGGGGTATTTATTGCCACCCCCCCGGAAGGGTGGAGCTGTGGCCAAAGAGGAGATGTGTTAATGATTCATGGATATGCAGGGAGTTGGATATCGATGCGTTTTTTGGGTGATGCTTGTAATAAAGCAGGCTATCGGGTTCACATTTTAACTGGGCTTCGCGCGAATACCATGCCACTAAAAAGGGGGGTGGAATTGGCTGAGAAGTATATTAGTGAACACAAATTGAATAACTTGGTTGTCATTGGTCATTCGAAAGGCGGGCTGATTGGGCGATATCTAATGCAAAGTGATTTGGTAGGGAGCAAAATTCGTAGATTATTTATGGTGGCAACACCAAATCAGGGGTCTTGGGCTTCATTGGGGCATTATCGAGCATGGGAAATGCTGCCCATTTCCAAAACTTTGGGACTATTGAGGGAGAGTGAAGATATGAGACACAAGATTACTAATTTTTATCCAAAAGTTGACACACTGGTTGTTCCAAACAACAATATGATCTTATCGGGAGTAGAAAACGTGTGTATTAAAGAGGTGGGGCATGCAAACGTGCTTCGATCGGATGGGTTGATCGGGCAGATAACTATGAGACTAAATTAGTCAATAGAAAGTGGTTGGTCGTCGAGACTGTTGTCAACTTCTAACTTATTCTGATCCAGGGCGTTGAGTCGGAGATCAAGAGACTCTAAGTCGTTATTAGTCGTCGTTTGAGGGATCGGACTGAGGCTGGGTGTTTGCGATGGAGAAGGAGAATATTGGATGGAACGTGAGGGTGTGTCAGTAGGGGGCGGGGTGGGCACAAATAAGTTGCCCTGGTTGAAGGTACACGCTGAGAGGAACGTAGATATACCCAGCAACAAAATTATATTTTTTCTTTTCATATTTTTATTTCTTATTTTCAAGTAATTTGAGGGCAGACAGGAAGGCTCTGACAGATTCGAGGTCAATCCGCGCGGACTTAAGATTCGAACGAGCGTTTTGCAGCTGGGTTTTGTTGGCCGGAAAACCTTCTGGGGTAAGCGGAGTGACTAAATCAATGGCTGTTTTGGCCTTAATCTCGGCCTGGTCCAACTTTTCAACGATGCTATCGTATTTTGTTTGTATCATTGCTGTGTCCTGCCCGGCTGATTTTGAAAAGGAAATACGATCCTGCCAAGCAGGAAGTTTGGAGCGAAGTTCGTCGATTAGCACCAGGATACTATCGGCGTGAGCGATAATCTCGATCCGAGGCATAAATAAGGCAAAGATTCTATAGGAGCTGACAATTGATTTTTTGTCCGTCCTGAGAGTGGCGAGGTCTGTATCGGCTTCTATTTTGGTACGTAATGAATTTAGAGATGATATTTCGTTTTGGATTTGCAAGGTAAGAACTGATTTTTGTTGCGAGCTAATTTTTTTGATTGTTGTTATCTTACCGATGAGCCTATTGAGGGCGGTAAGACGGCGATCGATTTCAGCCAAAGCATTGGTTTTTTTAAGGTCAGTACGAACGTTTTCTAGCTCTGGCGGTCGAGTGACTCGAGGTATTGGGGTGATGGCCAAAGCAAAAGAGGCATTGGTCAGGAATAAAATGCCAATGAATAAATGGACGAACTGTGCTAGTTTGTGTTTATTCATGCTTTATTTTCGGAATGCACTAACCGAAACAGTATACTACTTGGTATTTGCATCGGTGGTTTGAGTATTGTTGGTGAGCGGGAGTAGTTTAATATCTGAAAGCGAGGCTCCGATGATACCTTGTAAGTCACCTTGCATTCCGTAAATATTATCAAGGAATTTACGAATTTCTTTTTCTTGGCGGTTCCATTTGCTGGCAAAGTGGCGTTTTTCTGCCTCGATTTCGGATTGCAGTGCGGAAAACGACTCGGCCATAGCACTGACGCGGTGTAAAAATTCACTGCCGGTTATATATTGGTGAAGGATCTCGGCTTTTTCATTTTTTCCGATACTCACCACTTTTTGGTGATGAAGATTGACCAAATTGAAGCGAAGCGCGCTAGCTAAGGGAACCACACCAGCCCATGAGGTAATCCAAATGCCATCACGATATGAGTAAATTTTTTGGTCTAGGTGGGGGATGTCCACCGAAACGAGGATGGCCAGATCGGCTTTTTTGGCCCGTTGGTCTTCTTTGAGTTTGGCTACCCACCCCTCACTCCACTTGGCGTTCTTTGATTCCCAAAGGATAATCCCGCAAGTACGTCCGAGCCGGTCAATAACTGTGTGGATAATGTCGGCACCCCGTTCGCCTTTTTTTACTTCATCAATTAGATCGGATGGAAATTCGAGACGAAGAATTTTTTCTAGCTCGAGCTCAAGAACTTCACCCTGGGTTTGTTGAGAACCTTGTTCAATCTTTTGTTTCATTTGATCAAGTTGCTGAAGAGCGTCTTGAAGTTTTTTTTCTTTTTCCAAGTCCTTGAGGTGATGTTCTTCGTCGGCTTTTTGGCGAACCTGGGCAACAATTTTCTCCTGTTCGAGAAGTAATTTTTTTTGGGCGGCAATTTCGGCTTCGTCTTTTTGTCTGCGGGCTTCGGATAGCTCTCTGATTAATTGAGTAATTTGTTCTCGCAGTTGTTTTGAAGTTTTTTCTTGTTCTGCTTTGTCAACCTGTAAACGCTCTAGCTCGGAGGCTAATTTATTTTGGTATTCTTTGGACAAACTGGTTCGCAGCTGTTCTTGAAGTGTGTGGGTTAAAACCTGGTCAAGTTCAAAATCTTTACCGCAATGGGGACAGCAAATAGTAGTCATGGTGGTGATTATCCTCGCGGGGGAGATGGTTAGTCAATTCAGCCAATTTTCAGCTGGATGGCTATAATCTGGTCCGTGAGAATTTTAGTGGTGGAGGACGAACACAGGATCGCAAATACAATACGTAAGGGTTTGGAACAGGAAAAATACCAGGTTGAGGTTGCCTATGATGGGGAGGCAGGTTTGGAAATGGCAAGCTCGGGTAGTTTTGATGTGATTGTCCTGGATTTGATGCTTCCAAAAATGAACGGGCTGGATGTCTGCCGGGAGGTACGTAAACTGGGAGTCCATTCCCCCATCCTTATTCTGACTGCCCGGGATGGTGTTGAGAGCAAGGTACTGGGACTAAATAATGGTGCAGATGATTATCTGACAAAGCCGTTTTCATTCGAAGAGCTAGTGGCTAGAGTGAGAGCTTTGGGGAGACGGTCGGTGGTGGCATTTGGGTCCAAATTGGAGGTGGCTGATTTGTCTTTGGAACCAATAACTTTTCAAGTAATTAGGGCAGGACAAAAAATTAACCTGACAAATGTCGAGTTTAGACTGTTGGAATATTTAATGAGAAATAAGGGAAGAATTTTGAGTAAGGAGGATATCATCAGCCACGTATGGGATTATGACGCAGACATATTATTGAACACAGTGGAGGTGTACATCAGGAAGTTACGTGAAAAAATCGACGTGGTTTCTGGCATAACAAGTCCTTTAATCTGGACTGTTCGGGGTTTCGGTTACAAAATAGAAGAGAAAGGATAATGTTTCAGTCGGCAAGAATTAAATTAACAGCTTGGTACCTGATGATCGTAGTGCTTCTGTGTGTTGCCTTTAGCGGAGTGGTGTATCAAATGTTGATGCATGAGGTTGTTCGGTTTGAACAGGCGCAGAGATTTCGCATTGAAAGAAGACTTGAAGGAAGGCCATTTTCGATTCCAGTAAATGTGGAGTTGGTAGAGGAGACGAGAAAGAGAATTTTGATAAATCTGGCTCTGATAAATGCCGTCGTGTGGATAATGTCTGGCGCATTGAGTTATTTTTTGGCTGGAAGGACTTTGGAGCCAATTGCGGAAATGGTGGAAAAACAAGACCGGTTTGTCAGCGATGCCTCACACGAATTACGAACGCCCCTGACTTCATTAAAAAGTGCTTTTGAAGTATATTTACGCGGTAAAAATAAGTCTATGTGGGAGGCTCGACGGGTAATCCGCGATAGTATTGTCGAGGTGGATAAGCTGAAGTATTTATCTGAGTCGTTGTTGATATTGGCTCGCGGCCGGAAGACAAAAATTATGGGTAATCGAGAAGAAATTCAGATAGAAGAAATGCTCGAACAGTGTGTGTCTAAGGCAACACTGATTGCAAGAGGAAATAAAATTAAGCTTGACCGACCAGATACAAAATGTGTGGTCAGGGGAGAAAGGTACGGCCTGGAAAGCGTCGTAATGATACTTTTGGACAATGCGATTAAATACGGCAAAGACAAAGGTACAATATCAGTTGGTGTGACCAAAGGAGAGGGGCTGGTAAAAGTCTGGGTCAAGAACGAAGGGGAAGGTGTCGCCAAGGAGGAGCTCGGGCTGATTTTTGAAAGATTTTACCGAACAGATAAGGCCCGGCAGAAAAACGGAGCAGGCGGTTACGGTTTGGGGCTTTCTATAGCCAAGAAAATCGTTGAAGAACACTCGGGAAAGATATATGCAGATAGTCAGGCTGGGAGAGGAATCACCTTTTTCGTGGAATTACCCAGTTTCAGCTGATATTCAGTTATTAGTTTTAGACTTGATGAAATGGAAATAAAAAAGGTGAGTGTCGGGATATTACGAGGGTGGAAGGCGCTGCACTGGATATTTAAGTTGCTGATATTTGTAGCTGTTTTGGCAGGGGCTGTGTGGGGCAGAACAAAATTGGTTGGCGGAAAGGTTGCGGTTAGTTATCAGACTATGGTAGCCGAACGAGGGACACTGGTTGTATCAGTAACAGCCTCCGGTAGTATTTCGTCTGGGAATGATGTGAACATTACTACAAACGTGAGCGGGACGGTAAACCGAATTTATGTAAAAAATGGAGACAAAGTAACGCAAGGACAAAAAATTGCTGAGATAACTTTGGACCAAAGTTCGGAACAAAAAAAGACAGCTGCCTGGGCAAGTTATCTGTCGGCGCAAAACCAACTAAATAGCAGTGTGGCGAACTATAACTCGCTACAGGCGGCCGCATTTTCGGCCAACCAGAAGTTTATCAACGGTGCGGCGGCGAGAGGGTTGGCTGCAAGCGATCCAACATATATTCAGGAATATGCCACTTGGCTTCAGGCAGAGGCAAACTACAAAAATCAGGCTGGGGTAGTGGCCTCAGCTAGGGCCTCGCTTTCTAACACTTGGATAAATTATCAGCAGACCTCCCCTACTATTACGGCACCAATTGCTGGTGTGGTCAGTAATTTGGTATTGGCCCCGGGAATCTCGATTAGCGCTTCGACCGGAAGTTCGACTAACACTACTTCAGCGGCACAAATTGTGGGTACTATCACAAAGGCGGACGGTGGTTTGCTCACCACAGTGAATGTCTCGGAGATTGATGCGACCAAAGTTTTGGCAGGGCAAAAAGTAACTCTAACCATGGACGCTTTTCCTGGCAAAACGTTTACGGGAAAGGTGCTAATTGTTAACACGAACGGACAGGTAAGCTCGGGAGTGACTACTTATCCCACAACTATCGTTTTTGACAAAACAATGGACAACATATATCCAAACATGGGAGTTAGCGCCAAAATAATCACCAAGGTAGTCGACGATGTGATACTGGTACCAACCGCTGCGATTTCCACTGTTGGCGGGCAGAACAGTGTGAGGGTGGTGAAGGATGGGAAACTAGAGACGGTAACGGTAGAAATCGGTGAGGCTAACGATACACAAACGGTGATTGTTTCTGGACTTGGTGAGGGTGACAGCATTGTAACCTCGGCAAGCGGAACAGCGAGCACCACCAGGACCACAACCGGGGCATCACCGTTTGGGACCTTGGGGGGGAATCGAGGATTTCCTGGTGGAGGACCAAGATGAAGACATACGCCGTTAATAGAACGATAATTGAGACCCGAAAAATTTCGAAGACTTACCGTAACTACGGGGTCGAAACGGTGGCTTTGACTGACATATCATTTCAAATTAAAAAGGGTGAATTTGTGGCGATAATGGGACCTTCTGGTTCGGGAAAATCGACGTTGATGCACATTTTGGGGGCATTGGATTTGCCTACCAGTGGAGAGTACATTCTTGACGGAGAAAATGTGGGAAGACTTTCGGACGATGAACTATCGGAAATTCGTAACAAAAAAATTGGTTTTGTTTTTCAGGCGTTTAATTTGTTACCTAGAACTACGGCGATCAAAAATGTGATGTTGCCGATGGCCTATGCGGGTGTTGATAAATATGAGCGTCGGAATACCGCAGAGAAATACTTGAGGTTGGTAGGGTTAGCTGATCGAATGGAACACACATCGAATCAACTTTCCGGAGGTCAACAGCAAAGGGTGGCTATTGCTAGGTCCTTGGTACTTAACCCGGCAATCATTTTGGCGGATGAACCAACCGGAAACATCGCTTCGGCTCAGGCGGAAGAAATTATGACTATTTTCAAAGGGCTAAATTCCCAGGGACACACAATCGTAATGATTACCCACGAGCCAGATATTGCCGAACACGCGAAAAGAATAATTCACATTCGGGATGGAAAGATTTTTGATGACAGTAACAATAGCAAACAGAGAAAACATGGAGATATCTGAGCTTATTTTGGAGAGTTTGGGAACGTTAACGCTAAACAAAATGCGTACGGGGCTAGCGACTTTAGGAATAGTAATTGGGATTGGCAGTGTGATTGCTTTGGTTTCATTGGGTCAGGCGACGCAAAGGGCTATTCAGAATCAGATTGAATCCCTAGGTTCAAATCTTTTGACTGTGAATCCCGGAGCACAACGATTGGGTGGGGTCAGGGGGGCAAGTGGAGGGGGAACTACTTTGACTATGGATGATGCTAAAGCTATCAGTTCGTCACCTGAAATAACCACAATAAAACTAGTTTCGCCCGAGCTTTCGCGAAGAGCTCAGGTGGTCACCGGTCGAAGTAACACGAATACGCAAGTCGTTGGGGTAACAGCAACATACCCCAATGTTCACAAAGTCACTGTTGAGAGTGGAAGTTTTATTAGCCAAAGGGATACAGACGGAATGACTAAGGTGGCGGTGATAGGGCCGCAAGTAGTGGTAGATCTTTTTGGCGGAAGCAATCCGATCGGACAAGCGATAAGAATCGCTGGGCAGTCGTTGACTGTGATTGGGGTGACTGCATCAAAGGGAGGAACTGGTTTTATGAACCAGGATGATTTGATTTATATACCCTTAAGCACTGCCCAGAAACAATTGTTTGGAGTAGATTACCTGAGCTCAATTGCGTTGGAGGCAAAGAGCAGTGAAATGATGACAACAGCCCAGAATGAGGTAGGTTACTTGTTGTTGGCACGGCACAAGATAAATGATCCGTTAAGGGCAGATTTTTCAATTTTTTCACAACAGGATATTTTGAACACTGCTTCCTCCACGACGGGAACATTTACTAGTTTGCTGTCTGGAATCGCAGCGATTTCTTTGCTGGTGGGCGGCATAGGAATAATGAACATAATGCTAGTGACGGTAACCGAAAGAACAAGAGAGATTGGTTTGCGCAAAGCCTTGGGAGCAAAAAAGGGGGTGATAACTTTGCAATTCCTACTTGAGTCGATAATACTGACTTTTACAGGAGGGGTAATTGGAATCGTCCTAGGAGTTTTGACATCGTTGGCTATATCGAGGATTACCAGTTCTCTGTTTGTGGTGGCTCCACTGTCAATTTTATTAGCGTTTGTAGTGTCGGCAGGCATTGGGATACTTTTCGGCTGGTACCCAGCTAGACGGGCTGCGAATCTTCAGCCAATCGAAGCTTTGCGATACGAATAATTAAAGTAACAAAGGGGGTGAAAAATAAGTGAAGATAAATAACAAAATTATGATTGTAGTGATTGCCCTTTTAGCTTTTTTGGTAGGTGGTGGAATCGGTGCAATAGCGGGAGTAAAGTTTGCCAATAAGGCAGATGGGTGGAATCGTGGTGGACGGGGAGTGGCTGCTACCCAAAACGGGCGTAGTGCTTTGGCTCGAGGCCGAATGATGGGGAGACAAGGTTATCGTCCGGTGAACGGAAAAATTACTGAGGCTGACGGTAAATCGATTACGGTAGCGTTAAATGACGGAAGCAGTAAGATAGTGCTGATCTCTAATAATACGGCAGTAAATAAGGCGCAAAATGCTTCGGTGACAGATTTGAAAGTTGGTGAAACGGTGGCAGTATTTGGAGGTGAAAACACTGACGGAAGTATTTCTGCACAAAACATCCAATTAAATCCCGAGGTAAGAAACATGATGGGAGGTAATAGTTCAGCGTCAGAGGGTAAATAAATTGGGGCAATAGATATTCTTTCCAACATCCTCCCGTTTGGGGGGATGTTTGGGGGTGGGAAAAATATAAATGGAAATGTTATAGTCTTTGTTTGTGGCGAGAGTAATTGATAAGGCAATTATTGGAGCGGATGAATACGAAAGGCTATATCAGCAGTCGATAGAATCGCCCGAGACATTTTGGGGAGATATTGCTGAAAAAGAAACAGAGTGGAAGCGAAAATGGGACCGGGTGTATGACGGGAATCGGTCATGGTTTGTAGGGGGAAAGCTAAATATTACCGAGGATTGTCTTGACCGTCATGTGCGAGATGGATTTGGGGATTTGACGGCAATAATTTCTGTGGATGAGGATGGTTTGATAACAAATGTTAGTTATTGTGAATTGCTAGAACGCGTTTCTCGAATGGCAAATTATTTAAATAGCTCAGGGATAAATAAGGGTGACAGGGTGGTAATTTATATGCCGTTAGTGGTAGAACAGGTGGTTGCGATGCTCGCTTGCGCTCGAATCGGGGCGATACACTCAGTTGTGTTTGCCGGTCTGTCTGCAACGGCAGTGCAATATAGACTAGACGATCTGGAGCCAAAACTAATTATTACTGCGGACTTTACAAAGCGGAGAGGAAAAAAAATCGATCTTCTTTCGACAATTAGAGAGGCAAATGCGGGGTTAGAGATAAAAATACTGGTTTTGTTTAGGGGAGAAAGGATCGCACTTCTTAATAATGAGTGCGATTGGGAAAAAGAAATTAATAAAGTTGAGATGGCACATGTCGCCGAGTCGATGGCATCAGAAGATCCATTATTTGTCTTGTACACATCCGGAACGACCGGGAAACCTAAGGGTATCGTTCATAGTATCGGTGGATATCATGTCTACACACACTTCAGTGCCAAGGTAGTCTTTAATTTATATCGAGGAGATGTCTATTGGTGTACTGCAGACGTGGGCTGGATAACAGGGCATAGTTATGTCGTGTATGGACCGCTCTCGATAGGCGCGACGGTACTGTTAGTAGAAGGGGCTCCGGATTATCCTACCACCGATAGGTGGTGGTCATTGATAGATCAGTTCGGTGTGAATGTTTTTTATACTTCACCGACCGCGGCCAGACTGTTGATGCGCTATGGTGATGAAGATATAAAAAAATACAAATTACAGACGCTAAAAATCGTGGGCAGCGTAGGAGAGCCGTTGAGCCCCAAGGTGTGGCAGTGGCTAGATGAGAAGGTGGGCAGGAGTAAGTGCGTGGTGGTGGACACCTGGTGGCAAACCGAAACGGGAGGGCAGGCTATAGTGACACTCCCCAGTATGGTGCAGAAACCAGGGAAAGCAGGACTGCCCTTCTTTGGGATAAAGGTTCGAATCCAAGATGAAGACGGGCAACTAATTATTGAAAATAATTGGCCGGCGGCGATGAGGACATATTGGAAAGACCAAAAACGCTTTTTGGAAAAATGGATGACAAATTCCGGCGGTTATTTAACCGGTGATTTGGCAGCGAGAGACGCCGACGGTTACTTTCAGATAAAGGGGCGTCTGGATGATGTTTTGAACATCGCCGGGCACAGGGTGGGATCTGCTGAAATTGAAAACGTTTTAATTAACCACATAGCCATTGCAGAAAGTGCAGCTATAGGGGTACCCAATGAAATTAAGGGCGAGATCGCTTTGATCTTTGTATGCCTAAAACAGGGATACCAGGGAAGTAGCAAGCTGGCCGAAGATCTAAAACAGATGGTAAAGACAGCAATTGGGCACTACGTAATAATTGAAGACGTCAGATTTGTAGATAGACTACCAAAAACCAGGAGCGGGAAGATCATGAGGCGGGTATTGCGGGCTATGGCCCTGGGTAAAGACCCTGGGGATGTGTCTACCCAGGAAGACTAATGCTGGCTGTGTAATAGATGTGTATTTATTGGGGTATTGGGGTATAATCCGACTCAATTTATTTAGCCGTGTATGAGGAAAAAACTGGAGTCGTGGTTTGTGTGGCCAGAAGAATTGATTCGCTTGTTATCGTTTTCGGACCGAATTGACCTTCAACGTACCAGGGCTTTAGTTGTTAGGGCATACAAATGTTTACTAATAGTCATTTTGGTAAACATTGCGATATATCCATTTTTAGCACGATTAATACTGGGCACTGATCTTCGGGCAGGAAGGTGGGAGGTTTTTGTGGCAATGGTTTTGGTGATTTTGGGGTTGTTGCTGATAAGTAGCGTTTGTTCAAATTGGTTATATTACTCGTTTTGTGCATTGACTTGGGATCAATTTGGGGAAGTGAAAGGCGATTATTCGAGATATGTATCTAAAAAAATTGAAGGTTATTTTAATGAACTGTTTGCCAATATGTTTACCTATGGGTTTAAAGTAACATCTGTTCTAACGGGGATTATTAAGCTAATTCTCTTTTCTGTCATGATTGTGGTGTCTGAGGAAAAGTTGTCGATAAAGTTGGGGTTGTTTGGATTGGTGGGAATAAGCCTTTTGGGAATAATATTGTTTGGTTGGAAATTTTATAAATCTAGCTGGAAGCTTCGTGAGCGGCTGGTAGCTCATCGGCAGCCGGATAGCCGTGACCTAGCGGTAAGAGTGGTTACCCCAGCTTTGTACAACGTTTATTTAGCCGGAGTTTTGCCAATTTCACTCGTTTTACTGACCCACTTTGGGCTGGCTAGCACGATTACTCTGATAGCTTTATTGTTTGGTTTACTCGGGATGTTTTGGGATTTTGTGCAGAATGCTGAAGGCGCGATGGTGACAAAAAAAATGGTAAAGGGAATAAATAAGTACCTTGGCAAGTTGACTAATAAGTACGTGTTGACAGATGAGGGCTACCGACGAATGGCAGGTCTTACACAACCAAAAAAGGCCATTCTGAAAAGAAGTAAGGAGAATAAGTCACTTGTTCTGGATAATTTGATTCTGAAATACATTACTAATGGAGGGAATACCAGGCGAAAGTTTTCGATTGAAATTAAACCAGGATTGTATCAATTGTGCGGGGAAAACGGCATAGGTAAAACCACACTGCTTGAGACGTTAACACTGACGAACGAAGAGCTAGTAGAACTAGCAAGCGGAGGGGCGGCCTTTGCAGGAGAGCCTCTTTTTGATTTTGAGTCTGATTTAAGCAAGCATAGAGCTCGTTATACTTATATTGGTAAATACACCAAACAAAGAGCGGTTGATGGCGCGGTGATGAAGAAATTGACAGATTACCCGATAATCAGTAACTTTTTGAAGAAGCTAATGCTGTCAAAAAAAAGGAAGTATTCGGAGGGAGAAAAGGCTATTTCGGCAATATGTATTGATTTATTTAAGAGAAGAAGGCCGTCAATTCTTGTGGTTGATGAGCTGCTATCAAAGATACACAATGATCACTCGATGCCAATTCGCGACGAGGTGATAACCATGTTGACCGATTTTGCCAATAGTAATGGATATATTGTGATAATTGTTGATCATGTAGTGGAGATAGCAGAAGCGGTACGACTAAGAATGCACTCGGATAAACTGGTTTACGCATAGTCAAAAACTAATCAGCCTATTGAAATTATTAGAGAATACTTGATACTAGATTTTGTTTAAAAAATGGAAATAAAAAAAGAAATCGGGACGAAGAAGCAAGGAGAGGACCCCCCATCGCGGCGAGAAAAAAATAAAATACCTGAAAGGTTGGGAGGGGGTGTTTACAGAAAGAGTAGCTACATCGGTAGGTTGATTGAACAAACGGGGGGGAAAAGTGGGCCTATCGGGTTGCAATTCGTGGCGATACCCTTACTAGAAAGAATCGCAGAGGTAGATAAGCATGCGTTCGACCCCTTGGAGGAGGAACGACACGAGGTGGCGCCGGGGTTGATATATAAATATCGTGACCGGGCTTTGTTTACTATTACCAATAGATGTAACACATATTGCCGGTTTTGCACCAGAGGGCGAGGGGTGGGGGTGACGTTGGGACAACAAGGTCAGTATTTAAAAGCGTTGTCCTTAACAGGAACGCTGTCTCGGGAACAAATAGACCAGGCGCTTGATTATGTAAGAGACTGCAAAGATATCAGAGAAATAATTGTCTCTGGGGGTGATCCGCTAACGGTTAACAGGGATATTTTGGAGTACGTTTTGGAACAAATTAGCCAAATGCAAAAGATGGATCAGATTGACTTGGTACGAGTGGGTACCAGGTTACCGATAGTAAATCCCAAGGCAATTAAAAAATGGCATTACCAGGTTTTTGGTAAATTGGTTAACCCTAGACTGATGGTGCACATAAATCATCCGGCTGAACTAACTGACGAAACGGTACGCTGTCTTCAACGATTTCGACGAGACGGTGGGGCGGTAATAATGAGCCAATCAGTTTTGCTTCGCGGTGTAAACGACCGAGTAGAGGTGTTAATTAGTTTATTTGGAAAAATAGCGAAAATTGGTGTCGTCCCCTATTATTTGTACCAAAACGACCCCGTCCCCTGGGCTACCAGATTTACTGTGCCGATAAAAGATGCCATTAAAATGTGGCAAGAGGTCCGGCCTAATCTGTCGGGGGTTGCGGCTACCGCCAGGTTTGTGATTGATACGCCGGGAGGGTATGGCAAAATTCCCCTACCGGAGGGAGGCGCCTGGTCAGTTGATGTTGATAAGGGTTTTGTAGACTTTCATGGGCAGAATCATCAGATTGAGTCGTGATAATGTTAATGAATGGTTCGGTTGGCACTTAGGCGGGAGAGGGTTTGGGAAATAATAATTGTTTTGTTGCTGTGTGTGTTTTATGGAATCTTTTTGACTCACAAAGTTAGCCTGGTAACGGCGGATCTGGGCAGACATATAAAAAATGGTGAGATGTTTTTTCGCGATAGAGAAGTGTTGACGCAGAATTTTTACTCGTATACTTTCCCAAATTTTAAGACAATTAACCACCATTGGGCCAGTGGGGTGGTGATCTACTGGGCGTATCGAGTTGCGGGGATTTTGGGGCTCCAGATAGGGTTTATTTTGATTAGTCTGATTACTTTTTTTATTTTCTTTTGGATATGCTCGGACAAAATTGGCTATGGCCTTGGGGGGTTGGTGGGACTGTTGATGATTCCATTACTAGCGCAGCGCACCGAAATTAGGCCGGAAATGTTTAGTAATTTATTTTGTGGAATTTTTTTGCTAATTTTGTGGCGGGTTCGAGACGAAAAATGGCCGACACGATACTTGTGGATACTTCCATTGGGAGAAATTTTATGGGTGAATTTGCATATATATTTTATATTGGGGCCGGTAATTGTGGGGGCATTTTGGATTGAGAGTTTGTGGGAGAAGAAGGGAAGGTCAAGTGCCTTGTTTGTTTTGCTGCTAACTACCAGCTTGGTTACGTTGGTAAATCCGGTCGGGTTGGCTGGATCTTTGGCTCCGTTTAACGAATTTAAAAATTATGGATATGAATTGGCTGAAAATCAGTCTGTATGGAAAATGGAAAAAATAACCGGAACGTCAGGGTATTACCTTTATAAAACTGTTTTGGGGATGATGATAGTAAGTTTTGTACTTTCGATTGTTAAATCGAAAAAAGTAGTGTCATTGGCTAGTTTATTTCTAGGTTTGGCAATGGCAATACTTTCGTTGTTGTTGATAAGGAACATGGCTATGTTTGCCTTGTTTGCTTTACCTATTATCTGCCAAAATCTGATCACAATACTGTGGTCAAGAACACTGGATCTGTCCATTTCGATTCAGTCAATGAACCAGGGGGGGCGGCTAGTTACGGTTGATAACCGTTTGGTAAGTCTTTCTGTTATCAGCTTTGTCGTATTGATCTTTACGATGGGGGGGTACTTTAACCATTACCCCTACTGGAATCAGTTCGGTCTGGGACTGGAGACAGATGATACAAAATCAGCTAATTTTTTTAGGCACAATCATTTAGAGGGTCCAATCATAAACAATTATGATATTGGTGGGTATCTAATTTTTCATATGTTTCCTGGCCAGCGGGTCTATGTCGATAACAGACCAGAGGCTTATCCAGCGTCTTTTTTTAAAGACGAATACATTCCGGCTTTGAATGACGACTATAAATGGCAGGAGGTTGATAAGAAGTACGGATTTAATGTGATTTTCTTTTCGCACCTTGATGCAACGCCGTGGGGACAAAGTTTCTTGGTACGCAGGGTAAAAGACAAGGACTGGGCCGTGGTTTACTACGATAAAAGAGTGATAATCTTGCTCAAACGAAATGATAAAAATAACAAAATAATTAAAGCTTTTGAAATTCCGAGTAACAACTTTGTGGCTAGACCAGTTGTTAGTAGGCTGAGGTAACCATATTGAATTGGGTAGAACAAAATTCAGATACCGGAAGTTGTAATGGTCAGATTACAAAAAACGTTTTGACAGGAAAAAGACGAGCGCCGACAAGGCGATTAGATCTAATTTGAATATTGGTAGCTCGGTATATTTTTTAAACCAGTCGTACCCGTGAACCCCATTAAAATGAGTGCTAAAAAATGAAGTTGATTTTTTTGAAAATGGATAGAAAGGCATGATTCCTTGGTTATTGAAGAAAAAGTCCATAAATAGATGTGTGTAAATGCCAAAAATTGACAGTCTAAGAAAAATAGATGGGGAAAAAATTGTAAAGATTGACAAAGGAAGATAGGTAATCGGCCAGTGGGTTACCCATTTGTGGTGGGTGTATGATCCATCAAATTTCCGTTTGCGAATTAGCTGCCATAAAAAGTCAATGTCGGGGAGGTTTGAGGCCGACATTACCGTAAGTAACTCAACATTTGAAACTTGATGTCTGGTCAAGGCAGAAAGACCGATAAAGGCGAGTGTGGGATAGGAGACATGAGCCATGGTAGTCATGTTTGAATAGTATTTGTTTTCTTTAATTATTGTACACAAACACTTGAACGTGAGGTGGAAGTCGAGATAGAAGTTCGGAATATGCTATCCATAGCCGATTTCTCAAAATTAATCCTGTCCAGAGACTTGGTGGGATAGCTATGGGAGCTGGGTTCTCTCTGGTACTCTCAATGTTGACCTCGTCAGCGAACGGATCTGCCATTCCTCCACATCTACCAAGGGGAACACCGAGGATTGAGCCCCCCGAAGGATCATGTCGGTAAAAAAGTTGTTCTTGGATAAACCTCCCAACAGCCTTTACCTGACCTGGGCAGGCATTTAAAACCTTTTCTCTTGAAAGAACAACTAGCAGACCGGATAAATGATCATGAGCCAAATCCCAGGAAGAGGTCGCGCGTAATAGATGGGGTGAGGCAGGTACCCCGCTTAACCTACTACTAAGTTTTTTAGTCATCGAAGCACAGACTGCCCAGGGATTTTTTGACATGAATGAGTCCCCATGGTTGTGTGAGATTCTCGGAACGATCCCTCTGGTGAGCAAATCGAGAATGATTTCGGTATTTGTTTTCCTAGCTGCCCAGACTAGCTCTCCATAGTAAACAATCTTGTCAAGTGACGCTAGCAGTTCTCCGTCCGGATGTTCAGAATTGGGTTGCCAAAAGTGGGTTACTTCATTTTCTGTCCTCATATTGTTGCCGGACAGGGATTCGAACCCCAATACCCGCCTCCAAAGGGCGGTGTCCTACCATTAGACGATCCGGCAATGGCCTGTATATTTTACAACGGCCGAGATATAATAACCGTCTGCCCTAATGGGGTAATTTTTTACTTCTTATAGGGTTGCACAGATAATGTTCTGGGCACGGAGAAACTGAATAAATTCTTTAAGACATAACAAGGAGATATCCTATATAATAACGGGTCAAGATTAATGAAGGCAATCATACTCCAACTACTGAACCTATTTAGATTAACCAAAATCGAGGCTATTTTGCCTTCATCAACCAATTCTATGGTCGGGGCAGGTGTCATTCACAAAGGCAAACGATATATTACACATTCTGATTTACCCCATGAGCACAGTGCAATTCGCACTACCC
Source organism: uncultured Pseudomonadales bacterium (assembly GCA_964487665.1). Lineage (GTDB taxonomy): Bacteria > Patescibacteriota > Microgenomatia > UBA1400 > MFAQ01 > CAZARR01. The sequence continues at coordinate 24,716 of CAZARR010000012.1, forward strand.
ATACATGGCAGTTGGTGTTGATATTGGCGGTTTTTTTCTATTTGGTGGGGAGTATGGCGATAGCTCCTCGGCCCACTGCCGTGGTCTTTGTGGCGGTAATTACTATTATTTACTTCCTGGACGTAATTTTCAATTTAATTCTGACCGTAAAGAGCCTGAACTTGTCCCCAGAACTTGCCTATAGTGAAAGTGAGCTGATGGCTCTGAAACCCAAAAAATTGCCTTTGTACACAATACTATGCCCCCTGTATAGAGAAAGCGAAGTATTGCCCGATTTCGTAGCTAATATTAGCAAGCTAGAGTGGCCAAAGAACAAGCTCGAGGTGCTGCTGCTACTGGAAGAGGATGACCATAAGACGATTGAGACAGCCAGAAGTTTGAATTTACCTAAGTATTTTCGAATCCTTGTTGTCCCCCATAGCTACCCCAAGACAAAACCGAAGGCGTGCAACTATGGTCTGGCCCACGCTAAAGGAGAATTTTTGGTTATTTATGATGCCGAGGACAAACCGGAACCATTTCAGTTAAAAAAGGCATTTTTAGGTTTTGACTCCAGCCACGAAAAAATTGCTTGCCTACAGGCTAAGCTTAATTACTTTAATCCCAATCATAATTTACTCACCAGATTGTTTACTGCGGAGTACTCGTTATGGTTTGACATGATTTTGCCCGGGTTACAGTCAATCGCGACCTCAATTCCCTTAGGAGGAACGAGTAACCATTTTAGGACAAAATTACTTAAGGATTTGAAAGGTTGGGATGCATTTAATGTGACTGAGGATGCTGATTTGGGTACTCGATTGTTTAAGCTGGGATACCGGACGGCGATTATCGACTCTATTACGTTAGAAGAGGCCAATAGCCACCTAGGGAACTGGCTGCGGCAAAGGTCGCGATGGATAAAAGGGTATATCCAAACATTTCTTGTGCATAACCGTCATCCGCTAAGATTTGCTAGAAACCACGGTATTCATAGTTTGATCTTTCAGTTACAGATGGGTGGCAAGATTGCATTTATGTTGATTAACCCGATTTTGTGGATAATCACAATATCTTATTTTGCTTTGTATCAGGTGGTTGGACCAACAATAGAGTCACTATACCCCCCAGTTATCTTTTATATGGCTGTGTTTTCGTTGGTCGTGGGTAATTTTCTGTTTCTGTATTACTACATGGTGGGGTGCGCTAAACACGGGCATTGGAATTTGATCAAATATGTGTACCTAGTACCCTTTTATTGGTTGATGATCTCGGTAGCAGCGGTCAAGGCATTTTATCAGTTGGTTTTTAGGCCACATTACTGGGAAAAGACTAACCACGGTCTACACCTGCAAGTCAAAAAGGCAATAGCTGTCGACGAAATGGTAACTACGACTCGGGGTGGCAGTTTTGGCGCCAGATTTATTCTGAACTTAACGGATAATAACTGGAGTGGCGGAGCCGCCCTGGTGGCTGTATCTATTTTAGCTAACTTTTTAAATTTCCTTTATAACGCATATTTAGGTACGCATGTAAGCTTGGAGCAATTTGGCTTGATCAGTCTATTTGGCAGCTTTTTGTATATTACTCAGATACCATTTTCGGCTTTTTCCCGGGCAGTGACGCGAATCGCTGGCTTGGCCTTTGGACGTAGTGGGCGGCCGGAAAGGGTTATCTGATCAACGTTTAGGAGATGGTCGCTCATAACATCGA
>CAZARR010000013.1:0-21035 GCA_964487665.1 uncultured Pseudomonadales bacterium
GGTGGAACAACGAGTTCTTCTAGCACTGGTTCGTCTTCCAGTTCGAGTGCTGGCGGTGGGGGTGGAACAACGAGTTCTTCTAGCACTGGTTCGTCTTCCAGTTCTGGTCCAGCTGTGGTTAATGGGGGGTGGAGCGCCTGGACAGCCTGTAGTGCTACTTGTGGCGGTGGGACCCAATCCAGAACCTGTACTAACCCGGCACCTGCCAATGGTGGTGCCGCTTGTAGCGGAGCAAGTAGTCAGGAATGTAACACGATGAGTTGTACGACCTGCTCACCTGTTAATGGCGGGTGGTCAGAATGGAGTTTGTGTTCGGTTACCTGCGGCGGGGGAACCAGGACTAGGCAGTGTTCTAATCCTTCTGCTGCCTGTGGAGGTTCGGCGTGTGTGGGTGTTTCGAGTGAAGCCTGTAACACTCAAGCTTGCCCGGCAGGGGTTACTCCAACGGCACCTGCCTATGAGGGTGACACGGGGGTTACTACACCGCAAGAGACCGGTGGGTTGGCAGGTGGAGGCACCCCGACACCCAGAACAACCCTGCCTGAAGCCGGAATAACATTACCTGGTATTGCCGTCTTCGGCGGTGGTTTGCTACTGGCTATCTTGGGTATACTGTTCGCTTTATAATCCAGGCGGATGAGAAAATTACTGGTGTGGATAGGAAGAGCGTTGTTGAAGTTTTTTCTTGAACTGACATTACTGGCTTTAGCATTTTTTTTATTTTTTTATCGGTTGGATTATCCGGCACAGTTAATTTTTGATGAAACCTATCATATTCCCTCGGCACAAAAATATCTAAACGGAATATTTTTTGAGGAGAATCATCCCCCGTTGGGAAAAATGCTGATAGCCTTGGGGCAAAAGATTATTTATCCGAATGAAGGCAACACTCAGTTTATTGACCGCGATAAGGTAGAAAGTGAGATAGGACAAATCAAATTTTTGGGCTATAGGTTTTTTCCGGCATTATTTGGCGTGGGGGCAGTGTGGATTTTTTATTTAATTTGCAGAGAACTGATACCCAAAGGGTGGGCTTATCTGATCGGATTGGTCGGGTTGTTGGACAATGCCTTTTTGGTGCAATCACGGGCAGCAATGCTTGATAGTTTTCTAGTTTTTTTTATACTTTTTTCTGTCTGGGTAATGTTGAAGTTGTTTAGAATTCCCAAAAAAATCTGGGCATGGGTAAGTCTGTTGGCTGTGGCAAATATTGGGGCTATACTGATAAAAAGTTCTGGATTGATCGTGTTGGTTCCGAGCCTTTGCTGGTGGATATTCGGCTATTGGCATATTGGCCGGCAAAAATGGACAAAACTAGTGGCACTGTGGCTAATGGTAATGGCCGTTTTGTATGTGGGAATGTGGAAGCTGCACTATCACATTGCCCATAAGCCATTAAACGGTAACTATTATGGTGTAGGTGAGCCGCTTATGGGTGTGGTCGATGGAAGTAAAAGTTACGGATGGACAATCAACACTTACCTACAAATTTCAGAGGCGATTGCCTATAGCAAGCGATATAACCAGGGGGTTCCCGTATTGAATCAATGCAAACCGGACGAACTGGGAAGCCCGTGGTATATGTGGCCCTTTGGTGGGAGAACTATTAATTTTCGCTGGGAAACGCCGGACGGCGTTAATTATCGATATATCTATCTAATGGGAAATCCGACGGTCTGGTGGTTGTCGCTTATTGGGGTTACTGTGGCCACCGCTTGGTGTGTGGGAAGATTATTTGGGGGGACAAATGTGTTTTTATCGGGGGATATTGCCATTTTTTGTATGGTCTATTGGTCATATTTGGGGGCAATTTCGCAAATAAAACGGGTAATGTACTTGTACCACTACTTACCGGCACTGTTTATTGGTCTAATCCTGTTCGCTTTGGTGTGGCGAGATTTGTCTGTGTTTGGATTGTGGCGAATGGGGAAACGGGTAAAGATGGTGGGGCTGTTGTTGTTGACAATCGTTACCATGGGGTCTTTCTGGTTCTACCGTCCCCTTACGTACTACCTACCGATTACCAATCGACAATTTGAGAAAAGAATGATTTTATCTGTGTGGGATTTGAAATATGTGGGTGCATTGTAGGGTGCTGGGTTAAGTGGCGCAGTTGTGTTTAAATATATTGGTGAGAATAATTTCTGCTGACCGGAGATGGATGATTGTGGTGGCAGTGTTGGTATCAATATTGATCAGAGGGGCTGTTTTGGTATCGCCAGAGTATGGGTATGATGTAGGGTTCCATAGAGGATGGGGCAGGGCGGCAGTAGATCGTGGTGTAGCTGGGTCCTACTCAATTGACCAAGATGGAGTGATATCCCCTAATTACCCACCTCTTAATATATATATTTTTTACGCTATACAGAGGTTTTTAGATACATTAAACATTACAAATATTGATGTGGTAAATATTATATATAAATTACCATCTACTATTGCAGATTATTATCTGGCATTATTAATTTATCGGGTGGTTGATAAGACGAGAGGGAAACGGTACGCCGGTTTAGCCTCGTGTTTATTTTTACTTAGTTTCCCCACTTGGTACGACTCAAGTGCCTGGGGTCAGACAGATGTGTTACTTTCGTTGTTCTGCCTTGGGACAACTTTTGCTTTGGCTAGAGAGAGATTTTTTTTGGGGGGGGTTTTGACGGGGTTAGCGTTAATGACAAAGGTCCAATCGATTATATTTTTGCCTGTAATCGCCATCTTAGTTATTCGTGTTCCTCAAAAAGTGTGGCGGTTTTTTGTTGGCATTGAGGGAACAGTAGGTGTGTTGCTACTCCCTTTTATACTGAGTGGCAACCTTACCAAGATAGCTTATGTTTTTCAAAGCTCAGTGGGCTTTTATCATAGATTGTCATTTAACGCATATAATTTTTGGTGGTTACTTTACGGAGACGCCTCTGTGGGGAATGACTCGCGAGTCTTGTTGGGTCCGTTGTCAGCAATGACAATTGGTATGGTGCTGTTTTCTACGGTGACATTGGTGTTTTTTGTACGATATGCTAGGTGGATGTGGTCAAAGAATGAAAAATTGAGAATCTATGGTGCTTTTATCTGGTGTGGAGTGATTTCACTAAGTTTTTTCTTGTTCAACACACAAATGCATGAGCGTTATCTCTATCCGTGGACTGTTTTCGCACTCCCGGTGATTTTTCTAAGTCGTAAACTGTTTCATATATATCTTGCTATGTCGGTGTTATTTTTCCTAAACCTAATTGGAGTTATGCATATTTTTAGTTGGGAAAAAACAATATGGGTAGAAGTTCCAAATTTAGACGTTATAGTAGCTTTTTTGATCGTGACATTGTCACTAATTTATCTTAAATTGCTTTTTTTTGAAGAGCGATTGCTTAAGAGTTTGGCGAAATTATGAGAATTGCTATTGTCGGGGCGGGGTTTACGGGGCTAACCAGCGCAATTGAGTTGTTGGAGCGAGGCCACCAGGTAGTGGTCTACGAAGTTAGTGATAGACCAGGTGGCTTGGCAGCCGGTTTCAGAGCCAAAGGCTGGGAGTGGCCACTGGAAGAGTTCTATCACCATATCTTTAGTAACGACCGGGAAATAATTCGGTTGGCAAAAAGAATAGGCCACGCAGCCTTTTTTACTCGACCTCTAACCGCCTCGTTGATTGAAGGGGAAACTTGTCAACTTGATTCGGCCGGGTCACTTTTGACTTTCAATAAACTGGGGGTCATAGATAGATTAAGAATGGGTATGGGGGTGGCCGCGATGAAACTTATTAGGAATGGAATATTCTTGGAGAAATACCGGGTGCAGTATGCGTTACCCAAAATAATGGGGCGGGTGGCTTACGAAAAGATTTGGGGGCGATTGTTAAGCGCAAAATTTGGAAAGTATCTAGGGAAAGTGAATCTTGGGTGGTTTTGGGCCAGGATATTCAAACGGACAACATATTTGGGTTATTTCGAAGGGGGGTTTGCGGGCTTGGCAAAACAGATGGTAAATAATATCACCGCCAATGGTGGGGTGGTTAAATTAGGCTGGTCGGTAAAAAAGATAAGGAAGGGAAAAGAAAAAATACTGGTTGACGGTGAGGAATTTGATCGGGTAATTTTGACAGTTCCGGCACCTTTGGTTGATAAATTGGTTGGTGAAAACGTGGTTAATTGGCCGAAAATTGATTATCTTTGGGGGCAAACTCTGGTGATAGAGATGACACAGCCCTTAATGGAAAGTTATTGGTTAAACATCTTGGAAAAAAATTGGCCTTTTTTGGTGGCAGCGCAACACACCAATTTTGTCAATAAGAAACATTACGCAGGCAATCATATTTTGTACCTGGGGAATTATTTAGCCGCAGATGATAACCAGCTAAAGCTTAAACAGCCAGAGTTGATGGAAAAATACTTACCGTATCTAGTCAGTATTAACAAGAATTTTAAGAAGGAATGGATAAAGAGGAGTTGGTTGTTTCGGTCACCATACGCCCAACCTGTTTTTCCGGTTAATTATTCAGACCAAATTCCAAGATTCCAGACAAAAATTCCTGGGATATATGTAGCAAACATGAGCATGGTTTACCCGTGGGACCGAGGAACAAATTATGCCGTGGAAATGGGGAGAAGAGCGGCCAGAATCGCGGGAGGGTAAAACATCGGATAAAATTAATTTGTGAACACGGATTTGTCGATAATTATAAAGGCATGGGTAATATTGTTGGCGTTGCAATTGATGATTGGGTCACCGCTAGTGGGGCTATTGGGGCTTAGTGACCAACGGGGAAAGAGTTGGGCGGTGGGGAAAATAATGGGAGTCTTGGGGATTAGTTTGGTGATGTGGTTTGGAGCTCACCTATGGCCTATTAATACGAGTGGGTCACTTTTGATAATAGTCACGTTTTTGGCAGCTGGACTGTGGAAATTACGGCAAAGGGTGGGTTTCGATTGGTTTAGTTTGATAGAAGAGTTTTTGTTTTTGGCGGGTTTTTCAGGATTGTCACTGGTGAGGGGATTTAAACCAGAGATTCTCGATTTGGAAAAATTTATGGATTATGGATTTGTGAACAGCTACCTACATACTGATAAATTGCCGGCGATGGATATGTGGTTTGCCAATGAGACGATAAATTATTATTCTTTCGGCCATTTTGTGACCAGCGTATTGGTTAGATTGTTGGGAGTAAGCCCGGGGGTGGGATACAATCTGGTACTGGGGGTGATGTGCGGGCTTACTTTGTCGTTGTCGTTTTCGGTAATTGTTAACCTGGTTAGCAAGACAAAAAATGGGGTGGGGTGGCAAATGGCTGGTTTTGGGGCTTTGGTGGGTTCATTGCTTGTCACTATCGGGGGAAATAGCCACTGGCTGTGGTATTTTTTGAAAAATCACAGCATGGATGGTTATTGGTATCCTGACGCGACCAGATTTATTTTTCACACGATTCATGAGTTTCCAGGGTATAGCTTTGTGGTAAGTGACCTGCATGGTCATGTGTTAGATCTACCGTTTGTACTGTTATTTTTGTTTGTTCTGACTACTTGGTTAAAAAAGAGAACAAGGATCTTGGAAGGATTATTGGGGGTGATTCTGGGGGTAATGGCGATGACCAACACCTGGGACGCCTTTGTCTATGGACTATTACTTGCGATAGTAATTGTCGGGGTGTTGGTTAAGGGAGACAGGGTTCGAGAACTATTGAAGACAGGTTTGGTCACGCTACTTTTTTTAGTGGTTACGGCGTTACCTTGGTATCTGAACTTCCGGTCTATTTCTGACGGAGTGGGGATGGTGATAGAAAGAACCCCGCTGTGGCAACTGGGTGTGCTGTGGGGTGGTCACCTGATCCTGGGACTACTGGCAATGGTAGTGGCTGGACGCAAGCGAGGCAAGAATTGGATGGTGATCGCGGTGGTGATGACCGGGATGATTTTGCTGTTTATTCCTGAAGTAATTTACGTGAAAGATATCTACACAACCTATCCAAGAGCCAATACAATGTTTAAGTTGACCTATCAAGCATTTATATTATTGAGTGTCGCTGGGGGGTGGCTGTTGGCCTCTTTGCAAAAAAAGATGATGTTGGTGTATCCATTTGTGTTGATGTTGATTGTATTACTTTGTGGTTACGCCACACTATCGTTTCCTAATTACTTCGGGAAATTCACCAGCTACCAGGGCTTGGATGGTGAAAAGTGGCTAAGACGTGACAACCCAGATCGAATGGCGGTGATAGATTATTTGCGGTCGAAAAAGGAAACTGGTAGCATTGTCGAGGCGGTCGGTGATAGTTATACGAAATACGACGTTATTTCAGCTTATACTGGTAGGCCCACAATTTTAGGTTGGAAAGTGCATGAGTGGTTGTGGAGAGGAGGCTATGAGCCGATTGGGGCAAGAGCGGCTGAGGTGACTCAGATTTACCAGGCAGGAGATGTGGCAAGCGCTAAGAAAATTTTGAGAAAATATTCAGTTGGGTGGATAGTTGTCGGCGAAGAAGAACAAAAAACATATCAGGTTGATGAGCAAAAGTTAAGATCACTAGGAAAGATAGAGCAGATAGCGAAAAATATTTATGTGGTTGAGGTTGGCATGTAGTTAGTCTTTTAGTTTGTTGCGAATGTATTGCGAGAGGGCTTGGTAATTTCCATCCTTGGGAATAAGAACCCACTGGCCGAAATAATTTTTTGAGGGAGGATTTTCAAGTATAGCTGGGTTTGAGGCGGTTTTTTCGGTTGATAGGTCAATGTTTTCGACAGGAAATTTATTTGACTCTAGGGCTAGTCTGATCATAACCGGGAAAAGGTCGGGGGTGATATCGGTAAGGAAATTGTTTTTAAATATTTCCAGGGCCTGTTTTTGTTTTTCGGGGTTTAGTAGCAAATTGGTGCTTAGAACCTTGTCTTTGATAGCGGTTATAACCTGGTGTTGGCGGGCGGATCTGGCAAAATCGGTGCCTTCTGGTCCCTGCGCGTGTCGGGAACGAACAAATTTTAGAGCCATATCGCCGGTGAGTGTCTGCTGACCAACTCTGAATTCAACCATTTGGTAGCGGCTTGACTCAGGCTCTGAATTTTCTTTACCGGGAATGGGATAAAGGTGGTCGACAAATGGGTTTTTAACGTTGATATCCACACCGCCAATCAGGTCAATAAAATCAACAAAGCCCTGGAAATTTAACAAAACTGTGTAATGAATCGGTATGCCGATAACTTCTTGCGTCGAGCCCTTGGCACTGATTAATCCTGAACCGGTCGCTTTCTCTTCACCAAAGTGATAAGCCGAATTGATCTTGGCGCGTAGTGATGGAACCCAAAGGTCCCGGGCAATGGAAAGGAGGGTGATTTTTTTGGGTAAGTGGTGGAAACTGGCAACAATCATCGTATCTGTCAGGTCGGGAGCATCGACCGATTCACCGCGGATTCCCAAGATAAGAAAGTTGGTTAAGCCGTCGGTGGAGGCAATAAATTCAGAGGGGTCTTTGGCGGCATTAAGAACATCGCGGCCTTTGATGCCAAGATTGCGACTGAAGGCAATGCCAGTGCGAATGACAATTATGGCGCCAATGAGGACAAGTAGGGCGATAAATATTTTTACTAAAACTGGGATAAGGGGGCGATTCGGACACAACCAGCGATTAAGGCGCATAAACAATCTGGTCATTTTAGTAAGTAGCTTGGGCCAAGGAAATAAAGATGTCGGAGTCTAGGCTAGCTCCTCCCACCAAGAGACCAGAGATACCCGGTAGATTAGAGTACTGTTGGATATTTTGGGGGGTGACCGAACCGCCGTAGAGCACCGGACAGCCGGGGTCGGTAAGAAAGGCAATTTCGGTGGCAATAGATTCTACTGACTGTGGGTCAGCGGGGTGGTTGGTGCCTATAGAGGCCAGGGGTTCGTAAGCAAAGATACAGTTGTTTAGAACAAGGTTTTCGTCGAGTAAACATTTAATTTGTTCATCGAGATAGGGAGTATCAAGACAGATAATGGGGACGATGGCCCGCTCAAGGAGCTGTTTGGTCTTTTGAGCTACACTGCGGCAGTCGTCGCCAAGTTCGCGGCGAACCTCGGAATGGCCGACTAGGCAAAAACGAACCAGCTCTGAAAGCATGGCGGCTGTTACTTCCCCTGTGTGGGCACCTGACTCATACTGACAGACGTTTTGTGCGCCAGCCGATATTGGTAGGTTGTGGTCGGAGATAAAACGATTGATTTCAGAAAGATCAGTAAAGGGGGCACATAGAACGATGTTCAGTGAAGGTGGTAGGGGTGTGAATTTTTGTTTGAACTCTTCTAACCACAGCCTAGCCTGGGTAATAGTTTCATTACTTTTCCAGTTTCCAACTAAATATTGCATCGTTTGTTTCAAGTATATTATATGGGTGCTAATTCAATTATGGAAATAATCAAACAACTTGAGCGAGATCTTAACGAGCAGCAGTTGGCTGCGGTTATGCATACAGGTAGTCCGCTATTGGTTTTGGCTGGTGCGGGGTCGGGGAAGACGCGAGTATTAACATACCGAGCATATTGGCTGATAAACAAGAATAAACATAACAAAGATAAAGTAACATTGTTGACCTTCACCAATAAAGCAGCTGGGGAGATGAAGCAACGAATTGTAGATTTGCTCAATGGAAACAATCTTGAGACTCTGGGTTTTGCGGGAACGTTTCATTCTTTGTGCGTCCGTTTGTTGCGAAAATATGCATTCGAGGTGGGTTTGGCGCATAACTTTGTTATTTTTGATAGCTCCGATCAAGAATCGACAATGAAAATGGCATTGAGCAACCTGAGGGTTGACCCCAAAAGGAGTCCTCCCCGATTGTTGTTGTCACGAATAGGAAAGTTCAAAAACGATTTGGTCGGGGTGACACAAGCAGAGAACCTGGCCAAATCGCAGATAGATCAACAGATGGTGTCAGCCTGGCGTGAGTACCAACGGTTAATGACAGAATTTAGCGCGGTAGACTTCGATGATCTACTTGTAAAAACAGTGGAGCTACTAAGAACGGGGGCACATCGGGAAACAATCCAGCAGGGGGTGGGTTACGTATTGGTGGACGAGTATCAGGATACAAATAAGGCCCAGTTTGAGTTAACCAAACTATTGGTAGATCAGAATAGCAAGCTAACTGCGGTGGGAGACGCGGCTCAGGCGATATATTCTTTTCGGGGAGCAGATTTTCGTAATATTAACTTACTGGAACGGGAATTTCCCGACCTTAAAACGGTGAGACTGGAAAAGAATTACCGGTCAACACAAAACATTTTGGACGCGGCATATGGTGTGATAAATAAAAACGTGGGTCATCCAATATTACGACTGACTACAGACAAAGGTGGTGGAAGCAAAATAGGACTCTGTGAGGCTGAAGATGAGCGGGATGAGGCCAGAAGAGTCGGCGAGCTAATTTCAAAGGAAGTTGATCGTGGTAAAGAGGTGGCCGTGTTGTACCGAACCAATGCGCAGTCGAGGTCACTTGAGGAGGAGTTGATATATCGAGGGATTAAATATCGGCTGGTGGGTGGGGTAAGGTTCTATGATCGGGCCGAGGTCAAGGACTTACTCGCTTATCTGCGCCTTTGTGTAAATGAGAAGGACAAGGTGTCCCGGCAAAGACTAGAAAAGGTTGGCAAGAAAAGACTAGTGGTGTTCGAAGAAAAGATTGTAAATAGAGTCGATGAGTTGTCGCGCGGAGGGGTAGCAAACCTGTTAAATCAAATTATTGAGGTGACTAAATATTTAGAGAGATTCGACGAAAATGACGCGGAGGATCGGGCCAGAATTGAAAATATCAACGAATTGTTGGCTGTGGCGAGCGAATACAATGCGGTCGAAGAGTTTTTGGAGACGGTAGCCTTGATAGCACAAAACGATGTCGAAGACCAAGAAAAAAATGGTAAAAAAGTTACCCTGATGACGGTTCATTCAGCAAAGGGATTGGAGTTTGACGAGGTAGTCGTGACCGGATTAGAAGAGGGCTTGTTCCCCCACTCTCGAAGCATGACAGATCTAGCCGAGATGGAGGAGGAGCGGCGGTTGATGTATGTGGCTATGACCAGAGCAAAAGATCGACTTACTTTGTGCTTTGCTAAAAGACGGTTGGTTTATGGGGGTAGGCAAAACAATCTACCCTCTCGTTTTCTGGCCGAGATCCCCGAAAACTTGTTTGAACGAGGTAATTTTGGGACGATAGTTGATAGGGCTGCGGATGGGACAAAAGAAGTTGCAGGCAGAAGAATTGTTCAAGATTGGGAAATTGATGAATTAACGGGAAAAGATTTTGCCGATATTGACAATTGGTGAGTCAAGATTTCCAAGAGAAATAAATCTCCATGCATGTAAGTAATCCAAAAAGGGCGATGGAGGTCCAAAGGTTTCCAAGGCCAAATATACGAAGATAGAAAAAGACTAACAGACCCAGGCTAAGTCTGAGGCTGCGAGCAGAATTTAAAAAGATTAAAGTAAATAGAAAAAAAATAGAGAAAAACAATGTAGTGGCCATAACAAGGTAGGAATTGGGAATGGGAATGTCTTTGATGCTGTTTGGGTCAACAAAGATGACTATGGAGGTAAGTAACAACCAAGAGACAACCAACCCGAAGACTAAAAATCGGTAGCGGCGGGTTCGCTCGAGTATCATCAGTCGGCGATTGGAGTGCATATGTAACGATTGTAGAATATATATTAATGGGAATGGAGTTTATAGTTTTGCTAGTTTGTTGGTTGGTTGGTTTGTTAGTTTTGTATTTGGTAATCAGTAAAAAAATTGAAGGCACAAAAAAAAGTGAGGGTCTAATTGGTGAGTGGCTGGCTAGCATGCAGGCGTCATTGAACCAAAACAACCAAAACATGACTAGCGTACTACAAAAAGGATATCAGGATCTGCACGAACGTCTGGACAGGGCATCTCAGGTGATTGGGGAACTAAAACGGGAGGCTGGGGCTTTTGCTGAGGTGGGTCGGGGAATGAAAGATTTACAAGATTTTTTAAAGAGCCCAAAGTTACGGGGAAATATTGGTGAGCAAGTACTTAAAGACTTGATTGTGCAGATGTTTCCCAAAAGTACATTTAACTTACAATACGCTTTTAGATCGGGGGTGATTGTGGATGCAGCAATAAAGACAGCGGCTGGAATATTACCGATTGACTCAAAATTTCCGATGGAAAATTTTGGGCGATATAGCAAGTGTGAGGATGAATTGGAAAGAAAATCGTACTTTTCTGCTTTTGAGAGAGATGTAAAAAAACACGTTAGAGATATTTCCAGTAAATATATATTGCCTCAAGAGGGAACGATGGATTTTGCCTTGATGTACATCCCTTCAGAGGCGGTTTATTACGAAATTGTCAACGATATGGAAGTGGTTGAATATGCCAGACAAAATCGTGTGTATCCGGTTTCCCCCACAACTCTTTACGCCCATTTGCAGACAATCTTACTTTCGTTTGAGGGTAGTAAAATTGAGTCAAAGACCAAGGAGGTCTTTAGTTTATTGAGGGGCGTACAAAAAGATTATCAAAAACTTGGCGAGGCTTTGGGGGTGCTGAACAGACATTTGACCAATGCCTACAATCAGATGAATAGTACCAGTCAGACGATGGTGTCGTTGGGCCAAAAATTATCAGGGGTGAAAGAATTGGGAGAACCAACGGAGGAAAGTGTGGAAATTAAATAGCGATATAATTAGGGTATGCGAGCGAATAGAAAACTGAAAAGATCTCGGTCAGATCGGGTGGTGGCGGGGGTGGCTGGAGGCTTGGGGGTGTACTTTGGAGTCGATTCAACTGTGGTAAGGTTGCTGTTTATTTTGGTGACCTTATTTGGTGGGTCGGGTATTTTGATCTATCTGATTATGTGGGTGATTGTACCCAGTGATGGTGAAGAGGCGAGCGTTGAAAAAACGGTAAGGAAAAACGTAGAAGAAATTAAGATGACGGCAGAGAAATTGGTTAGGTCTGTGAAGGAGTAGGGCGATGAAGCCCGAAGACTTTGAGGTGTGGTTTGGGCGGTTAAACAAAAACCAAAAGGTTGCTGTAGAAAGTATTGATGGTCCAGTAATGGTAATAGCAGGGCCTGGGACCGGAAAGACCAGGGTGTTGACAATGAGAATTGCAAATATCCTTCGAAAAACAGACACTGATCCAGAGTCAATTTTAGCATTAACCTTTACCGAGGCAGCAGCCAGGGAGATGAAAAAACGGTTGGTTGATTTGATAGGGAGGGATGGCTATCGAGTACAAATAGATACTTTTCACGCTTATTGCCAGGGGGTGATACACGAAAATCCTGATATTTTTGCGTTTGACGAAGAGGCTGCTTTGCTATCCGATTTGGAACGAGTGAAATTGATGCAAAAGATATTGGATCAGGAAAAGTTGGAGGTAATTAGACCTGTGAACGCACCACTGTTGTACTTAAATAGTCTTTTGGGGGCGATTAAACAGCTTAAAAGAGAAGGGGTGGATCCGCCGAAGCTGGCGAGTTTGGCCAAGTTAGTGGCGACGGATGAAAAACTGAGTACGGCGCAGAAATGGCAAAAAGAAAAAGAGAGAGCGAGATTGGGTGAGCTGGCTTTGGTGTACCAAAAGTACCAAGACGAACTTGCGGAAATGGGGAGGTTTGACTTTGAGGACATAATAAGCCGGGTAGTTGACGAATTCGGAAAGCGTGGAAATTTGTTAGCTGTCTATCAAGAAAGAGCGCAGTATATTTTGGTTGATGAGTATCAAGACACTAATAGTGTGCAAAATAAGCTAGTTTTCGAGTTGGCAGGTTATTTTGGTGAGCAGGCTAACGTGTTTGTGGTGGGGGACCCTAGGCAGAGTATTTATCGGTTTCAGGGAGCATCGAAAGAAAACTTAAAGGAATTCGTTGCCCGATTTCCGAGGGGAATGATAATTGACTTGAAGGAAAACTATCGATCTCGACAACCAATTTTAGATGCCGCCAACCGTTTGATTGACGAAAGAGAGGATCTGGTAGCGGTAAACGGGGGGGGCAAACGAAATTCGGTTAGATTAGCGCTATTTGGTAGTGAGGTGGGAGAGAATTATTTCGTAACTGAGCAAATCAAGGAGTGGAGAAAAAATGGGGCAGTGTATTCGCAAATCGCTATTCTTGCTAGAAAAAATGAGGATTTGGTTCAAATATCAAGAGTTTTGGCCAACAAAAAAATCCCCTATTTGGTGCAAGGAGGAGGGGATGTTTTGAGCGATGGAATTATCATTCGTCTAATCACGCTGCTGAAGGTGATCGCGAATTTTTGTATTTTACCTGATAGTCAACTGTTTACTTTATTGAATTTCGATTTCTTTGATTTCGACAAAGCCGAGATCCTCCGGTTGGCGGTAGAGGCTGCAAGCAAAAAGGTGTCGCTAACGGTGCATCTGACAAAAAGTAAAAATAGAAGAGTAAGGGAATTTGTGAATAGAATCGCTGATTGGCAGCAGATGAGTGTCAACGTGACACTTGGTGAATTTTTTCAAAATCTGGTGCAACAATCTAATCTGATCAACTACCTAATTAAACAAGAAAACTATGAGGGAATTTATAGGCTGAATAGTTTGTTTGAGGAAATTAAGCACCAAGAACAAGCGGAAAGAGGGTTGAGTTTGGCTAAGTTTTTGGAGAATTTGAGCTTGATGCAAGAGCAGAATATCGGAATTCCTGAGGCAGATGTGAATCTAAATGTTGACGCTGTTTGCCTGACTAGCGCCCACAGAGCCAAGGGGATGGAATGGGACAGGGTAATAATCTTTAGGGGTGTTGATAACCGGTGGGGTGGTAAAACACACGCTGAGTTGATAAAACTTCCGGGAGAATTATTGGAATTTGGTGGGGAAGATGAGGATCTCGAAGCTGAGGAAAGAAGACTGTTTTATGTGGCCATAACCAGAGCACGGGAGGAGGTGGTCATTACTTGCGCAAAAAGTTATCAGGAGAGTTGGGGTGAAAGACTAGCAATCCCAAGCCGTTTTGTGGAAGAAATTGGAAAAGAACAAATCGATTTGGTTGATGCTAATGCGCAAGAAGTAGAGACCGAAAATATTGTGGGGACAATGTTTGCCGAAACAGTGACAAGAGATCCACATACTGAGGCACTGTTGAAAGATCAAGTTGATAAATTTAGATTGTCTGTGACTGCTTTGGACAACTACTTGAATTGCGGTTACAAGTTTTTACTCAATAACATACTTCGACTTCCCAAGGCCAAGGAGGCTTATCTGGCTTTGGGAACCGCGGTACACAAAGCGCTTGAGATGTTTTATGTTGAGTTGGGAAGGAAGAATAAAGTACCATCTGTCGATTACTTGATCGCTGTGTTTGAAAGATCACTGGCTGAGGAGACTTTAACTGTGGTCGACCAGCGTGAAAGGCTAAAACAAGGTAATAAACTGTTAAGAGCTTATTATAGTTTCTATAAAAAGGATTTTAAGAAAGCGATTGTTATTGAAAAATATTTTGGCTACTCTCCACCCATTACATTGGATGATGATATTGCTCTGGTTGGCAAGGTTGACAGGATAGATCTAGTGAGTAAAAAGGGTGGCGGGGTGAGAGTGGTGGACTATAAGACTGGGAAACCACGGAGTCGAAACGAAATTGAGGGTAAAACTAAGAATGCGGACGGGTCGTACAAACGCCAGTTGGTGTTTTACCAACTTCTGTCGGAGTTGGATAAACGATTTCCCTACAAAGTCGTGGAGACCGAACTAGATTTTGTGGAGCCAAAGGACAATGGTCAATTTAAAAAAGAAAGGTTCGTAATCACAAAAAGTGAAGTGGAGGACTTGAAACTGGTAATTAGAAGGGAGATGAAAAAGATACGCAGACTGGAATTTGATAAGACAAGTAAGGTTGGTATATGCCAAAAATGCGAGTTCAAATTCCACTGTTGGCCGGATGGACTACCCATCGCTAGAACCAACGAGTGAAACAGCCCGGAAAATCTATTGGTTCCCCACCAAATTTTTGTTTAAACTGACTAAAGCCACACCATGATGTGGTGGGGTATCGAGGATCGAAGATTCCCTCGAAATCATAAGTAATTTTTTTGGCTTTTTTGGAAATAAGTAGTGAGTGCCAAACCAAGTGAGCATGGGCTTGGGTGGCACGACCTTTCTTGGTAGTAAATGTTTGATAATAGTTAGCACTATCCTTGGAAAACAAAAGAATCAGCCCAGAAAGAACATGGTGATAAGACTGGCTAATCAAAAAGTGGCAGCTGTCTGAGAAGGTTTCTTTCAGAAAGTGAATGTGGTGGGAATTTGGTTGGGTGGATAGTTTGCGATGCTCTTGCCAAATGGGGGCGAACTCTTTTGCGCTAAGCTCCGAGATAATGGGTGGAGATTGACGGAGAATGCGACGTGTGTTTTCGGATAGTCGTGAATACAAATAAGTTGATGATTTGGTAAGATCAACAAACAAGGAGCGACTGGGTAGATAAGGGCTTTTGGATGGGTGGTATCTTTTAGGGGGGATCCCCTCACTGGTTAATGGTTCGATAATGGTAAAAATGGTTTTGCGATGGTGCTTGATAGACTCTAGCGCAGATTCTGGAAACTGGCCGGGGAATCTTTGTAATTTTAGAAAAGTATACGGAGTAAAGGGAAGGTGACGAATGTAGGTAAAGATTGCGGGTTGATCTTTTGATTTGATTGACTCGATCTGCCAACCACACTTGGCCAGATAGTTGGCATATTGGCTAGACTGGCGTAAATCCTCCATTAATGTTTAAGATTGGCGGCAAGTCGTAGATATTTCCAGCGGAAAAATTCTCCAAGGCGATACGGGTAGTAAACAAGGGGGTTTGTGACAAGATCAAGGGTGCCGACAAACTCAACGATATTACTGGTGTAGCCCAGTTTAAAGCGGTGAAAACCAATCCAGGGATCGTCCTCTTTGGGGTCGGGGCCAGCCGAACCCCAAAGGTCAAAGAGGTGAGCGCCATTGTTTTTACCAAACTTAATTGCCTCCCACATAATTAGATTACTAGCCATAACGTCACGATGCTGGTCCGACGAGGCGCCGTAGGGGTAGTACAGAATGCCGTTGACTAGAAATAGTATCCAAGTAACTAGAGTCTGGCCACGATAAACAGCTTTGAATAAGTGGGCATAGCCCGCTTGGTGCATGGTTTTCCACATTCGTAAGTGATACTGCTGATTGTGGGCATAGAAACCTTGTCGTCGGGTGGTGTTCTCAGTAAGCCGCCAGTAGTCTTTGAAGGCGATAATAGAATTATCTTCAACAACGGTGACGCCCTTCTTTTCGCTGAGGCGGATGTTATAACGGGTTTTACTTTTGAGCTGCATAAATATTTCTTCTTCGGTGGGGGTAAGGTTTAGCCAAAAAGTAAAGGGGGTAAAGAGAGTTCGACCACTGACTAGTGGGTACTGCGATTTTAAATCTATAACGGTTTTGTAACTTTCGGATTTAAGAACATTGGGCTCAAACTTAACGAATATAGCCCTTTTAGTTTGGGCCAGTGAGGTAATAAAGGCTAGATCGTCCCCACTGGGGACAACCGATTTGGGGCAGTAGCCAAAAGAGAAGGGAAGGCCGGGAAGGTGGTGAAAACTAATTTGAAAAGCCCGGGGGTTCTTGGCATCCTTGTCGATCAGGCGGACGATTTCCACCCGTGGCGAAGAACGAAATTCACCCCAGGCCCAGGTTTGTAGTGGGTGGGTGGCGAGACGATTGAATAATTGGCGATCCTTTTTGGTGGCAATTGTTAGCATATACAAGTGAAATGATAAACTTAAGTTGCAAAAAAGGCGAATATATGTATACTTCGATTTAACGAAGAGATGCAGCTGTCAAAGAAAAAATTAAATAATAATTTAGAAAAGCAGATAAAGAGTATGCTTTTGAGGGTCTTGGCCGACATCAATAGTCCACAGAAGATAGATGAAGTGTTGGGTGATTTGCTGACTGAGGCAGAAAGGACGGCGGTCATGAAGAGGCTAGGAATTGCGCTCTATTTGGACAAAGGGCGAAACTATGAGGACATAAAGGATACACTAAAAGTTAGCTCGGCAACTATTGCAAGCTTGGCAATTCAGATGGGAAACCCAGGAATACAGGAGATGATTCGAAGAATCAAAGCGGAGGAGTGGGCAGTGGCCTGGAGCGAAAAAATTTCTGGCGGAATTCGAAAGGTGATGATGGGAGGAAAAA
Organism: uncultured Pseudomonadales bacterium; assembly: GCA_964487665.1. Lineage (GTDB taxonomy): Bacteria > Patescibacteriota > Microgenomatia > UBA1400 > MFAQ01 > CAZARR01. The sequence goes on from CAZARR010000013.1 coordinate 17,152, forward strand.
TGGCAGGCTAAGGCAGTGTGGTCGTAAGATTGTCAAAGCCCCGAACATACGGGGTTTTTCATTATCAATTACAATCTAGTTATGCATCAGAAATATTATATTACAACAGCTATTCCGTATGTTAACGGCCGACCACACATTGGGCATGCATTAGAGTATTTTCAGGCTGATACGGTGCGTAGGTATCAACAGTTGCTAGGTAAAGAGACGTTGTTGTTGTCGGGAGCAGACGAGAACGCTTTGAAAAACGTACAAGCAGCAGAGAGAGAGGGGACGCCAATAAATGAGTTTTTGGAAAGAAACTCATTGATATTTAAACAATCTTACCAAAACTTGGGGGTACACTTGGATGTTTTTCAAAGAGGTTCTGATAAGGAGAAACATTGGCCAGGAGTGGAAAAATTGTGGAAATTGTGTGTAGCCAGTGGGGACATATACAAACGCTCTTACCGGGGATGGTACTGTGTGGGTTGTGAAAGTTTTAAAACGGAAAAGGATTTGGTAGACGGGCTATGTCCCGAACATCAAAAAAAACCAGACTTAGTGAATGAGGAGAATTATTTTTTCAGACTTTCGCGGTATCAAAATAATTTACTAGAGCTGATAAAGAGTAACAAGCTAGTGATCAGACCGGAAAACAAGCGGACGGAGATACTGGCGTTTGTTGAATCGGGGTTGGAAGATTTTAGTGTGTCTCGCTCAAAAGAACGAGCCCGGGGGGTAGGAGTCCTCGTACCAGGTGACCCCAATCAGGTAATATATGTGTGGTTTGATGCATTGGATATTTACATGACCGGGGTAGGGTTTGGTTGGGATAGCGCTAAATGGAAGAAGTGGTGGCCAGCAGATTTACACGTCATCGGCAAAGATATTAATCGGTTTCATACCGTATATTGGCCTGCCATGTTGCTATCAGCAAAAATACCGTTACCACGGGAGGTTCTGGTTCATAGTTTTGTAAACGCTGGTGGTTTAAAGATGAGTAAAAGTATTGGGAATGTAATATCACCTGAGGATCTGGTTGGTGAATTTGGGTTGGAACCGCTTCGTTATTATCTACTGTCTCAAGTTGCAATTGATAGCGATGGCGATTTTACTCATGACAGGTTTAAGGAAGTTTACAATGCATATTTAGCTAATGGGTTGGGAAATTTGGTGGCACGGGTTGCGGCTTTGGCACAAAAAGCAGAGGTCGTAGTCAAGGAGAGATCGGTGGAAAAGATAAGTGATGATGTGGCCGGGGAACTGGAACAATATCGATTTGATAAAGGATTGGCTTTGATATGGGAAAGAATACGCCAAGCGGACCAGCTGATAAATGAACGGAGGGTGTGGGAGCAAGGAGTGGCTGACCGGAAAAAGTCGATAGTGGAATTGGTCGGGATGCTGAGACAAATTGCAATTGATTTACAACCGTTTTTGCCGGAGACTAGTGTTAAAATTTCTAACCAGTTTGGGATGGGAAGAGTACTGCGGCAGGAAAATCTGTTTAACCGGCTATGATTGATACCCATGCCCATCTGGCAGATACAAAATTCGATGATGTTGGCTCAGTAATCTCTAGAGCCTTTGCTGGGGGGGTTAGTACAATCATCATTCCGAGCACTAATCTGGAAAATTTGGAGCAGGGCTTGCTAATTGCGAATCAGTTTGAAGGGGTGTTTGTACTAGCCGGGGTACATCCAGAGGAGCTAGACACCGTCACCGAGTTGGGCGTGACACTGAAACGGCTAGAAGCCAAGATAAACAGCGAGAGAAAAATCGTAGGTGTTGGTGAGATTGGTATGGACTTTTTTTATGATAAAGAGAAAAAGACCAGAGAAAAACAGATTGAGGCATTCACGGCCCAGATGGAACTGGCACACCGTCTGGGTAAACCGGTAGTAATACACGCCCGACAGGCGGAAGCCGAGATACTAACGGTTTTACGAAACCTGGGGTCATGGCCACAGGGGCAGTTTCACTGCTGGGGTGGAAGTGGTGATTTTTTACGTACTGTGTTAGAAATGGGGTTTTTTGTCTCTTTTTGTGGAAATATTACATACAAATCAGCTGGGAGATTGAGAGAGATGGTCAAGATGGTACCCGTCGACAGGCTGCTTTTGGAGACGGACAGTCCATACCTGACCCCCGAACCGTTACGGGGCGGTATTAATGAACCAATAAATGTTAAAATTACGGCTGAATGTATTGCAAAAATTCTGCGTTTGGAATTGGACAATTTAATTGACCTAACTACAGAAAACAGTCGATGTCTATTTTTGGGTATTTGATAACAAAATTTCCGAGACAGAGTCAAAGGCTTTTTGAATTTTTACCTGGGCTAGTCAGCTGGAGCCTGATATTGTTTCCCGTGTGGGGTTCTTTCGTTTTCCCTTTGGTAGTGGCCTATTTTATTATTGCTTTTGACATTTACTGGCTGTATCGTTCGATTACCACGGCGGTGCTGTCCACCCTAGCTTTTTTCAGGATTCGAGCCAATGAACTTTACAATTGGATGGAGGACGTTGAAGACTTTGCAGACTGGAAAAAAGTCTATCACGTCGTGGTGATACCAACCTACAAGGAACCCGGGGCTACTCTGGTCAGAACACTAGAGGCGTTGGTGAATCAGACTGTTGGACCAAAACAAATAATACCGGTGGTAGCGTTTGAACAACGGGCCGGGGAAGAAATCAATGCGCCCAGAGAAAAGTTGTTGGCAAAAAAGTTTGGAAAAAGTTTTGCCAAAATTGTTTTTACATATCATCCCGCAAACATTGTTGGTGAGTTGGTCGGTAAGTCGTCTAATGCAGCCTGGGGGGCAAAGGAATTTAAAAAAGAGCTACTGAAACACAAGGATTGGGACGTGGATAAAATGACAATTTCGTCAATCGATTCGGATGTGGTTTTGCACCGACAGTATCTGGCGGCACTGACTTATCAGTTTTTAGATAGTCCAGCCCGATATCGGCGAATTTGGCAGGGAGCAATTGTGTTTTACAATAATATTGAAAAAATCCCTTGGCCGATGAGGGTGTTTAACCGGATGGCCAGCGTCTACTATATGGGGTTATTGATGAGGCCGGACCGTTTGATAAATTTTTCGACATATAGTTTGAGCCTGAGGCTGATGGATGAAGTTGGTTACTGGGACAGTGATGTTATTCCTGAAGATTACAGAATCTTTTTTAAGGCATATTTTGATACTGGGGGAGAGGTTGAGGTCGAGCCGATATTTTTACCGGTATTTGCTGATGCGGCCGAATCGACAAGTTTTATTAAGACATTTATAAACACGTACGAGCAAGTCAAGCGGTGGGCCTGGGGAGCGAGTGATGATCCATATATTTTAAAACGGTATTTTTTGGACAAAAAGGCACCTTTTGTTGACAAAACAATACGGGTGATGAAGGTGATGGAAGATCACTTGCTGTGGCCAGTGAATTGGTTTATTGTCACTTTGGGAGCGACACTGCCCCCTCTTTTGAATCGAGAGTTTAACCGTACAGTAATCGGAAAAACTTTACCCCAGGTGTCGAGTGCGATATTGACGATAAGCCTGATCGGAATGTTACTTTTGATATTTGTGGACATCAAAGCCAGGCCCAGACAAAAAGATCTACCGTTGTGGCGCAAGCTGGTAAGCCCATTTGAATTTTTACTATTGCCCGTAGTCGGTTTTGTTTTTGGGGCTCTACCGGGCTTGGATGCCCATTCGAGATTAATGATGGGAAGATACCTGGAATATCGGGTAACTGAAAAAATATAATCATGGATGAATTTGAGCCGTGGTTACAGCCTGGAAACATGGCTGAAGTAATTAATGGTTTTCTTGAATATGTTTAGGTTATGAAATACCGGCAGCTTACGCAGCCGGTTTACTCTAATTCAAGCTGTGCTTG
>CAZARR010000014.1:0-20454 GCA_964487665.1 uncultured Pseudomonadales bacterium
AAACTACAGAGGTGGTTGCTGTAGTTAAAGAGCAGACGAGAACGCAGGTTGCCTGAATTAGTGATGTTTCTCTGGTCGTATAGAATGGTTTTTGGTATCATGAATAAGTGATGGTCTTGCTAAAGTGGTGGAGTTGGTTGTTGCTGTTTGTATTGCTATTGATGTTTGCATTTTCTGTCTCGGGGCGTCAGTATTCTTTGACGTGCCGGAGTTTGCTTAGCGGTGTGCCTTGCCCAGATGTATCCAAACTGGTGATCGGCGAATTGACATCGGCTGTAATCCGGAATCCCATTTATCCCGTCTTGGATAGAGAGAACAGATCACGAAGACGTTTGTTGATGGCGACAAATGTAATGGTCGAAATCGTTGATGATAGGTTTTACCGTCTCCCGGTATCGGTGGATGGCTGGGCTGTCGTTGCCTCTCGAAGATATGAACTTCAACCCGGAAACTTACTAGGGCGAATCGGAGAATTAAAGATTTATTTAGGATTAGATCCAAAATATTTGTCAACTCTGGATCCGGACAAAAGATTGAGGTTTGTCGACACCCAGATAAAACTTTCGCTATATGATTTGGCTGATAAAACTGGAGAGTATCTAGGCAGCCGGAACAGGAAGTTGTGATGAAACAAATTGTAGTTTCAGGTTTGAGGCATGGATTGATTGTGATTCTCTTGATATTGGCCACTTTTGTTTCTGCCAAGGGATTATATGCTCAGTCGTGCACGGGTTCGGTAATGTGTGGGGACATCGGACTCTATTGCCCCGATCCATTAGATCCGGGGTCTTGTGTCCCCAACTGTTATGGTCGGGCTGGTACTTCAATGACTTGTGGTCCCTTGGAAGGAAATCCATGTACAACAGCATGGAATGAGCAAGGATGTGGTGCGAATTCGTGTCTAACAGGCTCGTGTACTTACGATCCGCCCGGTGGAGGATCGCCATCTCCGTCGCCTTCGCCAACACCGGTTACCTGTTCTTATAGTTCATGTAATACGGATCTGAATACCTGTCAGACACATAGCAACCAACCGGCGTGTAACGGAGGCGATTGTTCGTGTTATTCGAGCACGTGCTCGGTTGATGATGATTGTCGCGTAACCAAGTTGGAAGTGATTAGCCGAACAGTAAATGACCCAAACGCCACCTGTGGTCAAATCGCTGCCGCGGGGGCGATGGGTGTGGCGACGAATGTGCACATTGTTGGACCTAGTGGAAGTAATGTAAACGGTAATTATGGTATTTCGCCGACGCAGTATACGCTTGACAATGCGACGGTAGGGGACTATGCGATAGGACAGGGAAGTAGTACTCCAAGTGGGTATGATGCGACGCCGATTTTTTGTAACGGTGGCAGTAGAAGTGTGGGCAGTATTAATGCGGCGGTGACACAGGACAACACAACCACAGTATATGCGGCCTTTGTGCGACGGGGAAATTTGAATATGTATGCCAAGGGTATAAGTGTGGCGCCAGCGTTGATGACGTGTAACAACCTAACGAGTGGTGGCCCAACAGGGTTGGGGAGTGGAGTAATCAGGTCATTGGATGGTTTGGGGGTGAATGTGAGTTTGTCCGGGCCTGAAAATACAGGTTCGCATGCCCTGAACAAACTTTTGTCAAATACTAAATCTGGTACCTATGGAGTAAGTGTAAATAGTGTGCCAAGCGGTTATCTGGGAGACTCTTTGATTTATTGTTATCAAGACCTGGCCAATCAGTGGGTAAAGACGACCACTGCCCCTAGTGTAGTCTTGATGGGCAACGAAACTAAGAGCGTTTATGTCGGTGCGGAGGCGGAACCACGGGGTGATTTGCAGGTAGTGGCAAAAGCTGTCAACGACTCGCAGTCAAGTTGCGCCCAGGTAAGAAACGCTGTGGCAATGCCAGTAGGAATGAAGATGGAGATCTACAACGCTCCGGAAAACAATGGTATTTATACGATGCCGTTTACTAAGACGGCAACTTATCAAGGAAATTATTCCTTGAGGATATATGGGCCCGCGTCTGGTGGTTGGCCAGTTGGGTATGAACAGAGTAATTATATTTATTGTGATGAAGACACCAGATCAAGTAGCCCGATTACTGTTCAAGTGGCAAAAAATCAGACAAAAACTGTATATGTTGCCTTTGTGGCGAGAGCAAATTTGCGGTTGTATGCCAAAGGGGTCGATAATGCTAGCACAATAAGTTGTGCTGATCTTACTAGCGGTGGCGGGACTGGGGTGGGGAACGGGGTGGTCGCCAGTTTAAATGGTCAGGTGGGAGTCACTTTGACTGGACCAGAAAATGCTGGAAGCTATACCCTAAACCAGCAGTTTTTAAATACCAAGCAGGGGAGCTATTCGGTGACTGTGACCTCCGTGCCCGCAGGGTACTTGATAGGAAATATGGTGTATTGCTACGGAGCAAACGGTAGCTATGCTCGCTCTACCGGTGTGCCGAGTTTCACCGTGTTGGGGTGGGATACTTTTGACTACTACGTCGGAGTGGAAGTGGTACCCAAAGGTAATCTGAAGATTTATGGGAAAGAGGTAACTGATGCTGGCACAATAAGTTGTGATAATTTAACGAGTGGTGGAAGTGGGGTGGTCAGATCTCTGAACGGTCAGGGGGTAATTATTGGGGTGTCAGGGCCAGAGAATGGTGGAAGTTACAGTCTGGATAGAGAAATTTCCAATACCTTGCAGGGTAGTTACGCGTTGTCTGTCAATTCTGTCCCGGCAGGTTTTGTCACCAGTCCGATGGTGTTTTGCAGCCGGACAGGAACAGGTTCGTTCACAAGGGGAACTGGAACCCCAACAGTGTCGGTGTTAAAGAATACCAATACTGAGGTTTATGTGGGGTTGGTGTCAACTCCAAGTGCCCCAAGTCTATCGGGGCCAGCTTGCACACCCCTAGTCCAGCCGAGCTGGACCTGGAGCCAGGGTGCTAATACAACTGACAGCAATCTATATCGAAGTTGGCTTGGACAGCTGTTGTGTTCTGGATCGGCCGCATGTTCGTTAACATTGGCAGGTGCGGGAAGTTTTCACCCGGCTACTCCGTTTACAACGGGAAATTACTCTTTGCAAGTGGCAGCCAGGCGGGGAGTGGTAGAGGGGCCGAAATCATCGGTGTCAACCATTGGAGTGGATTTGCTAGCTCCGGACGTGCCAACGCCTAACATCGTGTGTAATGCCAATGGTGAGGTGGATTTGAGTTGGGGAGCTGTATCTGATATTGGTTGTGGAGGTTTGGCAGGGGCACCATATCAGGCACAAATCTCCAGTGATGATACTTTTACCAGCGGGGTTTGGAATAGTGGAGGCATAAGTCAAAGATTGTTCAGTGCGAATGGTTATGCTGAGGGAACTAGGATTTACGGTCGTGTGAGAGCCACAGACAGTTTGACGCACACATCCGCTTGGAGTGGTGTATTGTCGTGCGTGATTCCCACAGTTGGGGCACCTGTTTGTAGCAATATCGTTACTAATCCGATTTCTCCGCGACCGGGGGGGTCTTTATTAAGTGGTGTGTCGATGCAGGCTCAAGCCCAGGTGGGGGCAGATTTAGCAAGCGGTTATTTCTTTGTAGATATTAACGGAAATGGGGTGCGCGATGGAGGCGAAAGTTTGGGTGGAGCCTGCAACCTCGCTGGTCAAACTTGCTCTGTGGCAAATGTGAATTTACCTCTGTCAGATGGAAATTTACCCATCGTGGGATTGATAACCGATAGTTTGGACAAAACTGGCACTTGTACCGCCCCGTTTTGTATAGACTCTGCTGCACCGGCGAATCCGAGCGGGGTGGGGGTGGCGTGTAATTATGTTGATACTGTTGGTGGGGTAGACCGCTTCTCGGTTGATTTGGATTGGAATTCTCAAAGCGATACAGGTTGTGCTGGGATGTCTACCTTGGGGGCGTATCGTTCGGAGCTGTCTAGAGATAGTGGGTTTAGCTCATTAGTATCCGGATGGAATAGCGACTGGACAAACACAGTAGGTCAGTCGACCTTGCCGGGGAATTATGTTACTGGTAGTAATGTCACAGTGTGGGCTAGGGTACAAGGTCGTGATGCGGCCGGGAACACATCGGGATATTCTCCAACGGTGTCGGTTAGCTGTAGTGCCCCGAGTAGTGCGGGAAATCTGAGAGTCTATGGGAAAGAGGTGGGTAGTATGAGTGCAACTTGTGATCAGGTGGTCAACGCTACTGGAGAAGCTATTACTCCACAAGTACAAATTGGTGGCACAACCTACGGTCTTCCGGTGGTTGGGCCAATGGATAATGTACCAGTAGGTAATTATTCAGTGTCTGTTTCGAATAGTGGTATCTATACTAACGGTAGCTACATTTATTGCGTGAATGGGAATAGGACTACTTCGCCGCCCAGTGCCCCTGTGACCGCTAATGCAACAACCAATGTGTATATTGGTTTTGTGCCTGTGGGAACGGGAAACCTGAGGGTGTATGGTCATTCTATTCCTTCGCAGGCTGTTGACTGTTCGACGGTTAGAGCGGGGTCGGCGGTAAATGGCCCGCAAGTTCTAGTGCAAGGAGATGAATATCTATTGCCGCTTCAGGGCGCTTTGGATGGAATACTTGCAGGAAATTATTCGGTAGCTGTGTCTAATCCGGGATCATATTTACCGGATACGTATAAGTATTGCGATGGGGAGTCAGCTGGTGCGGGGAGTACTAACCCGATAAATGTAAATGTCGTAACGGGTGAGACGAAGAATGTTCACATTGGTTTTGTGGCTGAAGCCATGGTGTGTACGGCTAAGGAAATATACGCTGACGATGAGGGAAATACGCCCGGATCATATAATTTGGTTACGCTATTGAATGGCTCTAGTGTAATAGCCCCCAACAGTAATGTTGTCTTTACTATTAGGTATCGAAATGACAGTAGTGTGGCCGCCACGACGATCGTTAGAGACGTGTTAGCGGCCAATTTGGTGTATGTTGATGGAGATTCGGGATGCAGTTATGCTAGTGGCTTGGTAAGCTGTAATACCAGCAGTACTCCGGCGGGCGGTAGTGGGTGGAAATCGTTTAGAGTGAGAGTGGTGGGGTCATCCGGAGGGGTGTCCAACACAGCAACTTTGGTTGGTGGAAGTAGTTGCACGAGTCCAACGGTACCATTGTCATCGGCTCTGGCCTTGGTGGGGTCATGTTCGAACGGGGGGGGTAGTATGACTTATACCTGGACCCCGCCGGACCTGGGAGGTGGAACTGTAAGTGTTTACCAATTGCAGATGTCAACGAGTGATGCAACTAACCCTGATGGAAGTTTGTACAACCCAGACTTGGTAAACGAAACAGCGTTGGGCGGAAATTTGACCAGCTACACAAAAGATGGCTTGCCGGTACCTCCCGCAGGGTCTAGTACACCATACTATGCGGTGATTCGCTATCAGAGTGGTGGGGTGTACTCGTCATGGAGTAGTGTAAATATATCTGAGTGTAACAATCCATCGTGTCCTCGTACCGCGGATCCAATAGTCACTTTAGACTGTTCTGACCCGACAAAACCGGTAGCTACGATTCAGGGAATAAATGGAGTAAATTATTATCACGATCAAAACCAAGTGACTCAGGGGTGGTTTTCGAATACTGACCCGGGGGTAAAAAAATGTGTCTTTTGGAATGCGGCGACTAGTTCGTGGACACTGTGTGCAAATGCTGGTAGTAATCGAAATTGGACGGATGCATGGGATAATCCGGTATTGGTAAATCCGTGGGATGGGCCGGGAACAAACGGAGCTAGAACATTTTGGGGTGGGGTTGAGCACTTTGATCCTGAGGGTGGTTTTTGGGGTCCGATTAGTCCGGCGGGACATTTGTATGGGACTCAGGGGTCGGCTTTGATACCGAACCAAACTTTTTATTATCGTGCTCAGGCGCAGAATGGATGGTGCCCGTCTTACCCGGTGGCTGTTTCCTGCCCAAAGTCGGTATATGGAAAGATTTTTGATTCAAGTGACATCCAAGATGATAGTCAGGTATGTACAGGGGCGAACATTGCCGCGGCAGTGGGAATTGCGGGTGTAAGTTTTTCGATACAGCCGATTTCGGGGAGCGGAACGGTGTATAACAGCGTAATTTCGGGTGCGGGGGGGTTGTATTCTCAAGAGCTGGATCTAAGCAATTTACCTGTAACTTATCAGTTGTTTAATTTCAACTTACCGGCGGGATATTCTTGGAGGGCATCGTGTCCGGGAAATACAGCTACGTTTGCGACAACAGGCGACCCAAGTGTGGAGCTAAACTTTGCTTACCGAAGGGTTTTTGGGGGTTGGTGGCAGGTTATTGGAGGTGATGCATACGGTGGAGGCGGAATCGTGAGCGAGATACCAGAGACGTGCACAGGTGGGGTTTGCGAACCATTTTTGGTGAGGGCTTTGGATAATCAGGCTGGTTTACCCAAGTTTAAAGCAGGTAGTTTGGACATTGGCAATTCGCCGGTGGCTTTTGCCTCGGCAGCAGGAGCAAATACTGCCCAGGGAGCAAACGTAAATGATGGGCCAGCCCAGGACAGGCGGTACAATTATGATTTCTTTTTGGCTAATGCAAGGAGTTACCCGAAGACAAACATTACCGGGATCACTGGAAAACCAGTTTATTCACCGCCGGTCGGGCAGGACTTTCAAATTTATTATTTACCCGGTAACGGAGCAGCCCAATACGATATTAACTTTAGTGTGTTGAGTAATGAAAAGATGATCTTTTTTGTTGATGGAGATGTAAGTGTTTTGGGGAATGTAGATGTTGAGGAGGGTGGATTGCTAGCGGTAATTGCTTCGGGGACGATAACTTTTGATAGTCCGGTGGCAAACGCCGAAGGTTTTTGGATCGCAGACGTAATTAATATTGCTTCGTCAGGAGATACGGCGACCGAGGTCAAGTTTCACGGTGAGGGTTTGTTTGCCGGGATCTCGAACATTATATTGAATAGAAATTTGGGGGACACTAACAACACTTCTCCGGCCGAGGAGTTTCAATTTAGACCTGACTTGCTTATTAACGCACCCGATGCCTTGAAGATTCGGGATAGCCTGTGGCGGGAAGTGGCGCCGTAGGGTAAAATACGCGCTATGCAATTTGGAGGATTTTGGTTGGGGCATCTGGCAAATTTGCTGTTGGCCAAGGGGGTTGGTGAAGAAGTCATCTTGATACTGATGATGTTTCCTTTGGTGGCAGTGGCGGTGGCTTTTTCACGCAACGTGGTGGGTTTGAATGGATTTGGAATATTTGTGCCGACCATGGCGACGATTGCCCTGCTGCAGACTGGCACAGTCGCGGGTGTGTTGTTGTTTGCGGTTATTTTTGTGGTGGCAAACCTAACTAGATTCGCGATCAGAAGAATAAGGATGCCGTATATGCCAAGACTGTCATTTATTATTTGGGCCATCTGCCTGGTGCTGTTGCTTGCCCTGGCTGTTTTCCCCAAGGGGTTAATAGAAAACTTTGTGAGCAAAGGAATATTTCCGGCTTTGGTTTTTATGTTGTTGACGGAAACTTATGTCGATACGCAAATTAACAGGAGTAAGGAGGCAGCGGTGGCGATGACAGCCGAAACACTTCTCTTGGCATTGGTAACGAGCTGGATTCTGGGTTGGGGAATGATAAGGGCGGTGTTTGTATTGGCTCCTGAATTGTCAATGCTGGGGGTACTGGGGTTGAATTATTTAGTGGCCAGATACAAGGGGTTAAGGTTGCTCGAATTGTATAGATTTCGCGAGTTGGTGCGTAATTAGATTCAAATGGCTAGACTAAAGGATATTTTGGGTATTAACGCGCGCTCAGCCGAGTATTTGAGTTTGAATAAAAAAAGTGCCAGGCGAGTGGCGGACGACAAGTTGTTGACCAAGACGATGTTGGTAAAGGCGAAAATTCCCCACCCGAGGTTGCTCGCGAAGTTAAGTAACCACAAGGAAGTTGATGAATTCGATTTCAAATCGGTTGAGGGCGGTTTTGTGGTAAAGCCTGCGCAAGGGCTTGAGGGTGGAGGAATATTGGTGGTTAGAAAAAAGGTTGTTAATACCAACAAAGAAGGAAGTCTAAGGTGGATAACCATGGACGGGACAGTTTTGAATGAGGGGGATCTGCGGGTGTGGTGCCTGGATATTGTGGAAGGCAGATATTCTCGTAGAAATATTCCGGATAGTGCTCTGGTTGAGGAAAGGGTGAAGAACCACCCAAGTTTTCGAAAAATGGGAGTTGTGGGGACACCCGACCTGCGAGTTCTTGTTTTTAATGGTGTGCCGGTAATGGCTATGTTGCGTTTGCCGACTGAAGAAAGTAAAGGTCGAGCCAATCTTCATCAGGGAGCAATCGGTTTGGGCGTGGACATGGCTACAGGAATTACCACCTTTGGGACCTACAAGCGAGGGCGAATAAAAAGTCTGCCAGAGATAAACAAAAAAGTGAACGGAATTGTTATTCCCAATTGGCGAGAGGCGTTGTTGCTGGCTGTTCGTACCCAAATGAAATCAAAATTAGTTTACGTGGCCGTGGATATGTTGATTGACGAAGATCGTGGACCATTGGTATTGGAACTTAATGATCAACCAGGTTTATCTATTCAATTGGCCAACATGGCCGGATTAAAAAAACGGTTAGACCGGGTGGAGGGTTTGGAAGTTGATAATGCTGAACAAGGAGTAAATATTTGTCAGGCATTGTTTGCAAGTAGATTTGCCAAGAGGGTGAGAAGAATTACCCAAGGAAAGGTGGTGGTTAGCGCCTTTGAGACCGTGAGGGTGCAGACTTTGGTTCAAAAAGGAAAAAAGAAGAAAATTGTTGAATTGAGGGCAAAGATGGATACGGGTGCGTATACAACGAGCATAGAGAGAGAAGAGGCGGCAAAGCTGAATTTATTGGGGGAAGGAAATATCCTCTGGGAAAAGAAGTTCAAGAGTGCTCTGGGTGAGCAACATCGAGAAGTGGTTCGATTGGTATACTGGATGGCAGGGAGAAAGGTTGTGACGCGCGCAGCGGTGGCCGACAGAACGGGACTGAGATATAAATTACTTATTGGTCGACGGGATTTGAAAGGGTTTTTGATTGATCCAAGAAAATTTAGAAAAAGGAAGAAAGACAAAAAATGAAAATCAGCGTGATTGTAGGTGGAAAAGGGACCTGGCACACCGATCGCCTGCGTGAGGAGGCGGAAAAGATGGGGGTGGTTTTTGAACTGGTAAACGTAAAGAGCCTAAACGGTGCCGCAGAACAGATTGCTAATCTGGGAGAGGTGGTGTTCTGGCGATCGTCATCATTGGATATTGGAGTCTCTAGGACAACTTTTTTGCAGATGCTGCGCAAAAAATGGGTTGTAAATCGGGCTGTGGGAGAGACACCGTTGGTGACGCATAAACTTTATCAGCAAAAAATGGTTGAAGGACTCCGGGGGGTATCGGGGATAAAGACATATCAGTTTGGGGACAAGGCGGAGTTGTTGGCGGCCGTTGAAAACGGAGAACTTTGTTTTCCGTTAATTATGAAGAAAGATTTGTCAGCCCGAGGGAGGGGGGTGCGTCTGTTGAAAAATATGGAGGAGCTGGAAAAAGCAAAAATTAATTTCAAGAAACATATTTTTCAAAAGTTTGTGCCTAACGATGGAGACTTTCGGGTGTTGGTGATGGGGGGGATTCCTTTGGGGGTGATAAAACGTGTGGGCAAGGAAGGAGAGTTTCGCAATAATGTGTCTTTGGGTGGGGTGGCGGTGGACATGAATGACCATCCCGATGCTGAAATAATCAAGGGCAAGGCGGTGTTGATCGCCTCGCTATTTAATTTGGCTTTTTGCGGGGTAGATCTGATCTTTGATCAAGAAGAGGGGGTTTATCGATTTTTGGAAGTGAACACAGTGGCCCAATGGCAGGGATTCCAGATGGCGACGGGGGTAAATGTTGCAAGTGAGTTGGTCAAATATTTTGTATCGGTGGCGAGGCGAGGGTTTGATGGTACGCGGGAATTGGTATCAGATTATTACGAGGACTTTTATCAATATTTAAGTAAGAGGAGAAAGTTTCATCTTGACAGCCGGCTGTGGTTGTTAAATAAAGACGCACTGGCTCGGAAAAGACTGGATATTTTTCGAGATACATTTGTGGGGTCTTCACCCGAAGAGAGAGAGGCGATTTTGGTCTATAAGATAGGGGTAGATGATGAGGAAGAAAACGATGACGAGGAAAGAGATGTCGGTGCCAGGGCGTTTTATTACGAAAAGCACCCATTGTTGGCTCCGGCCAATCGAGTGTTGTTTTGGTGGTTGATGGCGAAAAAACTTTATCAAACTGACTTAACTGATCTGGTGAGAGCGAGCTTTCCAGAGAAGGATTTGGTGGATTTGCGAAATGACTTGGCAGTTGATAAAGAGAGTGCTGCCGCGATATATACAAGCTATGTTAATTATTACTATTTATTAGCGGAATATTTGGGTGAGCCAAGCCCCAATCCCAGGTGCTTTTTGGACTTGATGAAGGATATTTTGGGGGCAGGAGTTGAGCGTAAATCGATAAGAGGAGCCATTTATTTGGCGACACACTGTGTGATTGGGGCCAGCCTTTTTTATACCCGCCAAGTTGAGACCTATGTGGATATTTATAGCGAAATGATAAGGGAGGTGGAAAAATTGATTCTGACTCACTATTTTATTGTCAGTTTGGATATGAAAATGGAATTTTTAGTATGTTGCAGACTGCTTTCGTATCGGAGTTTTCTGACGACGATTATCGCCGGCGAGGCGGACAAATCGCTGTCGCTTCAGGGGAACTTTTTGGTAGATACACTGAACGAGTATAGGCATCGGTTGGGTAACAAATTTCGCCACAGTGAGCACAGAAATGTACTTTACTTGACCAGTGGCTTATAATATTTGGATATGAGTAGACAAGAAGGGGATATATTGGCCGAACACTACGGTCGTGTTGTTTCGTTAGACCGCCAGGGAGCAGTTCGAGAAGGTATGGAACAGGTTTCGGCGGACCTTGACCGATGGGAGGGTGTAGAAGGCGACAAACGAGCAAGGTTGCTTCGAGCCATTACCGGCAGTGAAAATCCGAATTTGGTAGAGGCGGTTGGGGGGATTGACTGGGAAAAAAGTCCCTCCGATAACGTGTTAGCATTTTTGGCTGTGTTGAAACGGATAGACGAAGGGGCAGTTGCGAGATTGGCAGAAGCATCACAGAAATTTGGCGATAGAGGAATGGTGGATAAAAAATTAAGAGCAAAATTAGCAGAAGCAGGAATAGAATTTGGGGTAGATCCCGGTTTGATAAAGCTAGCGATATCTGTTTTGAGAAAGTTAAACCCAGACGGGTCGATTAATCATGATAAATTGGAAGAGTTGAAAGCCAGTTTTGAGATCAGAGCCAAATATTGGGAATTGAAGGAAGTGGAAATGGGCCCTGCTGATGTCAAGCCTGGTTCGCAAAAGTGGAACCCGGCCCCTGTCAGTGCGGAAAAATTGCAGGAATTTGTGGAGACCTATTTAGTGGGTGGTAGCCAACTTTAAAGCGTAATCGAAGTAGATTTTGGCGATATTTTTGCTTGTAGCTTGTTCCATTCCCAAAAATCCGGGATTGTGATTGACTTCGAGGATACTCATGTGACCGTCTTTGGTAACTAGGATATCGACACCGGCGACAAGAAGTCCGATTGCAGACATAGCTTGTTTGGCCAGGGTAATAATTTCTGGAGTGGGGTTGAAATTTTCGACTGTGCCACCAATTGAGAAATTGGCACGGAAATCGCCAGCCGGAGGAGTGCGGCGCATGCAAAAGACTTGCTCACCAATGATTAGAATACGTAGATCGAGTTGGTAGGGGATAAATTGTTGCATAATCAGGGTTTTCTTTTTTGCTTCGGGTAAGAGGAAATTGTCGAGGTAGGTGCGGAGTTCCTCTGGGGAGTTTAGCTTGGTTACTCCGTTGCCCCGACCGGTGTTGGCAGGTTTGACAACCACAGGGTAGCCCAGTTTATCAGCTGCTACCAGGTAGTTGTCGAGGTGACGAGAGTAAAAGGTGCGGGGAATTGGCAAGCCCGACTTGGCCAATACCATCAAGTCGGTGACTTTGTTGATAGAGTAACCATGGGAAACTAAATTGTTGTCAAAAGTGGGAATGTTCTGAGCGCGAATGGATTTGATAATTTCGATAACCTGGCGAAGGGAGTTGAAAATAGATTTGGTAATAACAAAATCGGGTTTACTTTTGGGGAAATTCAGTATCTCTAGGGAGTTTGGGTTAGCCCAAAAGCTAAAGTCGTGAGTATCGTAAGAAGAAAGGGAGAAACCCTGTTTTTGGGCTTCTTCGAGTAGGCGGCCGGGCTCTTTGTCGAGGTTGATGTTGCTGGTAATGAGAAGGATGTTTTTAGGCATTGATTTTGTCCTATAGAGCGTATTATATAATACGCCTATGTCGAGAAGTAAACATGAAGCGGGAACCCCTGGAGGAGCATATGGGCACAGACGACGTGCAGATAAGGGTCAAATCGTTTTCGATGACCTATGGCTTGAGCATAAAAGAGAAACTACTGAGAAAGGGCAAATGATGTCACGACCGATCAAAGAGCAGCTTGCCCAAGCGGATTGGGAGTTGGACAATTGTCTCGCTGATTTGAGATTAGCTAGCTGGTGGACCATATCGCCAGAAGATGTTTCTGAATATCGAGCCCGACTACAGACTGGAATGGTTGCATTGAAAGAAAGTTCTAATGTCTGGTCTGGGGGTGGTGGAAGTTTGTGTAATAGGCTTGCTCATTTATATGGTCTTGACTTGGAAAGTTTGAGAACGGCGTTAGAAAATGCGAGGACTGCAAGGTGGGTGGCGAATGATTTGGAGGCAAATCGAAGTACGCTTTATGGTTTAGGCATTCGGGTAACAAAAAAAGGCGCAAAACCTATTGATAGTTTGGTGCGCGAAGGTTATGCCACTCTTGCTATTGACACACTCGTAGCTTTGGTCAGGGTAATTAGTGGAGAGAGGAGAGGAAAAACTCAGTGGTTTGTGGACTGGCTCGCTCTGTTGGTTACAAAGACACAAACGGAAGCAATTCGTGAACTGATACAGAATCAGGCAAGCAGTAAAATCGCTGTGAAAAGTGACGATCTTTTGAAAATAGGTGAACAACCTAGAATGGTGGCTGAGTTTTTGAGGGATGGGGAGGAGTAAGTGACCAAAGTTGCGGTGGGGCTGTCGGGAGGGGTAGATAGTGCGGTAAGTGCGTGGATTTTAAAAAGGCAGGGCTTCGATTTGCTAGGGGTGCATCTTTATTGCTGGCCGCCAAAAGGTGAAATTAATAAAAATGGCTGCAAAGCTGACGAGGACAGGCAGAGCGCATTGAAAACAGCGCTAGAGTTGGACATTCCTTTTCAGGTTTTGGATTTTTCGGAGGAATATAATGAGCGGGTCATTGAGTATTTTTATCGGGAATATAGTTTGGGGAGGACTCCGAACCCTGATGTGTTGTGTAATAGCGAGATAAAGTTTGGGTTGTTTTTGAAGTGGGCCTTGAAAAATGGGTTTGACTATATAGCAACAGGACATTATGCAAAAAATGGACCCAAATGTAATAAGTTATTTATCCCCAAGGATAAACATAAAGATCAAACATATTTTTTGTGGAAATTGGGGCAGTACGAGCTGAAACACAGCCTTTTCCCTTTGGGGGGTTTACTGAAAAGTGAAGTAAGAAAATTGGCCAAAAAAGCGGGTTTGTCTGTGGCTGACCGGCCCGATTCGCAGGGGATTTGCTTTGTTGGTAACGTAGATGTGAGGGCTTTTCTGCATCGCCGGTTGCTCGATAAATGGGGTGATGTAAAAGATGTTGACGGGAATGTGATTGGTAAACACAATGGGGTGTGGTTTTTCACTATCGGCCAGCGAGGCGGGTGGACGCTTTTTGCCAAGTCCCAGAAAGCATTTACAAGCGAGGGTAAAATGCCGATTCTGTACGTAGTTGGAAAAAATGTTAAGAAAAATGAGTTGGTCGTAGGTGGTGGCCGGGTTGCGAAAAGAAGTTTTGTTGTAAGCGATTGCAACATTGCGCAAATTTTTGGGCAAGAGGGGATCTTGGTGAGGATTCGGCATGGGGGAAAATTGATTCCCTGTCAAACGACAAGAACGGACTTGGGGCTATCGGTTGTTTTGGGTGCTCCCCAAAGAGGGGTGGCCCCGGGGCAGTCGGCAGTGTTTTATTCGCGATCGGGTGAGTGTCTGGGTGGCGGAGTGATTGATTGATAAAGCATGTGTGGCGAGTTGTATAATATAGTCCTATATGATAAGTAAAGAGGACTGTGGAGCCGCTGTGTATGAGTGTGCTAGGTCTGCCTATCGAGCTATTGTTCCCGGACCGGTGCAGCAACTTGTGTGGCGATGGAGAACTGGTCGAGAGTTTTCGCCTCATCTGGTGAAGGCAACCCTGGGAGGAGTCGAGCCAGTCTTTTTTGTCTTCAATGGCATATCAACTTTCTCGTGTGCTGGAATGGTGGATGAAGGGCCTGCCCTCGTAGATTTGTTGGGTCGATTGCGGAGTTGCGACACATTTTGGGATGTGGGGGCTGCATTTGGGACGTATACTGTTTCAGCAGCTCTTCGTGGTGCAAATGTGGTGGCGATAGAACCCGATCCACGGTTAAGACAGTTGATTAGGATCAATATGGGTTATAACGGTTTGGGTTGGGATAGGATCCGTCTACAGGGAGTCGCGTTGGGGAGTAGCCCGGGAAGGTGTGTTTTGCATTCGGACGGTGAACGTGGCGGAGCCCCATCGCTAAGACCAAATGGCCAGGGGGGAAGGGTTGAGGTAAGCGTGACTACTGGAGATTTGCTAGTTGCGGGTGGCGATGCCTCTGAGCCAGATGTTGTAAAAATCGATGTAGAGGGAGCTGAATGCGAAGTTTTAAGAGGTATGCGAGGATTGCTGAATGGGGCTCGGCTTAGACATATTTATCTTGAAATTCACCCAACACTTTTGCCAAAATTTGGCCACTCTGTGCGTGATGTGATTGGAGAGTTGGGTGTGCATGGTTTCGTAATGGAATCTTCTGTGCGGAGGGGGACTGAATTTCTAACGCATTGGGTCTGCAGTCGTGGCTGATGGGGTTGAACTAACTACATCGAGATGGTAATATAGGCGAAGTCTATTTTTCTGATAGATTGTTGGTTCGTGCACTTTGATAAGTGAAGAGCAGCATTTATATATTTTTTATTTTTGTCTTTTAGGATGTGGCAGGAAAGTGCGTTCCAACCTACCTTTTGGGAGGTTGGGGTAATTTTCTTCGTAATTTTAATTGAGAGTTTGATCCTGGCTCAGGATGAATGCTAGCGGTGTGCCTTAGGCATGCAAGTCGAACGGTCCCGAGTCGCAAGGCTCGGGGTAGTGGCAGACGGGTGAGTACAAAGTAGGAATCTACCTATTGGTGGGGAATAATTTCGCGAAAGCGGGACTAATACCGCATAATTCCGCAAGGAAAAAGGACGTAACTGTCCGCCGATAGATGAGCCTGCTCGCTATCAGCTTGTTGGTGGGGTAATGGCCTACCAAGGCGATGACGGCTAGGGGGCGTGAGAGCGTGGCCCCCCACAAGGTTACTGAGATACGGAACCTACACCTACGGGTGGCAGCAACCGGGAATATTGGACAATGGACGAAAGTCTGATCCAGCGACACCGCGTGCGGGATGACGGCCTTCGGGTTGTAAACCGCTGTGGTAGGGGAGCAAAATTTGAGAGTACCTTACTAGAAAGCACCTGCTAACTACGTGCCAGAAGCCTCGGTAATACGTAGGGTGCAAGCATTATCCGGAATCATTGGGCGTAAAGAGTATCGTAGGCTGCCTTTTAAGTGATGGGTTAAATATCCCGACTCAATCGGGAACATGCCTATCAAACTGGAAGGCTAGAGGTAATTCGGGGATGTTGGAATTCTTGGTGGAGGAGTGAAATCCGTTGATATCAAGAAGAACACCAAAGGCGAAGGCAGACATCTAGGATTATCCTGACGCTGATGAACGAAAGCTAGGGGAGCGAAAGGGATTAGAGACCCCTGTAGTCCTAGCCGTAAACAATGGACACTAGCTATCTTCCGTAAGGGGGGTGGCGCAAGCTAACGCGTTAAGTGTCCCGCCTGGGGAGTACGGCCGCAAGGCTAAAACTCAAAGGAATTGACGGGGAAACGCACAACCAGCGTGCCATGTGGTTTAATTGGATGAAAAACCCTGAACCTTACCTAGATTTGACATGCATCTGCAAGTCCTGTGAAAGCAGGATTCCTTCGAGGGTGATGCACAGCTGCTGCATGGTTGTCGTCAGTTCGTGTCGTGAGGCGTCCGCTTAAGTGCGGTAACGAACGCAACCCCTGTTCTGTGTTAAATATCCACAGGAGACTGCCTACGTCCAACGTGGGAGGAAGGAGGGGACGACGTCAAATCAGCATGGCGCTTACATCTAGGGCTACACACATGGCGTAATGGGCGGTACAACGGGTAGCGACAGAGCAATCTGAAGCAAATCCTAATAAAACCGTCCTCAGTTCGGATTGCGGGCTGCAACTCGCCCGCATGAAGGGGAGTTGGTAGTAATCGCAGGTCAGCTATACTGCGGTGAATACGTTCTCGTTTCTTGTACACACCGCCCGTCAAGTCAACAAAGTCAGCAGTACCCAAAGTCGGTATCCCTAACCGCAAGGAAGGGACCGCCTAAGGTAAGGTTGGCGATGGGGGCTAAGTCGTCTGCGCAGTCTGCGCGTTGCGACCTTAGAGAGCGATCTCTAAGAAAAATCTTGCTGTATCGGTGAAGCCTAATTATTCGCTATATCTTCGGGTATAATGAATTTATGGTAATACCGAGGGAACCTTTCGATAGGCTCGGGACAATTAGCCCGGGAAATTCGAGGGGACTCCGTAGAGACTACACGCGAGCGCCGCAAATATCAAAGGCTTATATCGTAGGTATCTTGCATGATGCTACTGAAAGAAAAACGACCTACAGGATTTCACAAAAATCTTTAAGGTTTGTGAAAATGGTAGCTAATGGAATTAAAGCTTCGGGCGGAAACGCCTGGATCTATAGAGAAGGAAGTGACCGTAAAGTATATGTAGTCGAGTTTTCGAAATCATTTCTCAATAACTTTGAGATTGTGACGAAAGAAAACAAGATTGATTATATTAGAGGGTATTTCGATACCGATGGTGGGGTAGCAAAGAGTAACAAAGTTAGATTCTATATTTATTTTTGTCAAAAGAATTTTGACGATCTAAGTAAAGTAAGAGATTACTTGACCGATCTCAAAATAGATTGTGGAATAATTCACAATCCAAGCAAAAAGATAGACGCTAATTATTGGAGATTTTATATCAGAGCAAATTCCTATATGGACTTTGTCGATAAAATCGGCTCGAGTCACCCCGAAAAAGCAAAGTATTTGCGGATGAAGATATAGTCCATGCCCGTAGAAATACGTGGAATAAACATGAACAAGGTAGCCGTTCTGGAAGGAGCGGCTGGATCACCTCCTTTCTAGGAGTGCAAATCGGGAGTCACGACCCGTTCTTTTCGATTCGTCGGAAAGATTTCCAATGAAAATTGGATTGTAAGCCACTCTTTTTGTGGTATAGAGTCTAAAGAAACCTTTGCACTTCCTGTCACATCTTAAAAGATAAGTCTGATGTCTGCTCTTTACTGAACTAGTAAAATAGCTATTCCGATGTCGTCTTTTTTCGCCCGTAAGTTTGCCCGATCTATTGAGGCTGAATGTATTTCATTGACGATAAGTTGCACACACTGATCTGGGTCTCGCCCAGAAGTGACACACGCCCTAACGATTCTTGCAAAGCGCTCCTCTTGAAGACTCTCCTTCCCGTCAGTGATGGCGATCAGACCCCAGGTTTCAGAGCCTTTTTTGAATGTAGTTAACTCTGGTCCTGCTGTTGGCGCTAGCGAAATTGATCTTGTTACTCTATGTTTCATGTCCCAAAATAACTGTCCAATCTCGTTTAGTCTTGGGTCATTTCTACCGGTGGCGTTATCGATAATCGCGCGTTCTTTTGGCGGTATTTCACTGTGGTCAGTTGTCAAAAGAGTGATGTCGCCCCTAGCGTTGACGCCGTAAATCCTAGTGTCTCCCATGTGAAAAATAACGATTTCCTTTTCCTTACCAAGGTCGATTGCTGCTGTGGCGACCGCTCCCCCCCTGAACTCATCGCCAAATTTTTCTCTTATTCCTTTGAGTGAATCCTCGTAAGCTCTTAAAAGTGCCGCTTTAGCTTCCCCAATCGTATTAACGTCGTCTTTCACCGCGTGACTAAGGTGCGTGTCTACAATAT
Organism: uncultured Pseudomonadales bacterium; assembly: GCA_964487665.1. Taxonomy (GTDB): domain Bacteria; phylum Patescibacteriota; class Microgenomatia; order UBA1400; family MFAQ01; genus CAZARR01. The sequence continues at coordinate 18,319 of CAZARR010000014.1, forward strand.
TTTTTACAGTTACGGCATCTTGTGGCGATTGTTGTCCTCCCATTGCGTCTACAACGAATAAACCGCCACCACCGTTTTTCCCCATGCATGCAAATGCGCTATCTTGGCAATCCGCTAGTGCTCTTCCTGGTTTTGGTAGGGTGGCGTGGGCTGCTCGAGTGTTCATATCAATTTCTAGTCTGGTAACGCCAGTGTTTTCAATGAGGAATCGCGTTCCTTGTCTAACAACTAAAAAACTTTCTCTACCGACTGGTTTTTCGCGCGAAACTACTGGAGCTCCGTTTGCGCCGACAGAGACGAACACAGGTAGGCCGTTACTAATTTCAAAATTTATGAGTACCCCGGGGTTGTCGCTTTTTGGTAAACTTAAGGTGGGGACGCCTCGGTGGTTAAGTTTAAGTCTGACCGGGTGGAGCTTATTTTGGGGCCCGTTAAGTGGCAGCCTAAGACCGTATTTGTCGATTTGAACTTGACAGATATCACCCGGATTTAGTGGTAGGTGTTCTTTTGGAGAGGTTAGTCTTGTCACACCCTCTATGGAAGTTGGTCTACCCATAGACTCTGGTGGTTTTATTGTAAGGTTCCCCTTAATGGGGTGTGGGTGTATCTGGAGCCTTTCTCCAAAAGGAGGACTAAGGATAACCGTACGGTCGACAATACCCTGATAACAAGAGAAGGTTGGTGGGCTGCCGCCGTTGACCGAGCGGATTAATACGGTCGCCACCGTTTGTTGCCCCCCTTTTTTATCAGGGAAAATATCTGGTAGGATAATGACTCGATTGCCTCGCTCGTCCGAATAACCCGTGGGAACACCTGGCCTGATTAGGTCAAGATTTATTGGTGGTGCCTCCTGAATGCTGGGAGATCTATCCATTCGCATAAATTTTACACCCGTATGGGTAATAATTCGAGTTCGGGAGCAAGGGTAGAAGGATGCCAATTGTGATAGTAAAATACACACACGGGCGATTAGCTCATCTGGTTAGAGCGCGGTCCTGATAAGACCGAGGTACATGGTTCGACTCCATGATCGCCCACCAATATCAAACTTTCCGATTTTTGCCCGACCGATTCGGCCGCGCGAAGCGCGGAAAGGTATGGAAACACTGGCTCGCCGCGCACGGCGCGGCTCGCCAAGCGCAGGTTCGAGCCAAAGATTTCTTTGGCTATGACCTTTTTCTGCAAAAGGTCATTATCCCTTGCGATTTTGACGAGGTTTGAAGCGACTTTTATCCATTCTTTCATCGGTTCGAGCCAATCATTCTGCTTTTGTTCAATCCGCGCCATTTTCTCGTCCAGCGACTTCTTTTCAGATAACAAGACTGCTTTCTGTTCTCGATAAATTTCGCGCTCAATGTCTTGCTCCAAGTAGCCGTCCAGAAGTCGCTGGAGCTTCGTTTGAATGGCGCGGATTTGATTTTGGCTTTCAAGAACAAAAGCAGAAACGGATTGGGCGGATTTTTCTTTGTCCGCTTCTGCCATTTCAAGCAATTTTTCCGCCCAATCCGTAGGCAAAGAAACTTTTTGAATAAGCGATGATAACTGCCGATCTAATTCTTCTTCGCGCACATACGGCTGAGCACAATTCACTTTTTTCTTGGTACAGCGATAGTAAATATGCCCTTTCTGTTTTTCGGCAGTTATCATCATTCCACACTCGGCGCAAGAGATGAGACCGCAAAATGCTTGAGGTTCATTTTTCTGCTTGTGGCGTGGCTTGCCTCGTTGTCTCAAAATCTCTTGCGCCGTATCAAAAAGTTTCTTTGTGATGATTGGCTCGTATTTGCCTTCGTGGAGTTCGCCTCCATATTTGAATAAGCCAGTGTAAAAGGGATTGGAAAGGATAAAAGTCGCCCTCGTCTTGTGGATTCTCTTTCCACCGCGGGAAAGTATCCCGCGGTGCGCCAAAAAGTCCGAAATATCTTCTAACCGCGAATTACCTTTTGCGTATAGCTCAAATGCTTGGCGAATAATTTTCGCTTTTTTCCTATCCACCACAATACTTTTTGTCCGCACATCGTTTATGTAGCCAATAGGTGCAACGCTCGGATATTCGCCCCTACGGACTTTTTGGCGCAAACCACGCTTCGTGTTTTCGGAAAGAGAATCCACATAGTATTTGCTTTGCCCAAAAGC
>CAZARR010000015.1:0-20193 GCA_964487665.1 uncultured Pseudomonadales bacterium
AAGCACAGCTTGAATTAGAGTAAACCGGCTGCGTAAGCTGCCGGTATTTCATATCCATAAGTACCGCCGGACGATTATGATTTGCGGGTGGATCACTTTCAAACCATTTAATTGCTTGACGATAATGTTCTAGTGCATTGCCGTATTCGCCCAGACTGTCCTCGGCTTTCGCCAAATTCAAAAGTGGCAAAGACATTGCCTCTCCAACCTGCGAAAATCTGGCGACCTCCACCGCTGCCATTGCAGTAAATTTCGCATATGTTAGATACGCTTTCTCGCCGGTTTTGTCGGCTAGGTGCCGAAGCGCCAAAAATCTGCTCGCCAGAACCTCTGCAGCTCCACAATAATCCCTATCGTGAAGATAGACTAATAGCGCCTCGTCACAACATCGTAATGCCTCCAAAAACTCCCCCCTCTCGCGGTATACTTCCCCTTGTTGATGAATCTTTCTCCCTCGGGTGTTTGTGTTACTCATTAGCTAATTATACCCACTAACGCAACCAACCGCGTTTTGCTAGAATAATATCCCATGCAAACTAAAAAAATAATCCTTCCATTTGTTCTAAGTATTGCTCTTTCTGCTTGTCAAATATCAAGCACACTCCAACCCGCCCCCTCCTCGAATCTTCAAAATACCCCAACGGCCGCTCCAACAGTATTCCTATCTCCTTCGCCGACTATCGTTCAAAAAACTACGGAGCAATTATTAAATATCAAACCAAAACAAAAAATGTTTGCAACTCTCAACACTAATCAGGGGAAAATAACCTTCGAGCTCTTTTTCAACCAGGCTCCGAATACCGTGGCCAATTTCGTCGGCCTTGCCGAGGGGACAAAGGGCTGGATCGATCCCAAGACAAATCAGTCCATGTCCGGCAAATCCTTTTATAATGGTCTTGTCTTTCATCGGGTCATCAAAGATTTCATGATTCAAGGGGGTGACCCTCTGGGTAGTGGCATGGGAGGACCCGGATACAAGTTTGAGGATGAATTCGATCCCGAATTGACCTTCGACTCTGCCGGTATCCTTGCTATGGCCAACTCTGGAGCGAACACCAATGGTTCTCAATTTTTTATTACTCACGCTCCGACACCATGGTTAAATGGAAAACACACGATCTTTGGCAAGGTTACCACCGGTATGGATGTCGTTGACAAAATCGCCAACCTCACTACCGATGCCAACGATCGGCCAGTTGATCCCATCATCATTGAATCAGTTACTATTACTCGAAAGTAGTGGCAAAAATTGGTGCCCACGTCTCCATAGCAGGGGGCATCCTAAATGCGCCAGCTAATGCTACTTCTATTGGTGCCGAATGTTTACAAATTTTTGCCTGTTCCCCCCGTAGTTGGCAACGCACCTCAATTGCCCCAGACATAGCAAAAGAATTCACAAAAATAATCACCGTAAATGATCTTTCTCCTTTCTTTATTCACGCCCTCTATCTTGTCAATCTTGTTTCTGACAATCCAGACCTTCTTGATCGGTCATTCAATTCTCTAGTGGCTGACCTCCTATTCGCCGATCAAATCAATGCGCAAGGTGTCATTGTTCATCTTGGTTCTCATCAAGGCCGGGGCTTCGAAAAAGTAAAAGAATCTTTGGTTGTAACCATTACCGATATTGTTAATCGTGTTCATCATGCCTGCTTTATTATCGAAAACTCAGCCGGACAGCAAGGCAAGATTGGCTCTCTCGAGGAAATTTCTTGGTTGATCAAGGCAATCGACCATCCCAGGGTAAAAATATGCCTCGATAGTGCTCATCTATTCGCTGCTGGTCATGACTTTGTCCACCACCCAGACATCCTTAGTCGTGACCTGAACCAGCTAGGCTTATCAGACAAAATCATCTGTCTGCATCTCAATGATTCTAAAGCCGGCCTCGGCTCAGGCCGGGATCTACACCAAAATATCGGCGAAGGAGAAATTGGATCATATGGGTTGGCATCATTCCTCAATATTCCCGAACTAATAGGCTTACCCGCCATTCTCGAAGTTCCCGGAACCAATGGTTTCCCCGATGCGACCAATGTGGCTAGGGCCAAAAGGTTGGTGGCTTAGCCCCCATGCTGTAAAATAGCTCTGCCGTGGCCAGAGTTTTTTCTATGCTTAAAAGAAAATACAAACTAATTATTTTTCTATTGGTAATTATCTTTGGGTCTTTCTTCTTTTTGCGTCGCAGTGCGCTACCCGTAGTCGGAAAGCCCAAAGAAATCCGAACGGTTGGCGTCACTATTCAAGATATATCCGAAAAACTAATTCTAAGTGGATCTATATCGGCCCACGAACATGTTACTTTACGTTTCCAGACCTCTGGTCTACTCAACTGGGTGGGAGTTAAAACAGGTGACGTCGTCAAAAAACACCAGGCAATCGCCTCGCTAGATAAAAGAGAACTAAAAAATAACCTAGACAAACAACTTATTGCCTACAACAAAGAGCGGTGGGATTTCGAGCAAACCCAAGCAGATTACAAACAAACAAAAGATCAAGCATTGGTAACTGATTCGATAAAAAGAATACTAGAGCAAAGTCAGTTTGACCTGAACAATTCAGTAATAAATGTAGAATTACAGAGTTTAGCTATTAGGCTAGCTACCATTACCTCTCCTATTGACGGACTCGTCGTTAAAATAGATTCTCCCTATCCCGGAGTCAACATTACCCCCACTCAAGCGGAGTTCGAAATCGTTAACCCGCAAACCATATACTTTCTTTCGGATATAGGCGAAGAAGACATAAACAAAATTCATATCGGGGAGCAAGGGCTGGTAACTCTAGATAGTCTTCCGGACAAATCGTTGACAGCTGTTATTTCCGAAATTGGTTATTTACCCAAAAGTGGCGAATCAGCTGTTGTTTACGAGGTAAAGTTTTCTTTTAATCACCCCGAAGAAATTCAAAGTCTAGCTAGAATTGGTATGAATGGGGACGCCTCCATCGTCCTTAACGAATCGAAATCAGCTATTACAATACCCATTTCGGCTTTGACTGAAGCCTCCGGGAAAACAACAGTCAGCACCAAAGACAGCTCAGGAAAAATTGTTAAAAAAACTGTTGAAACTGGAATAGAAAATGATGACTATGTCGAAATCAAGAGCGGTTTATCCCCGAATGATCAAGTCATCATCCCCAACTAAACAGAACCCTCTGTTGGAACTACGTGCGGTGACCAAGACCTATTCTGCAGGAGGGATCCTGTTCAATGCCTTGGATGACGTCTCGCTCTCGATTTCCGATGGGGAATTTATCTCCATTACTGGCCCATCAGGATCAGGAAAGTCGACCTTGATGCATATCATTGGGCTTCTTGATACGCCCACGACCGGAGAGGTAGTTCTCGAAGGCCGAAACGTAGCCAAATTCAAGGAAGGGGATCTAGCGCAGGTACGCAACAAGAAACTAGGCTTTGTTTTTCAACAATTCAACCTTTTGGCTCGCACCTCAGCCCTAGAAAATGTCACCTTACCTCTTTTATACTCTGACGTTCCCAAATCAAAACGCGAAAGTTTGGGGTTGTCGATGTTAGACCGTGTTGGTCTCACGGACAAACAAAACAACACCCCCGCCCAACTTTCTGGCGGTCAGCAGCAAAGGGTAGCTATTGCCCGGGCGCTGATCAATGACCCCAAGATTATCTTGGCCGATGAGCCAACCGGCAATCTTGACAGCAAAAACGGTCAGGCAATTATGCAGCTACTTCACCAGCTCAATCGGGAAGACCATCGTACTATTGTTTTTGTTACCCATGACCCCGATTTGGCCAAGGAGGCACACCGAACTGTTGTAATTCGTGACGGAAAAATTGAAGGAGGGAAACAATCATGATAAAACCTGGTATTCAGGATCTTCTCAAAGCCAGTTTTCGTTCAATACTAAAAAACAAAACTCGCACCCTGCTTACTTCACTGGGTATTATTATCGGAGTAACATCAGTAATTCTTCTGGTCTCGATCGGCAATGGACTCAAAGCTTTTGTCAATGAACAATTCGAGAGCTTGGGATCAAATATTATTTTCGTATTTCCAGGCAAAGTCTTTAATAGCCGTGGTGGCTTTAGTGGAGAGGGCTCGCGTGCCTCAACCGTTAGCTTTGATACTCGTGATATTAGTATACTCAAACGATCGGTGCGCCAAGCCCAGTACGTAATTCCCGTTTTGCAAACTTCTGTGTCAGTTCGTGCCGGCAAGGAGCAGGCAGACAGTACCATAGTCGCCACTACCGCTGATTATGCCCTTGCCCGCAAACAGTTTCCGGCAGAAAACAACGGTCGCTGGTTTTCTGCATCGGAAGGTGAAAAAGATACCCATGTAGCAGTTTTGGGATACACTATCGCCACGGACCTATTTGGTGCTCGCTCTCCTCTTGGTAGACAAATCACCATCAGTGGCCAAAACTTGAAAGTAATAGGGGTAATGAATAAACTCGGGGGTGGTTTTGGCGGGCCAAGTTTTGATAGTTATATTTACGTTCCCTTGGAAGTGGGTTTTAGTATATCCGGTTCTCAAAAGATTCAGGCCATCCAACTAGGTATCAAAGACAAAAATGAAGTAGATAAATCAAAAAAACTAACCGAAGACGTCATGCTTAAACGCTATCAAAAAGATAGCTTTTCCGTCTTTGACCAAAGCCAAATTTTATCAAGTATCAACACCATTCTTACCACGCTTACGGTAGCTCTTAGTGGCATCGCCGCCATCTCGCTGGTTGTGGGTGGAATAGGAATTATGAACATAATGCTGGTGACCGTCACTGAGCGCACCAAAGAAATTGGGCTGCGGAAAGCCATCGGTGCTCATCCAAACGCCATCCTATCCCAGTTCTTAATTGAAGCGATTATTCTATCGGGGGTAGGTGGATTGGTCGGTGTCATCCTTGGCTCACTTGGGACACTTGCTATTAGTAACTTTTTTCCTGCCAAAGTTACAATTTCCTCAGTCGGCTTGGCTATTGGCGTTTCATCAATTGTTGGCATAATTTTTGGCGTCGCGCCAGCGCGGAAAGCCAGCAAACTGTCACCGATCGATGCGCTACGTTACGAATAACAATTTTGTTTATGCCGCGAACCGAAATAGAAGGGGACATGGGTTTACTAAAAAATTCCCTGTGGAAAATATTCGAAACAATTCGAGCTCGATATGGTTTGGAAATTTCTTCCGAGAGCCTAGACAAGCTCTCTCTAGCAAATCAATATTTAACTGACCACCCCTTAGTTTGTTATGCCAACCACCAACTAGCTGCAGATGCAATGCTTATTCCCATGCTCTCTGCTTTGCCAAATACCCGCGTAGTCTTTGGCCCCGCGGCTGAAAAATACTATCAATGGACTAGCCCTTTTACCGCAGCTTTTTATCGATTAATTTTACCCCGTCTACATATTTATGCTCTTCCTGTGGTCCGACCACAAGAACAAGGTCTTTTTACCGGAGATCACCGACACACCCGTAGGAATAACTATCGTGTCCAGACGCTTCGGCTCCTCAGACCTGGAGCCATCTATGGCATTGCCCCTGAGGGGACGCGCAATCAAGACGGTTTACATCAGGCCAAAAGCGGTATTGGAAATTTGTCCGACCTTGTAGACACTCAGCTGATCTATCTTCCAATTGGGCTAGTATATCCTCAGCAAGACCACAACCCTCGCATTGTTATCGGCGCACCTCGGCCTTTACAGGAAATATATCAAAAATATCAAATAACTTCTCTACCCCCAAATCCAAAAGATCGCTCGCAATTTATCGCCGATCTTCTCATGTTCCATTTAGCCCAAGAGTGTCTTCCGAGATACATGCATGGTTTTTATGCCGACTGATCAAGGTGGTGTTATACTAAACAGCGATTCATGGGTTCAATTTTTCGCATCCTCGTCTTTGTCATTATAGTGTTTGCTGGATATTATGTTTATCGCCATCAAACCGGATTAATCAGGGGATTCGAGCCAAAAAACTTCGCTCAATATGTTCGTCAAATTCCTGGGCAAATAAAAGGTGTCGCAGTTGAGTTGAAGCTTCCCGCTCGTGTTATCGACAAAGCTATAGCTATCTTACCCAAAAATCTTCAAGATGTAATCCCGACGCCATCTACTGACTCGGCTAGTATTGACGTAGCAAAATTGTCGCAATCTTTCTCCAAAGAAATTCAGGATCTTCCCAAAAATCAAGCAAAGAAAATTGTCCAAGATGTCTGTAACCAAATAATCAAAGATATTGACAAATAACATGTCAAATCCTTCTACCATAGCTGATTCAGTCGCTCAACTCAAACAAAAACTAAATTTAGAAAAAAAACAATCAGAACTCCTCCAGCTCGAATCAGAATCAGCACGAGTTGATTTTTGGCAAACAGATAGCGCCAAAGGCATACTGCAAAAAATCAGTCATATCAAAAAACTGTTCGCGGATATCGATACTATCGAAAAATATATTGAAGATATTAATGTTGGCCAAGAAATTATTTCCGGCGTGGATGACCCTGAAATTCGGCTCGAAACAGAGGAAAAAATCCGCCAAGCAGAAAAACTTATTTCCCAACTAGAAACACAGGCATATCTTTCCGGACCTCACGATGACCACCAGGCTATTATAGGTCTGCACGCCGGAATGGGAGGTGTGGAGGCAATGGACTGGACCAGTATGTTGCTACGTATGTACCAACGTTACTTTGAGCGAAAAAATTGGAATTACGAAATTCTCGACGAATCTTTGGGGGAAGAAGCTGGTCACAAATCAGTCGTCCTTTCGGTCAAAGCTGCCTACTCTTATGGGATGTTGAAGTACGAAGGCGGCGTTCACCGTCTAGTACGCCAATCTCCCTTCAACGCCGACGCATTACGTCAGACCTCATTTTCTTTGGTCGAGGTTGCTCCGCTGTTTATTGATGACGTCGAAATTATTATTCGTCCCGAGGATATCGAATTTGACGCCTTTCGCACTGGAGGCGCCGGTGGGCAAAATGTAAACAAGGTTAACACCGCTGTTCGTATTCGCCATATTCCCAGTGGGATAGTGGTGTCCTGTCGTCAGGAACGCCATCAGGAACAAAATCGGCAAATCGCCTTGCAAATTCTCAAGGCCAAACTCTGGCAAATCGAAGAAGAAAAGAAACAAAGTGAACTTCTGTCCATCAAGGGTGAGCATAAAATTGCCGGTTTTGGCCACCAGATTCGCTCTTACGTTCTTCACCCTTACAAACAAGTCAAGGATTTGCGTACGGATCACACCGACACAGACCCCGATGCAGTTTTGGCCGGAAACCTGGATGAATTTATTTCCAGCGAACTTCGCTATTTTGCATAAGGCCTAATATTTGTTACACTGTATGCTATGTCCGATGGCCTCACCAAAATAGAGCTTAACCAAAATCCACCCGCAGGTGTTACCCCTCCTGTTGCCAATGATACGGACAAACCAGCCAATAAAAAATTTCCTTGGAACATTGTTCAAGTAATACTTATTCTTGTTGCCGGAGTAGGTAGCGGGTATCTTGGATCACAATTACTTCCCAAATCGAGTTTGTCACCCACCAAGCAAACCGCGATAGAAACCACCTCGGTTCCCGAGGGGGGCGTCAAAGTTGGTGACACCATTGGTCTCAATCGGGAAAGTTTCAAGGACACCACAGTTGGTGTCCTGCAATCTGGCGGCATTAACGGCGAGGGGACCCACCATCTTCTCAAGCCAGGCGGTGTTAGCCAGACGGTATACTTAACGAGTTCAGTTTTGGATCTCGATCCTTTCGTCGGGCACAAAGTAACTGTTTGGGGTGAAACTTTCAAAGCACAAAAGGCTGGCTGGCTCATGGATGTGGGCAAAATCCGAGTAGACGAACTCAACGCTCCGACTCCGAGCCAATAATATGATTTATTTCAAAGAGGTAACCAAAACCTTTCCTCTTGGAAACACAGTTTTAAATAAAATCAGCTTCCATGTCGCCCCTGGCGAGTTCGTTGTCATCACTGGACCTTCGGGGGCTGGCAAAACCACTATGGCTCGTCTGATGATCAAGGATCTACTCCCAACTAGCGGGGAGATCATTATCGATAACCAAAACCTGGCGGACGTCTCCGCCGCCAATTTATATCAACTGCGACGAAAAGTCAGTGTAATTTTTCAGGATTACAAGATAATTCCAGACAAGACCGTCGGAGAAAATATTCGCATTGGTCTAGAAATCAACAGCTTCCCCAACGACCAAATGTCTGACCGCATTGGTCATCTACTTGACCTGGTCGGGCTCTCCTCTACCGCTGAACTTTTTCCAGCTCAATTATCAGGAGGAGAGTTACAGCGCGCGGCTATTGCTCGAGCCCTTTCGGCTGAGCCAGCCATACTGTTTGCTGACGAACCTACCGGGAACCTGGATCCTTCCACTGCCACAGATATAATTACCCTGCTCAAAAAAATTAACTCACTTGGCACTACCGTACTTGTGGCCACTCATAACCACGATTTTGTGGAAAAAGGAACCCGTCACTATCATCTCAAGGATGGCCAGCTCTCTACGCAAGAAAACGCCAAGGAAGATAAACCGCTGACCAAGAAAATAAAAACCAAGAAAAAACGTGAGTAACGCTCTCAAAAATATTCGTCGTAGCCCCTACCAAGCTTTATCTGCCATTTTAGTTTTGGGAGCCAACTTTTTCGTGATTTCAATCCTTACTCTCGTATTGTTGATATCACAAACCATTCTCATTCATTTTGAAACTAGACCCCAAATAATCGCTTATCTCAGTGACACAGCCAAACAAGAAGACGTAAATCAAACCATCAATTCCATCGCAGCTACACTTTTGGTCAAAGATATCCGTTATATCTCCAAAGAAGAGGCCTTAAAACTATACAAACAGAGTGTTGGTGATGACCCCAACCTACTCGGTACCGTCACTCAACTGGGTGAGATCACCGCTGACGTACTACCAGCCAGTATCGAAGTTTCCGTCAAAGACCCGGCTGACTTTGACAAGATAATCAGCATACTAAACAAATCTGAGGTCGTCAGCTCTACCCCCAAAGGAGACAAAGAAATTGATTTCCCCCGCGATGTCTTCAGCGAACTAACCGAGTGGACCAAAGCAGTTCGTATATTTGGTATCGCCATAATATCCGCGATTTCACTAGCGAGCATTCTTACTACTTTTATTATTATTACTATCAAAATAGCCTCTCGCCGCCAGGAAACCAGAACTCTCAAATTAATTGGGGCTAAAAACTTTTACATTGCCAAGCCTTACCTAATTGAGTCAGTTGTTTATACCTGTTCCGGGTCGTTGATCGGGTGGGTTCTTTGCCTTATTGTCAGTCTGTACTCGACCCCGTTTCTTGCTGAACGTCTTATGGGCATAGTTACATTGCCCATACCCTTCCCAACCCTCATTGCTGAACTTGCCGGACTGCTAACTTTTGCTATCGCCTTGGGATTGCTATCGGGTTTCATCGCCGCATTAAAGATACTGCGAAAATGATCTGGCGACGTTTACTGTTCGTCTCAATCTCCTTTCTGCTGCTTTCTTTTTATATTCCTACCACAATTGCAGTTGAATGCGAAGGAGAACCACCCAAGGGAAGTGATAACGCTCAGCAAATACGTGAGTATATCGACAAATGTCAAAAACGTGTCGATCAGTTGGTGACTACTCAAGACTCACTAAAAGCAGCAATTTCTACTCTGAATTCAAAAATTAATCTAGCTCAGGCTAGAATACTTCAGACCAGCACCCAAATAAGTTCACTACAAAAAGAAATAACTGTACTTACCGAAGTAGTAGGGTCATTACAAGCGTCGCAAAACGGGGTTGAACAGACATACCAAGCCAAAGCGCGCGAAATATATAGACGTGGACAGATAAAATCAATATATCTTTTCTTATCCTCAAAAAATCTAACAGAGTTTATTACCAAATCAAAGTTTATACGAACCGCTACAACCAGGGACAGACTAATTCTTCTCGAGCTCAACGAAGCTCGAACTAACTATCTTCAACAAAAAAACGCCAAGGAGGTTAAACAACAAGAGGTTGTGGTCCTTCAGACACAGCTAATCACCCAAAAGAAAGATTTAGACAGTCAGCAGAATCAGAAAAAAATATTATTGTCACAAACCCATAATGACGAAAAAAGATATCAAGAGTTACTAAGCAAGGCAAGAGCAGAGCTCTTGGCTATCGAGGCAGTTATTGCCGGGCGAGGTAGCGAAACAGAGGTGGGTCCTGTAGACAGCGGTAATAGGATTGCTACTATTATTTCCGGCCCTTCCGCTTGTTCTACTGGCACACACCTTCATTTCGAAGTGGCCAAAGACAAAGTTCATCAAAATCCGGCTAGTACGCTTAAACAAACAGACATTGTCTGGGACAACTACCCTGACCCCCCCTTCACATTTTCAGGCGCGTGGGACTGGCCCATCGCTAATCCTCCGCATATAACACAAGGATATGGACACACTTCGTACTCTTCACGCTACGCCAATGATCTTCATACTGGAATTGACGCCGTCAACGATGACCTTTCAGTAAAGGCGGTCAAAGCGGGAACTCTGTACCGGGGTTCAATCCCTTGCGGTGGCGGGACGCTCAAATACGTTCACGTCCGACACAAAGATGACGGCTATGATACCTATTACCTACATGTTAACTATTTCTAAAAAATATCTATTACCATTATTGTGCTTTATTTTTTTAGCCGTCACCCCTGCCCTTGCTGTATCAGTGACAATGAGCACACCATCGGCTTCGTTCGATCAGAACCAAGAACTCGAGATTGATGTCCTTCTTTCGTGTAACAATTGCGCCGACTCATACCTAAGAGGCGTCCTTTACGAAACTGGCGATAGCTACTTTGGGTTAACTCTGAACAACAACCAGGAGAGGGTTGGCGTATCAAGTGACAGAACCAAATATTACAAAGTTGCTAAAGAAGAATTGGTCGAAAGCACTTGGAGTGGGAAAATCAAGCTCACTGTTGACAGGGATAATCCATTTTACAAAGGTCCAGGAAATTATTCGGTCAAAGTCGGGCGCTACACGGCTTCGTCAGGAAGTAGCGCCACCTGGTCTGATGCATACTTTGTCAACATTACCGGTCCAACCCCCAGTCAATCTCCTTCACCATCTCCGTCCTCCTCTCCAAGCCCCTCACCAAGCCTCTCCCCAACCCCCGCCCCATCCAAATCTGTGTCCCCGTCGCATTCTCCATCGCCATTACCCTCAATATCATCCACCCCCTCACCTCAGGTTGACAACGTGTTAGGAGAGTCAGTAAATCTAGGAACACCCGAGCTTTCGCCCCCCTCTTCACAACCGCAACCTTCACCAAGTCAAATTCCCCAGACGAAACCTCCAACATTCAGCAACACCAAAATTGGCCTAGGTATTGCCCTTACTGGTGTTTTATTGTTATTAGTTCGTCTGAAATTCTTTCCATAGTCGTCTAAAATATCTTCCTATGGCAAAAAACGTCTTCAACTGGGTAATCGTATTCACCTGGATGGGAATTATTTTTGCCTTCTCTCAGCATTCCGCACTCCAAGCGTCTCATCTAGACTGGGTTGACTTCGTGACAAAAAAATCTGCCCATTTTGGTGAGTTCTTCATTCTAAATATACTTTTTTTTCGCGCTCTTAAAAAACATCGGCTTGAACACAGTATTGCCTTTACGATCGCCTATGCTTTTTTTGACGAGATCCATCAGCTTTTTATTCCGGGACGGACAGCCCTGTTACGCGATGTCTTTATCGACTCAACCGGAGCCATAGTCGCGTACCTAGCACTGCGCAAATGGTTCACACGCTAATATCCAATTCATCAGAACAGACCAAAAACATCGGTTTTGAATTTGCAAAAAGAATTTACGGCGGTGACGTTATCAGCCTCATTGGAGACCTAGCTGCTGGCAAAACCACATTTGTTCAAGGTGTCGGACAATATTTCGGTCTCGATAAAATTACTTCTCCAACATTTATTATTATGAATCAATATCCCTTATCTGCCCAATTCTTACCTTTATTATCCCTTTCCCATCTCGACTGTTATCGCCTCGAGTCAGCGGCTCAATTACGGGCAATTGACTTATACGAACTACTTTCTGACCAAACCAATGTCACTTTTATCGAATGGCCCGAAAAGATAAACTTTGGCCTTTCTCAAACCAACTACCAAATTTCCTTCTCAGTTCTCAGCGACCAATCGCGATCAATTCAAATAGCCAAAGTCAAGTGAATTTGCATATCGACTCAACCAATAACCTTGTCACCAAAATTCAATTGGGTGGACATTCTTTTTCTCAAAACTATTCGAGTCCTCGTGATCAGGACATTCTCGGCTTTATCCAAAAAACTCTTCAGGAGTGCGGTATTGAAGTTTCTCAAATTACATCGGTAACCGTAAACCCTGGTCCGGGGTCATTCACAGGATGTCGCCTAGGTGTGGCCGTCGCCAATGCCCTCGCCTTTTCGCTAGGTGTTTCTGTAAATAACCAACCCCCACCTGTGCTTCCCAAGTATGAGCCATCCAAGTGGGACAATTAGTCATTGGCAAAGCACAAAAGGTGCTGATATAATACGCACCTAGCACAATTTATATGCCAAAAGGCCTAGTGACCGAGGTAAACGGAGTCATCACCAAGGCGCTACCGAACACTCAGTTTCGGGTGCAGCTTGAGGATGGCAGAGAAATCTTGGCTCATTTGTCCGGAAAAATGCGCCTCTTTAGAATCAGAGTGATGATGGGGGACGAAGTCAAAGTCTCAATCACCGATTATGATCCCAATCGAGGTATAATCACCTTCCGCAACAAATAGTCTCCCTTATCTCAAAAATACAAAAACCATGAAAGTACAATCATCGGTGCGCAAGCGCTGCAAAAATTGTAAAATTATTCGCCGACACGGTCAGGTGTACTGTATTTGCACCAACCCACGTCACAAACAGCGACAAGGATAAACATGCCTAGAATAGCCGGAGTTGACGTACCACCAGAAAAGCAGATCGCCGTCTCACTTACTTATGTTTATGGAATCGGTCAAAAAGTCGCCAGAAATCTGTTAAAAAGCGTAAAGATTGACCCGGTAACCAAAGCAAAAGATCTCCGTCCTCTTGAAATCCAGGAATTAAACAAAAAAATTGCCACCATCCCGGTCGAGGGAGAACTTCGTAAAATGGTTCGTGACAACATAGAGCGGCTTAAACGCATTGGTACCTATCGAGGTTTGCGTCACTCAATGCGGCTTCCCTCTCATGGCCAGCGCACCCGAACCAACGCCCGCACCCTCAAGGGTGCCAAAAAGACCGTCGGCGCCATGACCAAAGAAGCTCGATCGAAAGTAGAACCATCAACAACAACTCCTACTAAATAAATATGGCCAAAAAAACTCAAACCCAAACATTTAAAGGAGGACATGGGAATATGTATATTCTAGCCACCTTAAACACCACCAAAATTACCTTTACCGATACCAAGGGAAATGTACTCTGTTGGAACAACGCCGGGAAGAGTGGTTTCAAGGGTGCCCGTCGATCTACACCATATGCAGCGACGACATCTATCGAAGACGGTCTCAAAAAAGCTAGGGAGATGGGCCTTTCAGAAGTATCAGTTTTTATCAAAGGGCCAGGGCCAGGACGTGATGCTGTTCTTAGGGTTCTCAAGGCAGCAGGAATAGAAATTTCTCAGATAGCTGATGTCACCCCTATTCCTCACAATGGTTGCCGCCCCAAAAAAACTAGGCGGGTATAAATACAATATATCTATAACAAAGCAAATAAACTAAACAAATGGCAAGATATACCGGACCCAAATGGAGACTTTCACGCCGCGAAGGCATTGATCTTTTTTACCGTGCTGGTTCAAAGTTTCAAAAAGATGGCCGGACTAGTCAACCACCCGGAGTACACGGACCAAAACAATACAAAGGCAAACCCACCGGCTACAACCTACAACTACGCGAAAAACAAAAGGCCAAAAGGATGTACTCTGTTATGGAGAAGCAATTCCAGCAATACTATCTCCGTGCGGTCAAAACCAAGGGGAATACAGCCGAAGCCATGATGCAATTCCTTGAGCGCCGCCTAGATAATGTTATTTATAGGTTGGGATTTGCCAGTACCAGGGCCCAGGCTCGGCAACTGGTTAGCCACGGAAACGTTATGGTCAATGGGAAAAAGCTAGACATTCCCAGTTTTACCGTCTCGGTTGGCGAGACAATTTCTTTATCTAATCGCTGTTCAAAATTTGATTTTATTCTCAAAAATATTGAAGAAAAATATGACTGTCCAGCCTGGCTAACCAAGTCAGAATTTTCAGGCAAGGTTGAAAGGCTTCCAATGCCCGACGAAACCGATCAAAATATCGATTATCAGTTAATCGTCGAGTTTTACTCACGATAATTAATTAAATAAATTACAAAATGATAGAACCAAGATTCAAAATCTCTGCACGTCCAATTTCGGATAATTACTCCGAAATTATTATTGAACCGTTACAACAAAACTTCGGTCACACTCTGGGAAACGCCCTTCGCCGGGTTGTTCTTAGCGCACTCCCTGGTGCCGCCGCTGTCAGAGTCAAAATCGACGGAGTAGATCATCAGTTCTCTACACTCGAAAACATTCAACAAGACACGCTAGAAATACTTCTAAATATCAAGGGAATACGCTTTGCCGTTGACTCATTCGAAGAATCGTACAAGGCAAAACTAGATGCAAAAGGTAAGCAAATCGTAACCGCAGGGGATCTAGAGTTACCAGCCGGTGTCAAAGTAGTTAATCCAGAACACGTCATTGCTGACTTGGCAACTTCCAAGGCTCGTCTTGCGCTCACCATCGAAATCGAATCGGGCTACGGGTACGTTCCAGTAGAGAAGTTTAAAACCGATGAGATTGGTGTAATTCCTTTGGACGCAACATTTTCGCCTGTACTAAAAGCGAATTATTCTGTCGAAGCCACTAGGGTTGGACGAAGAACAGACTGGGACAAGGTCAAGCTGGACATCCTCACGGATGGCACAATTACTCCTCTAGATGCAGTTCTTTCGGCCTCAAAGATTCTTTCCGCCTTTTTTGTTCAGGTATACAAGCCCGCTGACGTGCCAGGTGAGGACTCAAATCTCGATTTCGAACCTTCGGACATCGATACTCAGTCTGTCGATGAACTAGACCTACCATTGCGGGTGGCAAACGCGCTAAAAAACGGAGGATACCGGAGCTTGATAGACCTCAAATCAACAACGGTTGACGATCTACTCAAGGTCAAAAATATTGGCCAAAAATCAGCCGAGGATATTGTCAAAAAGGTCAAGCAAAAATACAAATAATAAATATGAGCCGTCGGCACAGTTCCAAGACCGCCAAACTACACATGGGCTTTAACCAGCGCAAAGCCCTTGTTCGTGGTGACCTCAATTTTCTTATCGAAAACGGCTATCTCAACACTACCCTAATAAGGGCAAAATACATCAAATCGCACTTTGACAGTATCGCGTCCCAAGCCAAAGACGACTCTTTGTCAACCATTCGTCGTATTACTAGTGTACTTTCAAGTTCCAAAAATGCCCTGCGTCTCATCAAAACCATTGTTCCTCTCATGAGTCAAAATATTGGCGGGTACACCAGACTTAGTAGAACAGGTATTCGTAAAGGTGATGCGGCCACCAAAGCAAGATTAGAACTTCTTGCCACACCCCAAAAAGCGACCAAAGTAGCTAAAGTTAGCAAAAAAACATCCAAAGAAGATGGCACCAACACAAAAACCAAATAAATCAACACCACGCCAATGGCATTTGATCGATCTCGACGGCTTTGTTCTCGGTCGGGCTGCCAGCAAAATCGCTTACCTTCTCATTGGCAAACATAAACCAGATTATTTACCCAACTTGGACCGCGGTGACTATATTGTCGCTATCAATGCCGCCAAAATGAAGTTTACTGGCAGAAAACTAACCCAAAAAATATATTCAACCCACTCTATGTACCCTGGTGGTCTTAAACAACTTACCCTAGCCGAGATGATGAAAAAAAGTCCGATCAAAGTACTCGAGATTGCCGTCAAGGGTATGCTTCCCAAAAATCGGCTGCAAACCCCCCGGCTTCGACGTCTTAAGGCTTTCACCAACTCTGAGCATCCTTATATCAACAAATTTTCAATCAAACAATAATGGCAACCAAACTCACCAAAAGGAATAGCAAACCTATTAAACCAATCAAAACAAACAAACCTCAGGTCACTACCCGAAAAGGTCAATATACTTCAGCCGTCGGTCGTCGTCGCTCAAGTGTAGCCAGAGTACGGCTGTTTCCCGGAAAATCAGAACCGATAATCAACGACAAGGTTCTTACCTTATATTTTCGCCAAAAAAAACTCCAGGATATTTGTCTAAAACCGTTTATTATTACAGACACTCTCAATAAACAAACTGCATCGATCAAAGTTTCTGGCGGAGGTATTTCTGGTCAGGCCGAAGCCATAGCCCACGGACTGGCTCGGGCTTTCATCGTACTCGATCCAGAACACTTCAAAACCTCACTTCGGGAAGCTGGCCTGATCACCCGCGATCCCCGGATGAAAGAAACAAGAAAGGTTGGTCGCGGAGGAAAAGCTCGTTTCAAAAAACAATCTCCAAAACGTTAAGACGCTAGCCCTAGATCGGCGAGCAATTTTTTACGAAATTCTCCTTCGGGGAGTACCCTTTCCCTCATCTCATAAACCGCGCTTTCGGACTGACCGAGAATGTGCTTTAACACTGTTGTGTGGGCTTTGTAAAGATCAATATTATTTTCCTTTTCGGCTTGTCTAGCGTAATGTGCTAATTCCTGTAACATACCCGTAGGAATCCAATAATTTCTCAATTTGCGGTCATCATCCCCAAAGGAGCTGACAAAAGCAGGTACAATCATCTCATTTTGTAATATTGACAAAAAAACTCTGGCATTCCCATCATAAACAACTGTCTGATCAGACTTATCAACTTTTTTTGCAACCACGATAATTGGATCGCTTTCTCGTTCAAAGGTTTTTCCAAATGTTTCTCTTACTTTTTGCAAATGGTCCGCCCGTAACCCTCGATTTTGTGGGTCATTGTAAAAATTGACAGCCTCAGAAACCTTGGTGCTCTCAAGTTTCACTCCAAATGAATTTGGATTAAAACCAGCAAAATTAAGTTCTCTGACATCAATTTCCCTTCTCTCCCAGATAATATTTTCTGCGGTAAAAAAATCAACCAAATGAATTAGCAATTTAAAACCCGTCACTATTCCATAAACGCCATTCCAAAAATCTCGTACTGGCAAAACAAAAGGCGATTGGTCAAACCATTTGCCAACATCACCATCTATGGTTTTCCAGCTGACACCACTCCTTAACGATGGCAAGTATTTTTTCAGTTCATGTTGGACGTAACTAACCGCCACTTGACGCCGAATCCGATCATAAATGTGCCCTGGGTATACCTGATCCATACCCAAATTATACCCGTTGCTAACTTTGCCGAGTTTTGGAATAATCCCGCCAGCGATGTCTAACCCACCAGAAGCTGGCTTTACGCCACAAATAGAAATAGCCGACCTGGTCGGTATACCTCCCCAAGAATGGGTCTTTTTACCCCCAGAGGTAGTTAACGACCCGGATTGGCATCGGCTAAACGAGGAATATTGGGAAGAACTTCGGGCGTCACAAGAGGCCGCCCTCAAAGAAGCTGGGAGACCCGACCAACTTCACCCAAGGCTTTTTAATATGTTTATCATTCAGTTAAGATCAGTTAGGTGTTTTAAACACAGGCCCCCAGAAACTCGGGTAACTACGTGGCTAGTCGAAGAAGATAGGCGTTGCTTTTGGCACACGCTAACCAGTCCAGACGACGCTGATCCGATTGTCGCTAAGTTAGCATCCGAGTTTCCCGGGTACAGGATGAGAACTAAAATATTTGAGAGAATCACAACTTATCGTTTACTTATCGAGATGTGGTTAAACAAAAAAGACAAGCGTTGCTTTTGGCACACGATAAAAGACTCAAGCGATGCTGATGAGATAGCCGCTAAGCTAACAACCCGTTATCCGGGGTACCAGATGAGAACCAGAATTTTCGAGAGTAAAACGCCGCAACGATTACTGGTCCAAGCTCGCCGCCTTCTGTATCTTTACCCATTAACCGAATCTCTGGACCCGATACCATCTCACCGAGACCAACTCGGTCCAGATCGACTTGCCCACGAGATTTTTGATGGTTATGTTGACCCCGATTCAATCACCGCCGAACTACTAATTAGTACCCTGGTTCAGCAAGGCCGTTTTCGTGTCTACCCTCGTTCCTTCCGTTAATCTCACCTCCTCGTTAGTCAACATTTCTGTCTGTTTGGTTCTACCACCAAATGCAAACGTCTTTGCCAGTCTTCCGTCTGCCGATACCACTCGGTGACAGGGAACAATTCCTGGATAGGGGTTATGGTGCAAGTACGCACCCACCACCCGGGGGTGGACACCTGCAATTCTTCCCACTTGCCCATACGTCATCACTTTGCCCTTGGGAATTCGACTTACTATTTGATACACTTCCTCTCGCTTATCCATGACTACCATTATATGCGGTTTAGACGAGTGTGGTAGAGGTGCCCTCGCAGGACCACTTTGTGCTGCCGCAGTATCTTTAAACTGCCCCAAGGAACACTTGCTTAACTATGTAAATACCCCCATTCGTGACAGTAAAAAGCTTTCGAAAATTCAAAGAAAAAAACTTGTTAACCGACTCAAAGACACCTCTTTACTTAGTATTACCATCTCTAGCATTGAGGTTGCAAAGATCAATTCGAATGGAATAGGTTGGGCCAATAAACAAATCTTTCTCGATCTGATCGCCAAACAAATTGATCGTACATTTATTATTGATGGCAACTTAACTATTTCATTTCCCGGCAAAACCATACGCAACATAGTCAATGCAGACAATCTTTTTCTTGAGGTGAGTCTGGCTAGTATCTTTACCAAGGTTTACCGCGACCAGCTCATGAGTGATTTGTCTGTACGCTACCCTCAGTATCAGTGGGACCAAAATATGGGTTATGGAACACCCGCTCACATTAGTGCCCTCAAAAAGTACGGTGCTACTCCCCACCATCGGACCCAATTTGTTGCGACCGCCCTTGCCAATTCCTTTGAGCTCTGTTAGAAATAACCTCATGAATATTTTTACCCTGCCTGATCTGCCCTATGCTTTTGAGTCTCTCGAGCCACATATTGACGCAGCAACCATGCAAATTCATCACGACAAACATCATGCTACTTATGTGGAAAAGTTAAATGAGGCATTGTCCAAACATCCCGAATTACCTGAGCTTTCTCTCGAAAGTATGCTCATGGACCCCAACCAGATTCCAGAGGATATTCGTTTAGCTGTCAAAAACCACGGAGGAGGACACTTTAATCACTCCCTTTTTTGGAAAATGATGACTCCAACCCCCAACTCACTTTCCGAAAGCGACCTATTAAACATGATCAGCCACACGTTTGGTGGTATGGATCAATTCAAAACGCAATTTACTGCCACCGCCCTTGCCCGCTTTGGCAGCGGTTGGACCTGGCTGGTCGTTAGCGACGGCCGTCTCGAAATAACCTCTACCGCCAACCAGGACACTCCTCTGTCCGAAGGCAAAAAACCCATTCTTGGATTAGACGTTTGGGAACACGCCTATTATCTCAAGTATCAAAATCGCCGTGCCGATTATATTGCTGCCTGGTGGAACGTAGTCAACTGGGCCCAAGTAGAGCTCAACTGGAAGTAAATTTGGTAGAATACCCATCAGGTCAATGTTATGAAATATTTTTCACTTAAAGGAGGCGATTAAACGATGACAGAAAAAATAGCACCAGGAAGCGCCGCTGCGCGAGAGTGGTTTGACGAGTCAAAAGAAAACTACGTACAATACTTGAAAGATCTAGCTAATGCGGGCATACAACTGAGACTTGAGGATGTCGCTGTTCTGCAGTTCATTAGGGAATTTACGGGAGAGGAACCCGAAGGCGGTAGCCCGGAAAAACCTCTGCAATAGCCCAAAGAAACCAACTTCTGCCCTTCGCTATTCAAACACCAAATGTCGGGGTGCTCGGAATCGAACCGAGATCGGACGCACCCCATGCGCCCATACTAACCGTTATACTACACCCCGAAAGGATACGGCCCAATTTTACCATCATTCTAGCGCGTATAATGC
>CAZARR010000016.1:0-17950 GCA_964487665.1 uncultured Pseudomonadales bacterium
AGCCGATAAGATCAAGAGCCTGGGAGGGAGAAGTCGTCCCAATGCCGATGTTGCCAGTTGTTTTGATAATCATACCTTGGTTCGCAATGCTTCCCGTTACAAATTTAATATCACCTCTTGAGGTAAGACCTAAATTGCTTAAAGATGCATCGTTGTAGCCAAATATAGATTCAGTGAAACCACCGTCAGAAGCGCGAGAAAAGTTAATTGTATTGTTTAAACTAACTAAATCGGTAAAAAATGATGAGTTTGTGAAAATCCCTGCAGTTGAGCCTATTTGAATTTCTTTATTTGTGGCTGATTTAATTTGTAGATTTGACAAGGGTACCGTCGTCCCAATACCCACATTTCCTGTTCCATCTACATTAAGACCAGTAGTACCTTTGGGGGAGAGTTGTATGGGGCCAGTAGTAGCACCACCTAGAGTGAGAGGGAGCATCTTGGTAGTAGAGAGAGTACCGGTAGCAGTAAGGGTGGTTGAGCCAGAAGTACCGGCAGAGATACTGGCAGTAGGAGTACCACTGTAGACATTAATGAAAGCAAACTTGGCACTGGCGGTGGAGTCACCACCAACTAAGAGATCAACAGTGTTGTTGTAGGGGAAGATAGTTCCACCTGTGAGATTCCAGTGATTAACAACACTAGCGGCAGTAGCCCAACCACAGTTAGAAGAAGCAGCAGTACAGAGGAGTTGACTACCCCAGTAGAGGTTACCATTGGCAACACCACCTGCCGAAGTATTGAGAATATCAGCAGCATTGTTGTTGGCACCCAACCTGATACCACCACCGTAGACATCGAGTTTGGTAGCTGGAGCTGTGGTACCGATACCGACGTTACCAGCACTGGTATCGACGTATAGTTGATCTGTATTGACAACAAAATCGCCAGTGGTAGCCAAAATCAAATTTACATTAGACCCCGATGCTGGTTGAAAGGTGAGGGCACCAACTGTGGTTGTAATTGAACTAGCTTGGTGGAACTGGCCAGAACCAGTGTTAAGAAGGGTAAATTTTGGGGTACCCGAGGCAGAAGCTGTAAAAAGCGGAGCGCTATCTTTTTGATCAACGATCAAAGCGGCGTCACCCTTGCTGACGGCGGTGATTGTGGTTTTGCCAGTTGCGGCAACGTTTAGACGATCTGTCTCGACCGAGCCGGCTGACAAGGTAAGCAGATCGCCAGTGGCTGTGTTGTTACCAACGTAGCCTGATATCAGAGAACCCGAGGTGAGACTGGCGTTGGTCACTCGCAAATAATCCTGGGTAGTCGTGCCGCCAATGGCTAGCAGCTGCCCAGCACCATCCGGCGCGAGAGAGATATTGCCATTGGTGGTGGCGTTGGTTGAGAGGGTAAGGGTGTTTCCAGAGATTCCGAAAGTTCCCGAGGTAGCCTTGATCGCTTGTGATTGTTCACCAAGAACGATGTCGCCACTGGCGTTCATGACCACTAGAGAACTGCGAATTGCTGAGGTAGTTGAAGAAATAGGGAAGCCTTGGACGGTCTCGGTATTTAGGGCATAGGCTACGGTGGCGATTTGTTGGCGCGGCGAAAGTGTTTCACTAGCAACGGTTACCTCAAGCCAAACCGCCGAATTTTCGGTAAATACGCTAGAAGCAATTTCGGCACCACAGACGGTGTCACCAATAAGGGTATTAAAGATTCCGTTCGAGTCAGGGGTGACAGAGCAAGTTCCAGAAGTATATAGTTGAGTACCACCAGAGACTGCGGTGTAGAGCTTAAACAGTACATTGACCGCTGTAGATATGGGGGTGCCGGCACTGTCGGTGAGTCGACCTTGAAATGATAACTGACGAGTTGGTCGAGTTGGGTTAGCCGGATAGGCAGAGGTGATTTTGGTATCGCGAAAGATTTGGTTGTAGCCAAAAACGGTTAGAGCTGCAGTGAAGAGCGTGAGTATGGCCAGGTGGAGGTAGGGTGTAAAGGGTAGAGCATTGTAGCGCGAGTATAGCCGCCAGACTCCAGTGCTTGTTTGAGCTTTTTTTACAGGAGTAACCTTTCGTTTTAGCCAATATAAAGGTTGGGGAGATGGTGTTTTGACTTGGTGAGCGAATACATTTTTGTCAATAATGCCTTGCTCAAAAGCAAAATTTGCTAGCTGATGAATACTCGATTTGCGTCGGGAAACTACACTTGATGTGGTATGAATGTTTTTGAGATAGTTATCGTAGACCGATAGCGTATTAGCATCAAAAACTTGTCGATAATCATCCACAAGAATAATAGGTGAGTTAGCAATCCAAGTAAGAAAGTGATTGAGGTCAGATAAATAGTTTTTTATTGTCGAAGGGCTTTTTTTGTCTCTGATTAATTGTTTTTTGAATTTTTCTAATAGCTGATGGTGGTTAAGGGAGGAAATGGTGTTGGTAACCAGAGCTTGCCCGAGGGATTGGGAAAAACTTTTTAGAGATGCTTGGTAACGAGAAATTGTTTGGGTTGGGGTGTTTTTGGTTTCAAGAAAGTCAATGTAAGACTTTAGTGTTATAGGATCTTCGGGAGACTGTCGTGAAAAGTTGGTGGATGCCCAGACCAAGTATCTACGAAGATCAGAAAGGTAATTTTTTATAGTGATAGATTGCAGCCCCTTATTTTGGAGAAATTTTCGAAAAGAGTCGAGATGATTATTACTGTGGGCAGAGGAGGACATCGACAATCAATCTATTTGGTCAATAAAAAGAGAATAAGCATGGGGATCAAAAATACTAATGTAGCGACAGTTATCTCACTACCATGATTTGGAGTAATATCTCGTGAGTTTTTTTGTTGAGCGAAATCGACTATTTGCATTGTTTTGATAAGTTATTAACGAAATTCTATTTTAGGTTCAAATTAGACGATATTAGACGGTCTTATACCAATATAATAAGGGGGAAAAGTATTGTCAACGGCCATAACGTTCAACTGTGATAGACTAATTTGGTAGCGAGTTGGTTGTGAAAGCCGTTTCAGAAGCATGATTATTGACGATTGGTAAACGGCAATTATATATTCCACGCGGTATTGGAGGGAGATGTGAGGGTACCGTTATGCGTTAATATACCGTGAAAATAAAGATATACACATTTAGTAATGTGATACTATTTGATGTGGGATGACATAATAAGATAGGAAATAGATTAATAATGATTCTAAGTTTTAGTTCACAGGGGGTGGAAGTAAGAGAGCTGCTACTATCCTGATGGAAGTTATTTGTAACATTGTTTTCACACAACATTAGTACTAGTTTTCGGCTTGTAGGCAAAGTCGATTTAATCTACTCTTAATGGTAATTTTTCGGGTTATTTCGCACGATAGGCGAGGTTCGGAATGAATATATTAGTACCTAAAGACCGTTATAAAAGTTAGCGAAATAATGTTTAGCGGTTGATTGACCGTAGTGATAGTGGATGATTATTATAAGAGGACTATTGATAACTTTTATGTTATCGTGAAAACATTATAAAATGTGAAGAAAAGAGGGCTTTTGATATATTCTATGGATACTATATAGGACGCTTTCGAAGAACAGGCGTAAACAGACTGGGGTAGATATACTCGGAAAGTAATAAATATATCGAAAGTAAAAATATGATAATTAATGTGTAGCTAGTGGAGTATGAGAGGGCGTAAATACTTAGCAAAATGGCAGCAGCAAGAGGTGCTATTCGAATGCTTGATAAGTGGTGTTGGAGCCGTTCTGTGGTACTTAAGGAATCGTTGCGTTTGCGATTCAGTGGTATCAACCATGTACCATTTGATGAGTTAACTTTGATATCAACTGATGGAGTATTTTCTTTGATGCCAATGGTTTCTCGATGATAAATGATAGTGGGGTAGTCTGATTTGGTTTCGATATATGTTTGTAGTTCTTGATCGGGAAAGGAATAGCCGGGTTTGTTGGCAATAATCAAGTAGTGACCTGGTTTGAGCCGCAGATTAAAACGACCGACTGAATTGGTGACCAGAGTAATCAGCTTATTTTTGTTTAGAGTGGCTATCAAGCGTTCAAGTTGATCTTTACTTATATATTTAAGATTATTAAGTTGTGTTTTGATAGGTTCTAGACTAACAACAGAAAGGACAGTAAAGGGAAGAGTTCTGATGGTACTACTGGGTAGCACGGCCAAGGTCAGATCATCCCCAAAGAAGGGTGGAATAATGATGGCGAGGATGGTTTTGCCAATACCAGAAAGTTTTAGGCTAGTGGCCAAGCCTGATAGTAGTAGGTGTCCAATAATACTTATTGCTGCCAATGTTCCAAGACTATCGGTATTTGGAGTAAACATTTTGACAGAAGACAGTTTGGCTGGGGGCGAAGGACTGTGCGGATATTCCGGTGGCAGACTGGGGAAGGCTGGGGGAAGGTTGTGGGTAGGAGGGGTGGGAGTTGCGGTTACTTCTGTTTGGGTAGTAGTTGGGGTGGGAATGGGGGTGATAGTTGTGGCTGGCGTGGGGGTGACTAACCGAGGGTGTCTAGTATAGATTAAATAAAATTCGGGTAGCGAGCTAGTGTTTCCGGCTGAGTCGGAAGAAGAAATAAAAACGGAGTAGGTAGTGTCGAGTAGCAAATTGTGATACCTGTGTGACCAACTGCCGTTTGGTGAGTTGATGATTACTTGCGAGTTTTGGCATCTGGATGTATTTAAGGGGCAAACGAGATCAATTTTGATATTTGCGAATGTTTCTACAGAACCGACAAGTAGCGGGCTATCCTGGGCCACGTAGACGGTCTTGGCGGCGATAGTTTGGGGTAAGGAGGTGAATATTCCACTATTCCAGCCAAGAATATTGTCATCTACATTCGATAGAACAATGGTTGGGGCTTGAGTGTCAACTAGAAAAATGAAGGATGAGGTTGTGTGAGTTTGGCCGCTGGCGCGGTGGGTAACTATTTTCCAGGTGTAGTAGCCGTCTGAAAGTGAGTTGACCGAAACAATGGTGAGGCGGTTGTTTGAGATTGAAGACGTATAGAGCGAAGTAGTTTGGCCACTATTAGGGTTAATTCCATTAAAGTGGGCAATGTCGTCTAAGTAAAGATCGTACGAGTCTATACCGTGGCTCGATGAAGCTCGAGTGAAGACAAAAGTAATAATGTTGTTATTTGTTGAACTGTCATCCTCCGGGGAGATAAGTACAGGGGGAGTGAAAGATTCTGAGCTTACCGTGGCACTAACCGTGGCTGTGTATTGCAGTGTATCAATAATAGCGTGTGCACGATGGGGATGGATAACCGCCCAGAATATCAAGCAGATGAAAAGATTTAGAGCTCGTCTACTTATTTTCCAGCTGATCAAGCTCTTTCTTTAATTCCTTGACCTCTTTTTCTAGTTCTTCTTGATGCTTTTTGTTACGCTTGTTAAGTATGATTACGATAGTGAGCAGAGCGATGATTAGGGTTAGGATGTAGATTACCCCTCTGATAGGAAAGAGCCAAAAGAAAATAGTAGCGGTGATTATTCCTCCGGCAGTTCCGTAGGCCAGGTTTAGGCTAGCACTGTAACGGCCATAGCCCCATTTTTGTGGCCATGACAAGGTTAAGGTCTTGCTGACATCGGGGAATATGTTGCCTGTCTCAGCGGGGATTCGGGAGACTATCTTTCCAAACATATCCTTGATAATGACTTCTCCTTTTGGAGCAATATGAACGTCAGAGTTGTTTTCAACTAGGCCAGAAAATTCGACCGGGCCCATTTCGTTAAAGGGAGATGTTTTGAAGTATTGCAGAACGGCTTTTTGGTGAATATCACCTGGGACCGTAACGTATACCAAGGTGCCTACACGCTGGCCCAAAAGAGAACCTGTTTTTTTCAAGTCTCCGACTTTTTGGTCAGGATTGGGTTGGTAGGTGATCATGGCATAATGCCCCCCTGGCATGGCGTTGACAGGAGCAGTAATCTTTAGTTTGACTACCTGAGTGGATTTGGCATCGACAGGAACTGCACTGACTATTTTGATCCAGCTTTTTAGTGACCAGCGACCGGAGATAGTTTCAGAAACGGGGACAGGGGTGCCAGCTGAATCGGCGACGATAAAGTCGTCTACGTTGACACCGTAGTATTGTTGACTATCCGTTTCGTTGCGGACCTTTAGCTCTTTTTCAATGGTTTGGCCTGGAGCGAGCTCAACCTCCAATCGTGGGGGAATTGCAGTTGCAGATGATATTGCCTGCTGGGCAAAGATTGACCGTACGGTACAAAAGAAAACTATAGGTGCAAGAATTATCGAACCGTAAATTAACTGATATAGTTTTCTTGTTTTTGCTTGGGCAGGCATGAATGTGTATGTCTTGTTAATTTAAAAAGAAGCGGTGGCTGTATATGTTATCTGATTTTCGTAATCACCGGCTGCTTGGGTTGCACCAACCGAAACTTTGTAACAAATATAGGCATCTTCGGCGTTAGCAACCGCAGTGGATGAGAAGAGGGTGGCGGGCGTTTCAGTTTCGATAGCTGCCGGAAATTGCCGAGCTTTCCTTGTCCCTCCATGCTCGAATGTAATGGATGCAGCGTCGACGTTTTCAAGTGAGTAACCAAAACCGTTATTTGTGGCTGTGGCCCAAATTTGTTCAGCGGTATCAGTACAAGGTCCTGCGTCGCATGGCGTGTCAACTATTCGTGGAGTAGTTCCACCATCTTTACCCAGTTGATCGTTTTCAATGGCCGTGACCGAATAACCGTTTTCGGCATTGGTAGAGACAGTCAAGTCGTGTGCGGCTACGGCGAAAGTATTAAGTGACAGTGTGCCGAATGGGACAGCTAGGGGGGCATTGGTGCCGGCAGCCGTGGATACGGTAGTTGTTTCACCACATTTGCTTTGACTGGCAGCAACGCCAGCAATGGAAAAAGTAATGGTGGGGTCAACTGTTGCAGTGACGCGAACTGATTCGATTACTCCGATCTTACCGGAGGTAGCGTCCTGCAAAGTATCAGCGCTGTCGTAGTTTCGCACGATGTATGTATAAGTGTCAGCGGTAGCTTCTGTGTGAGCAGTGCCTGGGCCTGGATTGATTAAAGTGTTGGTTCCACCAGTTTGACCTATACTGATGGTAATCGCCGTGCCTATTCCACCGTTGCCAGAATAGTGGACTTCGAAACAGTGGTAGTTGGAGGGGGAGGTGCAACCAGACCCGCCTGAAGCTGTAGCTACACCCGTGACAAATGTATATCCAGTGGCATTGGTACCGGTAACAGTAATAGTACCACCCCCAAAATCCCAGCCTTGATCGTCAGGATTGCCGTCGTTTGGTGTAGTAGCATCAGCGGGAATTAGGATTCTGAAATAACCATTGGGGAATGCGTTGGCGGTATTGAAAGTGACGACGTGTTGAGCTTTGGTTTTGAGATAGATTGCGTCACCATCATCAGTATCTCCGGAGATTAATACGGGGGTGACAGTAAATTCATCTGCATCAATGATACTAGTGACAGTATAGGTATTAACACCAATTACCAAAGAATCACCGATACGAAGATTGGCTGTGGAAATGGTGTTGGCAGGAGCGGAGGCGGAGTTGTACATCATTACCTTTGAGCTTCCGACGACGGTACCAGAGGCTTTGACGCGGGCGTTAACAGATAGTCTGGAGGTCTGCAAAGTATCTCTGACAGTTTGCATAGCAGCGGAGTCTAGTTCCGGTGGGGAAGAGAGAAGGTAGGATTGAGCTAGCAAGAACGTCCCGACAAGCACCCCAAACCGGAGTCTACCCTTAGTCATGGTTTTAGTAGACCACTATTTATTTTCTGTGTCAATAACCTATTTGATACAAGAAGCAGGATAATTACAGCCATAACTCCAACTATAATTTTTATTGGGAAAATGAATATTGAATATGCATATTGTGTTTTATCTGCTATGGAAATGCTGATGGAAAAGTTTCCCAGATCGGTAATCTTGGGGGTGAACGTGAGCTCGCCGCTAGGAGAAGCCGATAGTTCGCGGCTCGAAAAAGCCAGTATATTTACAGGTCTAATGGGAGTAACCAAACGAATTTGTTGTTGGTGGTTTACCTGGAACGACCCTCTGACTTCGTAAAAATAATCAGATAGATTTTTTACTTGGCCGGTAAATTTGATCGGAGAGGAACTATCGAAGATGTTCTTACCTCGCCAAGATATAAACGGCTTGGTTGAGGAGCCAAAGTTTTCTATTTGTAAAAAAGGTTTTTTTGTGTCGGAATCGGTAACACTAATGAGGATGTTGCTAGCAATCGCGGCAGACAAACGGGAGTTCCCGGCATTTTGTGGTTGGGTAGTTACCCTGAGGCTGAAATAATGATCGGATAGTGGTGCCCCTTCAGGAACGGTAATGTTGAGTAATAGCTGGTCGTGGGAATTGGCTGATATGGTAAAAGCCTGGTTAAGCTTGATGCTGGCGTTTGATAAAGTTAGGTTGGTGGCAAATGGGTCGTTGTCGAGGTTCGAATAAATAGGATCACCATTGGTAGTGGTTTTGCTAAACGGAACAATTGAAGCGGTCAACTGCATGTCGTTTGGTGATTTGTTTTCGATGGTAAAGGCAGAGGTGATCTGTTTGCCTGGTTTAATTTGTATTTGTAATATCGGAGGCGATAAGGCTATGTCGATTGGGCTCACGGCCGTTTGAGCGTGAATTGATCGAGGAGAGAAAAAAGTGGATAGCAAAAGTAGCGGAAATAGAAATTTTTTCATATAGATGGGGTGGCAATAAAAACTATGCCATTTTGGTATTCTCCGGCCGCTTGGGTACTAGAGATGTTGATTTTGTAAGTGATGGTGGCAGTAGACGAGGTGGTTACGCTAGCGCGTTGCATTATGGTTGCGGGAGTGTCGTTGTTAGCGAGAGTACCAAATGGTCGGTAGTAGGTATTGTTGACAAAATCAGCGGTATCAACATCGGTACCGCTCATGTTGTAGCCAAAACCATAGCGGGAGGAACTACTCCAGACGTTGGCATCACTAATAGTGCAGGGGGTAGCCAAGTCGCAGCTGGTGGCGGGAATTGTGGTTGGTCCAGAAGGAGCTAGAGTGAGCTGGTCACTGGCGATGGCCTTGACTGTGTAGCCATAGGCTGAGCCATTGCTGACAGTAAGAGTATGGTTTTGAGTGGAGGGTGATCCGGGAGTGAGGGAGCCGAAGTTAATATTGGTGGTGGAAATCAGAAAGCGAAAAGCAATCAGGGAGTTGATGTACTGAAAGCCAGCTTTAATGGTATAACCTGCCGAATCAAATTGACCCTGGAATGTTTGTCCGACCGTGTCACCGAGCTTGTAACTACCGCTACTTTTGTTGCCGCCGGTAATATTGAGAGTGCTCATCTGGACGTTGTAGTTTGGAGAGGTCAAGTTGTCAGCATGAACAGCGAGGGGTTGAAATAGGTCCAGTATTAGAATTATAGAGGATATGGTGATTATGACTTTTGACTTAGTGATGTATTTTGATTGTCCTAGAGAATTCATGGTAGCTTTGGTAGGATGTTAGGTGAGTAGCTTTGATATATTTGTCCGGGAGAAGATAAATATTTTGATGGAGTGTTCTCTTGATCCTGTAGTAGCAAACTTAACCCGAAGTAGCAAGTCAGTCTAATCATCTTCAACGGATTTCTCTAGGATATTTGCGGAGTGGTGCAATTCTTTGAGGTTGTCGTGGGCCTGCTGTAGTTTTTGTTGCAGTTGTCGTGGCAAAAGGTTGCTACCAATCACTTCGCTGGTAAGGTCTAGAATATTGGTAATGGAAGGCTTGGCTTGGGTAGCTATCCACACCAGCGTGTCTGTTTCTTCGTCCGTAATTTTTTGTTCTAAAATCTGGATCGCGCCACGCGCAGCCTGAACTTCGAGATATTTTTTACCCATTACTATAGCTAGGGGCGTGATAAGCAATAGGGAAATCAAGTTGGCTAGATGTTGGCTGTTGGGATTGTTGCCGGTGGAGACTACCAGTGCTGTAACCAGAAAAAGCGACAAAACACTAGCCTGCCAGGGTTCAAAAAGCAGAGCCATGGCAAAAAGTAAAAAATAACAAAGAAAAAACAGAGGTGAATCAAGACCTCCGGTTGAAAAAACCAGTAACAAACACACGGCTACAAGGATAATGGTGGTTTCAAACTCGAGAGCCAAGGCTCTTTTTTTGAGCAAGTAGCGTGAAAGGAAGTACAAAGTAACTAGGGCGGCTGTCAGCTGCAAGTCGTATTGCGATAGCTGCGAGTTTTGAGTCCAAGAATAGGTAATGAAAACGGCTAGGGCCAAATAAATTGAGTGCAGCCAAAAGAGCAGTGACATTAGGAAACATTGTACAGATTATTGTCAATGATTAGTAGGAATATCGAGTAGGATATATTATGTTGCTAAGTTGGCATTGTGACGTATCATCTGCAAGGCGGTTAGAACGTACAATGAATGGCAGTGAAATGATTTATCTGCTAGTTACAAAAGAATATCTAGCATAAAGAGGGTGGTAGAATTGAGTTTAATGAAAATGGGCACAAAATATGATCCTGGGATTTTAGAGCGAAAGTGGGAGTCTTGGTGGAGAGAAAAGGGAATATATGAGATCGATTTAAAAAAAGCGACCAAGCCGTATTTTAATCTGATGATGTTTCCTTACCCTTCGGCTGAGGGTCTACATGTAGGAAACATGATGGCCTTTGTGGGTGCGGACATACGGGGAAGGTTTATGCGTATGCGGGGCTTTGATGTGTTTGAACCAATGGGTCTGGATGGGTTTGGTATTCACTCGGAAAATTATGCAATAAAAGTCGGTCGACACCCCAAGGAGCACGCGAGGATTAGTGAGGAGCATTTCTATAGTCAGTTATCAAGAATTGGTAATGGTTATGCCTGGAATAACCGCCTGGAAACCTATGATCCCGAGTATTACCGATTTACCCAGTGGTTATTTACCTTGATGTATAAGCGGGGTTTGGCTTACAAAGCTAAAGCTAAAGTTAATTGGTGTCCCAGTTGTAAGACAGTTTTGGCAGATGAGCAGGTCGAGAATGGTATTTGCGAGCGGTGCAAAAGTGAAGTAGAGCGGCGGGAAATGAGCTCGTGGCATTTTGCTATCACTAAATATGCGGACCGATTGTTGTTGGGGTTAGAAAAGATAAACTGGCCAGCAAAAATAAAGACAGCACAACGAAATTGGATAGGAAAAGACAAAGGATTGGAGATAGATTTTGAGATTGAAGGTCTGGATGAAGGGAGTACTTTGACCGTGTGGACCAAATATTGGGAAACAATATTTGGGGCAACCTTTTTGGTGGTGGCGCCAGAAGTAGCTTCGAAATGGATGGATAATGGCTGGAAGCCAGAAAAAATTGTGGTTGATTATGTCCGCCGGGCTTTGAACAAAACGGAACAACAGAGGAAAATTGGTGAAAATGACAAGACAGGAGTTAATACGGGGCTTGTGGCTATAAATCCGGTTAACGGTGAAAAAGTCCCCGTTTTTGTGGCTGATTACGTGATATCTGGTGTGGGGACCGGAGCGGTAATGGGGGTGCCCGCCCATGATAATCGGGATTTCGACTTTGCCAAAAAGTTTGATCTGCCAATTCGCCAGGTGGTTGCCTATGCTGAAGCCGAGTTAAATCAGCGTGTGGCACGAGCGGAACAGTCTTTTGAAGGCGAGGGAGTGTTGATGAATTCGGCTAGATTCGATGGTCTGGATGCCTGGGGTGATGGTAAAGAGCAAATGGCTGACTGGATGATCAAAGATGGTTTTGCCCGTTGGAAGACGGTATACCATTTGCGAGATTGGTTAATTAGCAGACAGAGATACTGGGGTGCACCGATTCCCATGCTGGACTGCCCTGGATGTGGTTGGGTGGAGGTGCCGTTTGACCAGTTGCCCGTGGTTCTACCAGATATTGTGGATTTTAGGCCAAAGGGTGATGGTAGTGTGCCTTTGTCAAATGCGTCCAAGGATTGGAAGGAGGTGGCGTGTCCAAAATGTGGCAAACTCGCTAGGCGTGAGTTAGGTGTGTGTGATACATTTTTGGATAGTTCGTGGTATTTCTTGGGATATCTGCACATGAATATGGGAGTTTGGGTTGGCGATTCAAGCGAAAGTAGGCCATTTGACCAGGATTTGATAGACAAGTGGACACCGGTTTCATCATATATCGGGGGAGCTGAGCATGCAGTATTGCATCTTTTGTACGCTCGTTTTGTCAATATGGTCCTTTTTGACGCAGGGTTGGTCAATAGCGAGGAACCATTTCCGTTTTTATACAGCCATGGATTGATACTCAAAGATGGGGCGAAAATGAGTAAGTCCAGGGGTAATATTGTCAACCCGGATGAGTATATGACCAAATTTGGAGCTGATTGTTTGCGCTGCTACTTGATGTTTTTGGGTCCTTATGATCAGGGCGGCGATTTTCGTGACAGTGGCATGGCGGGTATGAGAAAGTTTTTGGACCGGGTTTATAAACTATTTTCTGATGAGGACAAAATGGCCGATCAGTCGAGCCCGTCGCTCGCCAAAGAAGTGGCTCGGGCCGCCAAGGCGGTGAGGGAGGATTTGGATGAATTCAAGTACAACACGGCAATTTCTGAGTTGATGAAGGTGGTCAACGTATGGAAACTGGCTACAGAAAAAATGGGAAAGGGTGATGCAGAAAGATTGATTAAATTATTTGCCGTTTTTGCTCCGCACCTGGCTGAAGAAATATATCAAAATGTATTGAACCACCAAGAAAGCGTACACAAAGCCGCTTGGCCAGACTTCGACACCTCCTTGCTGGTCGAAGAGTCAAAAGTCATAGTTGTACAAGTAAACGGCAAGGTACGGGCAAGCGTAATGATAGATATGAGTATTAGTGGTGACAAGGCTAAGGTAGTTGAGGTGGCGTTGCAAAATGATATTGTGCGGAAGTGGATCCCCGAGAGCACATACAAGGAAGTATTTTTTGTCCCAGGTCGTTTGGTGAACTTTGTGTTATTGTAGAACCAATGTTTGAGTGGGTAGTGTTGAAGAAAGGTAAGTATTCTGTGTTGTGGATTGATGTACTAGTAGTTGCTTTGATAGGCTTTGGCGCGGGATTTGCCGGATATGAGTGGTGGCGGAATAGACAAAGTGAGGTGAGGGTGGAGTATATCAAAGCGAGCGAGGAGCGTAGTGCGAAGGTTATGGTCGATGTGAGTGGAGCGGTAGTAAGCCCGGGAGTTTACGAGCTACTAGACGGTGCCCGGGTAAAGGATGCGATCGTCGCTGCAGGCGGTCTATCGGCCGAGGCAGATAGGGACTTTGTAGGCAAGGTGGTAAATATGGCAGACAAAGTAAAAGACGCCCAGAAAATATATATTGCACCAAAAAGTAGCCTTGCTACGAATGCAATGGTGGGGAAAGTGGGTGAGCAATTAATCAGTGTAAATTCAGCCACCAAAGAGCAACTTATGGGCTTGTCGGGAATTGGCGAGGTACGCTCGCAAGCGATCATTGATGGTCGGCCATACGCTAGTATTGACGAACTGGTCACGAGAAAAGTTTTGACAAAAAGTTTGCTTGAAAATAACAGAGAGAGGTTAAGTATTTGATCGGTGAAAAAGAGATTGTTGCTTCTAATTTTGTTGTTGGAGCTGAGATTGTTACCTGGACAATTGTTTGTATTGAGCCAACCGCGTGGTGTGCGGGTAAAATTAACAGGCGACTATTCTTTTGTAGAACAGAAGCAGTCAAAGTATATCGGGCGGATGGGCCGGTTTTGGATAAAACAGGACCGAAAATGGGGCGAACAAACTAGTTCACAAGGGGTGGTTGTTGGCAAAGTACGATGGCGATTGCTAGATGTTCTCTTGGGTAGGGTTTGGGTGGATACAGAGCGCGTTGAGTTGTCGCCTGGTGTTGGTCTGGGGCAAATAGCGGTTAGTAGTGTTGGCACGACTAGGTTGTGGTTAATAAACAGGGTTGGGGGCAGCTTACCTGAACCTGAGGCAGGATTGGTTTTGGGGGTGCTTTTTGGTTACAAAGATGGATTAGCTCGGGACTTTTATCAAAATTTGATTAACTCAGGTACTGTACACATAGCTGTGGCTTCGGGTTATAACCTGGCAGTTGTGGGTGAATCGATGTTGCTGATGTTGTTTGTTTTGTTTAGAAGGAAACAAGCGACGATCGTTGCAATATTAATGATGTATTTATATACGCTAATAACAGGTTGGCAAGCTCCAATAGTGCGGGCTTTGATAATGGTCACACTGGTGATGATAGCCAGGGCTATTGGGAGAAAATCAGCAGGAGGTTGGACATTGTGGTTATCCTGTTGGGTGATGGTGTTTGTAAATCCGCTGATAATTGAGTCAGTTAGTTTTCAGTTGACTGTTGCAGCCACGGCGGGGCTGGTATTGTGGGAAGAAAGGATCGCCAAAATATCTGGGTTTTTGCGCTATGTAGCTCCGACGATGTCAACGTTTTTGATGACGGCACCGATTATCTGGTGGTATTTTGGCCGGGTTAGCTGGGTGGGGCTTACCGCCAACGTTTTGGTTTTACCATTGGTGCCAATCCTGATGTTTTTGGGTGTATTGGTGGTGGTTCTGGGTCCTATGGGTGGATTCTTTACCTATCCGGTGGCTCATGTGATTGTTTTATTGGTGAAATTTTTTGGGTCATGAAAACAAAACTACTATTACTATTTGTAACCCTTTCATTCTTTGTATATCAACAATGGCCTGATGACAAACTACATGTAGTATTTTGTGACGTGGGTCAGGGTGATGGCGCACTGGTGTTTTGGCGAGGGTTTCAGATGGTGATTGATGGTGGTCCGGACGAGAGCAAAATGTTGTCGTGTCTGGCAAGACACATTCCGTTTTGGGATCACAAAATCGAGGTGGTGGTTAATAGTCATAATCAAAAAGATCATGCCCGGGGGCTGGTGGCTTTGAAAAAACGTTATGAAATTGAGCAGTCTGTCGGGGCCGAGGCGACGAATGGTGATGCTTTAGTATACAAAGGTTTGCGTTTTGATATTCTTTGGCCTGATCGAAGTAGCACACAAGTATTGGGTGTTTCGAGTGCTGATAATAATATTGCAAGTGTGGTAGGGAAACTGTCTTTTGGGCAATTTAGTGTATTGTTTACAGGTGATATTGATGAGCAGGTTGAAGAAGAGTTGGTGGGTTTGGGGTCGATCGATGTGCTAAAGGTAGCTCATCATGGTTCGAAAGGTAGTACAAGTGATGATTTTTTGAAAATAATAAAACCTAAGGACGCGGTCATATCTGTTGGAAAAAATACATTTGGACACCCAACCAAAGAAGCAATAGGGAGATTGATGGCAGCAGGAGCCAGACTGTGGAGAACTGATGTCAATGGTGATGTTGAAGTAATAACTAATGGAGTGGGCTACACGATCGGGGCTAGCAGGCGTTGATTGTTTCTGTTCTGTTTGGTACGGAGTAAAATTGGCATATGTTCAGAGAGGTGACTATTAAAAAGATTGGTGAGTTGCGAGTAATGCTAATGCCTGACGATCGACAGATCGTTCGGGCAAAAATCGTATTTGGTAGTGGCGCGCGGGAGGAAGTGGCGGGAAAGTTGGGTGTAGCACACTTCCTAGAGCATTTAGTTTTCAAAGGAACAGAAAAATATCCTCATTTATCTGACATAGATAGGGCAATAGAAATGGTCGGAGGTTATCTAAATGCCTATACCGATTACGAGGACATGGGTTTTAGTATCAGCGTGACCAAAGATCAGCTGAATCTGGCCTTGGACATACTGTCTCAGCTGGTTAGCTTTCCATTGCTATCCGAGGAATACTTCGAGCAGGAAAGAGGAACTATTTTGGAGGAAGAGAAGATGTATCAAGACCGACCAGACTCCAAGGCAGCTATAGAGCTGGCAAAAATTCAGTTTAAAAACACCAGGCTAAGTACCGGGGTGATTGGGGATCCAACCAGTCTTTTGGGTTTAAAGACTGCTGACCTAATAGACTATGCCGAGAAATGGTTTCGGTCTGACAATGCGATTTTGGGAATATATGGTGGCTATGGTGACGAGGCAAGTCTTTTGCGTTTGATCGAAAAGAAGTTCCAAAGGCTAATCGATACCAAGGAAACAAGTTCTCGGAAGTATCACTTCGATTGGCCAGAGCAGACAAAGAAGCAGACAATTGTGACAAGAAGGTCAATGGCGCAAGCCAACCTGGCAATGGCTTGGCGCGGGGTTGATTTGTTTAGTGCTATGAGACCAGCTTTGTATTTGATCGACGTATTGTTGGGTGGTAGTAGTGTTAGTCGTTTGTATCAGGAATTACGGGAAAAAAGGGGTTGGGCCTATTCGGTGGGGTCCAATGTGGACATGGGGGTAGATATGGGCACGATATCGGTGGGTGGGGGGTTCCCCAAAGGTAAAATCAACGACTCATTAAAGCTAATTGACGAGATCGTGTATTCGCTGGCCAAAGGAAAATGGCAGATTACAGAAAAAGAACTAGAGGATGCCAGGGTTTGTTATTTGGGGCGAGTAGCAATGTCCTTTGACGACCCGAGTAAGATTATCGGAGGAGCTATATATAGTATGATGTTCGAAAACAAAGTGTATTCTTTCGAAGAAATTCAAAAAAAGGTTCGGGCTGTAACGATAGAAGATATCCGTGAGACATGCAAGGTTATATTTGATCAAAACCTAGCCAATGTTTCGGTAGTAGGCGATGTGGTAACATCAGCAATTGATGGGTGAAAGTTTACAACCGTTTGTAGATTTAGCAGTGGAAAGGGGTAAGGGTGAAACAGATTTTGGCTGCTATGCGTTTGCTGATGCAGATGGAGGGCGCGGGCTGTTAGCCGCAGTGCAGATTTTGGCTCGGAGTCTGAAAATTGATTGTTATACTTTAAAACCAGAAGACGGGAGGTTTAGTTTTGAAGGGCTGTCAAAATGGTTGTTGGGCCTACAACAACACGATGGAGTGGGAGTGTTGGTGGCGTCTGACCTTGGCAGGCCAGAGATGTTGCCAGTGGGGTACAGAGAAACAATTGGAACTTTCAAGGCAATTCAGGATTTGATAAGTAAAGGTCAGCTGGTGGTATTTGCGTTGGGGGAGAGGGTTTTGTGGCAAAGTGTGTATTTTCCACTAAGGAGCGGGGTATAATTTAACTATGTCTATACGTACAAAATTGCACGAGCGAAGTTTGGTGCTGATCAAACCGGATGGTTTGCAGCGGGGGTTGGTTGGCGAGATAATATCGCGATTTGAGCGTAAGGGGTTGAAAATCGTGGCTTTGAAGATGGTTTGGCCAAGCAAAGAAATGGCCAAAACGCATTACAGTCAGTCGGAGGGTGACATGCGGGCGTTGGGCGAGCGAACTTTGGCGGCATATGCGGAGCGGGGAGAAAAGCACAAGTTTGATGATCCGATGGATATTGCCAGAGATATTCAGGACAGACTGGTGCATTATCTATGTGCCGGTCCGGTGGTGGCTATGGTTATCGAGGGGGCACATGCTATTGCCCATGTGCGTAAGATTCGTGGGCACACAAACCCGCTTTCAGCCGATGTGGGAACCATATCCGGTGATTATACAATTGACTCGTATTTTATTGCCGATGATGGGCAAAGAGCCGTACGTAATTTGGTGCATACTTCGGGCAGTGTGGCAGAGGCGGAAAGAGAGATTCAGGTTTGGTTTAAGCCGACTGAGATTGTTGACTACGATTTGGCAATTGACAAGATTCTTTACTCCAAGCAGTGGGAGAGTAAGTAACTTTTTTTTGACATCATATGTCTTGGCCCAACGAAAGGTTAGTTTGGCGTGAACGTTCAAGAATGGATATCTTGCGTCTGGTGGAGAATCCCAACGACTGGCGCATCGGCGGGCGGATTATTCCCAAAAGTTTAAATCGTGCGCAAGTTGAGGAAAGATTGCGATTTTTTGGTTTCAACGAGGTGGTTGTCGGGGAATTGCTCAAAAAGATGGGTTTAGTTGATGGTAAAAGCCTATAATTTGCCTCATGTTACATATTGGATATATAAT
>CAZARR010000017.1:0-17134 GCA_964487665.1 uncultured Pseudomonadales bacterium
ATGACAACATCCTTGTCGATATTTTTTCCTTGTTATAACGATTCCCGCACAATAGGAGGGTTAGTTCGAAAGGCAAACGCAGTTGCAAGGAAGCTTACCTCCGATTACGAAATAATCGTTATTGACGATGGCTCGAAAGATAAAAGTAGGAAACTGCTAAAAAAATTGAAAAAGCGGTTTCGAAAATTAAAGATAATATTTCATGACAAAAATAGAGGATACGGAGGTGTCCTACAAACTGGTTTGAAAAATGCTTCGAAAGATTTAATTTTCTATACCGACGGTGATGGGCAGTATGATGTGGGTGAGTTACCGATTTTGGTCTCCTTGATGAGTGATGATGTGAATTTTGTTAATGGAATTAAAATGGATCGGCGTGATTATGCATATAGGGTGGTGGTAGGAAACTTCTATGCACTTGTAATGAGATGGGCCTTTGCTCTACCAATTGTCGACGTGGACTGTGATTTTAGATTGATAAGAAAGGCTTTGGTTAAAAAGTTTGTAAACAAATTAAATAGTACAAGCGGATCAATTTGTGTGGAGTTGGTAAAGAGGGCTCAAAAATCGGGGGGGAGGTTTCGACAGGTTTCAGTTCATCACTTTGAACGAAGGTATGGTAATTCTCAGTTTTTTAAGCCGATTCGGTTATTGAAAACATTTTCAGAACTGATACCTCTGTGGTATCGACTTATGTTGGTTGCAAAAACTTAATGTGGACAAATCAAATTGGGTCGTTGGAATATATTCTAGATGTAACCACACCGTTTTCAATCATTTCTTTACTAAACCGTTTTTGTTTGGCTAGCGCTAGGATCGGAGAGTTCGGGTATTGCTGCGAAAAGGCGGACTCGACAATTATATAGTTGGCATCATCCAACAGGTGGGTAATCTG
The DNA here is from genome assembly GCA_964487665.1 of uncultured Pseudomonadales bacterium. GTDB lineage: Bacteria > Patescibacteriota > Microgenomatia > UBA1400 > MFAQ01 > CAZARR01. Next base: position 896 of record CAZARR010000017.1, read on the forward strand.
GCGTGAGGTGTGATACGGTGCTGTGTCGTAGCAACCGGCTAGATAGACTAATCCTGGGTTATTCTTTGAGTCGAGATAGTTAAAGGCGGCCTTGTCACCTAGGCATAAACCAACGGTATCGAATTTTTTGGCGTTTTCTGGTCCTTGGATAAATTGGTTGTAGTACAAGGAATAGTTAGGGACATACTTTAACCCCGAAATTACACTTAATAAGCAGATTATATAAATCACATTTCTGATGGGAGCACTTGAGACCTTGGAAATCAAATCTTTAAAAGATAGTGTGGCCAAAACGTATACCCAGGGAATGATTGGAAGCATATATCGCGCTCCTGGTTTACTATGAGCAAAAGATATTATTAGGGTGAAAACCAGAATAAATGCGACGTAGGGTGCAATGGCAGAAGTAATCGACCTCCTAGCTTTTGGGGTTTCCAGTATACAGAGGATAACAATTGCTTCTGGCAACCTTGTGAAAAATTGGAACGCATAATAACTCCAATGGGGATTTCTACTAGATACTCCAAGATAATAAATCACGTTTCCTAGGCTTGATAACTGTGCCTGGCGGGTAAAATAATCAAATATTGAAATCACCGGTCTAAACCATGACTCTGGCCATAGTATGGTGATCGTCAATAAGAAAAAAATCATATTACCTATTAGCATCTTGATGTTTTGTTTTCGATTTGGATGTAAATAAATGTAAGTAAGCCACCCAGAAATTACGGCCAACCCATGTGGTTTAGTGAGAAAGGTTAAAGCAAGAAACACTCCAGGCCAGAAACTAAGTCGATTTTTATTGGAATAAAAGACAAATGACGTTAATGATATAAAACAAAATAACGTTAGCAAGCTGTCATTTAAAAGCCAACGATCGCTGGCCAAAACAATGGGGGATATTGAGTAGCATAGTGCACCAAGGAATGCGTATTTTTTGTTTATTCTCGACACCCTCGACAAAAACCAGTAGAGGCATACTGGTGTGAAACTAACTAACCACAATACACCCAGTCGACTGGCTGTAATATCGGGGAACCAATGAAGACTATATTTCCCCTCACCTGCAAATACAATGTGAAACAGACCACTGAGATAAACAAGAGGTATCGAAATAGCGAAAGTTTCTTTGTCGCTGTTCCACCAAGCCTGATGTAGATAATTATAGTTTAGATCTTTGATAGCATAAAGTATTTCTTTTCCATATACAGTCCAGGTAATTTCATCTGGGTAAACGGCTAAATTTTTTAATTGAAATAGCCTGATCCCAAGCGTAAACAGATAGAGAAAAATCTCAACCATTTCGGCTAGTATCCCTCTTGCGGGGGGATAAGTTTTCTTTTTATTTTTCTAGGCATTGTTTGAATTGTAGCTTTGATCCAAAACTGTATTGGCGCCTCTTTTGTAACATCCGGGACAATTTTCGGTCGCGGAAAAAAGAATACTTCTGGAATGTCTTCTTCTCGCATTCTGACCCCCAGTTCGAACTTCTTCTTATTCGCTCTTTTTATTACTTTTCGATCCTCTTCTAAGTTTGTAGACCTATCTAAATGGGTGGCGTGGTGATACGAGACGTCCACAAAGACCACTTTTGATGGGTCTCGATCCTGTATTGGTTTACCATCAGAATCATAATAACCCTGCTGACCGTGTGGTTTCTCGACATGAAGACCGGGAATTCTTTTTATGTTCATAAATCGAAGGTTTAAATGTCCGAAATGTCCAGCTAGTCTGTAATGGCCGGCAGACTCTGGGAGTTTATGGTAGATGTCTCCCACCAAATTATTGGTTCGGACTACGACAGACTCGATATCAGGGTTTGTGCGAATGAAAGTTGTTACTTTTTGGATTTCTGATTTTTTCCAGACTTCGTCCCCATCAAGAACCATCGCCCATACAAACTTTCTTGGAGTTTCTTTGAAAAGCTGGTTTCTGGCGTCAAGATACTTTGATGGGTTAGTATGCTTTAGGGATTTAAAGACCAACTTGGGATTTTTTATTGATTTAATAATCTCGATTGTTCGGTCGGTTGAACCAAAGTCATAACACAATACATGGTCTACGTATGGTAGAACCGAATTGAGAGAATACCATACGAAACGCTCTTCATTCATTACCAGAGAGTGGGCTATGATTAATGGTTTCACTTAAGTAAATTAATTAATTTGCTACTTGTTACTATCAATACAAATATGTTACTGATCCCCAGAGAAATGGGTGGTGCGAGTATCGTATATCTTGGGATGAGAAATATATCAAGTGAAATTAGCAGTACAACTTGAATTATGGTGGTAATGGTAATGAATTGAGGCTTATTGAAAAAATATAATATTGGCCCGATAGTTATCGAGCTTAACAAAAAGGGAATCATGGCTACGACTAAAAGTTGAAAGATCAAAATAGAGCTTTGATATCTGGGGCCAAACACAAGCAAAATAATAGGTCTTGCGAATATGGCAGTAATGCTCATAAGAATAGCCACACCGATAAACAGAAGTGTTACCTTCACCAAATATTTTCGCAAATCAGCTTTGTTTTCGAATCGTGAAAATCGTGGAGAAACGACGCCTCCCAGAGTTGATACAATTAGTGAAAAGAGTACTGCAATTCTACTTGCGGCCGAAAATATTCCCGCAGCATATGCTCCTGCTAAGATGTTGAGAAGTAAAACATCGACTCTAGACACTGTCACCCCGAAAAATCTGGTAATCGCAATCCACTTTGAAAAATGAAATATTTCCCTGAAATGATCAAGGGGGAAAATAAAACGTATTGATATAATTTCTTTACCGAGCCCAATGATAGTCGCAATTAATCCCGATGTAATGGCTGCCGCTAGAGCAATTTCAATTGATAGAGAGTGTTCGTAATAAAAAAAGATGATAATAAGTAACTTGATAAACGAGTCTGTGATTTGCATTATCGCTATACGGTAGAATTGTTTTTCCGCTGTCAAAACAAATTGTGTAAAGGCTTCGAAGACAAAAATGGCGATTAAAATCCAAGCAAGTATTAATTGGGGGTCGGTTGATCCGGGAATAAGCCGGATCCCTAGTAGGTGGCAAATCGCTAAAAATAAAAATATCCCGATAGTTGCAATAACCTCGACCCAAAACGCAATGGAGATATAAATTGATCGTTTGGCGTTAAACTTAGGTAGGAAGTTAATAAGTGCGGACGACACACCCAAATCGGTTAAGCCAACCAAGAGCACCGAGAGAGCCCAAAGGCTAGAGTAAATTCCAAAGATGGAGGGGGTGGTAGCACGAGCAATCAGTATGGTAGTTACAAAACCACCAAGAGCGACACCAAAGTTGCCGACTAGACTAATTAGTGTGTCTCTGAAGGTGGCTGAGTTTAAGATGGACTTAATTTGTTTCATCGAAAGAATTGGTTAGAGTCGATTGTGATTGTAGATTCTGTAGGTAGTAATTGGTCTATGTCTTGATAATAAACCTGATAGTTATTGTCATTATAAAAGACTCTAAAGAAATCAGATTTGGACAAAGCTAGAGCAAGCTGTTTGTTTTGGGGTCCTATGAAAACAAACTGCTGATTGCCCGGAGGCCTTGGGTACCGGTTAGTGAAGAGTTGGTAGACTTTTTGAGAGACACGTGACCGATTTACGGAGTAGTGTCGGGTATATAAATAATTTTGACTAACTAAATTCACAATAAGATAAATACACAAAAAAGGTTTTGCTGCTCTACCCTGGTGAAGTAGATAGGAGACACTGATCGAAAACCCGATCAGGGGGACCGATAGTGCGTGGGTAAATTTGTGTGTAGGCATAAACGACACGGGGATAAGAGAGATTGTAAAAATTAGTATGCCCATAATCAATAATTTTGGTGGCCGTTTATAATGAAGGATTTGCTGTAAAAGTAGAAATATCATGATCGCGGTTGCCAGAAATATCGCTGGACCCACTAGTGGGTAGTCTTTCCAAAATCTGGCGATAGGAATCAACCCTGGGCCAATATAATCGACGAAAAACTCAGGCACGCCAAATGACCAGAGTATGTACCAAAATAAGGTGTTGAGGCTTTTATAAAATGAAAAATCCCAGATATATGTATCGCCAACTGGAAAACCAAAAAGGGAGTAGCGAAAAACTATATATAGTCCTGTGATAAACGTGCTGATAATGACGTTTTGCCAGTTGATTTTTCTGTCGATAAAATAGGAGGAAACAACAAATAGTAGCGGTAAGACAATCGCGGTTTCTTTCGAAGTTAGAGCAAGGATGGTAAACAAAGCGGTCATTATTCTGCGATTGTTTAAAAATGATATTAAGGCTGCAAGGGTAAAAAGCGGTAAAAGCACATCCTGAAAGGCGGAGAGGAAATAAATTCGGGCAAAGTTAGCTGCGGTAAGGGCATAGATAAAAGTACCTGTTAGTCGGGAGGATTTGGAAAGTTTAAGCAGCCCGAAAAATTGATAGAGAAGAGATAAGCTAATTCCAAAACACACAAGGACAAACACATGGAATGGGGCCGCGTTTAAACCAAAACTTTTTGAAAATATAAATAAAAATAATTGCTGAGGCAGAGGACGGTAAAAACTGGTTGATTGGGCTGTATGGCCAAAACTAAAAAAGTTAATGAATTCTGGTAAATGGTGGATTTGGGCAACACGAAGAAGAAACCAATCGTCGCCGCCAAAAAAAAATGCCGTAGATGGCAAGTAAACGACAGTACACCCAATAATCACCAATAAAGCCAGGAAGTATGTCTTTGAGCTCTTTGGCACGTTATGATGATTGTACTGTAATTAGTGAAGAAGTATCATCGAGGCATAGGATGGTACTATCGTAGATGGTTAATCAAGTGCAGCAAGTATTGATGTGGTTGGATGTCATTTTTAAAAGAAAGACTGGTGTTTTCTTTGTATTTATCATCACGTTTCTGGTAAGTGTTGTGCCTATTATTCATACAAACTTTTCTGGAGTGTATTTTGTGATTGACCCGGCAGCAATGTATCTCGGTAACGCGCTCTCTTTTATAAAAGCACATCAAATTTCATATATTGATCACCCGGGCACTCCTGCAATAGTGTTAATTTCAACATATTTATTACCGATTAGGCTAATTTCCAAGATTTATTTTCACCAAAATAGCCTCATCTGGATATTTTCTCACCTGGACTTGGTTTATTTGTATTGTCGGATGTTTCAGGCTGCGATTGCAGCAGTGGGGGTAACAATAATTATGAGAACAGTTTATTGGGTGACAACATCGTTGGCGGCTGCGATTCTGGTTTGGGTATTAATTATCAGTTACAGCACATATTTATATACAAGCATCGATATTTCGGCCGAGGCGTTAAATATTTTTTTGGTGGCAATATCTTTGTGGGTATTGGTTAAGTTCATATTTAAACCCGATCCGATGTTACTTTGTGGATACGGGTTTGTCTGTGGACTAGCCCTGGCAAATCGATTTACAACGCTGGGCTATGTGTTGGCGGTGGCGGGACTAACAATGTTTATTCCAAAAATAACAAATTTCCAGAAAATACTAAATGGGTTTCTGGCGGTAGTTTTTGCGTGTGGGGGATTTGTACTGGGCACTTGGCCCGTTAGGTTCGGATACATAAGAATGGCGAATTGGATAGGGCAATTACTAACACATCCCGGAGTACACGGAGGCGGTGACCGGACAATCTTTGACCTGTCTCAATATCGCAATTCTCTTCTCACATTATTTGAAAGCGATCCGCTGGTGATTTCGGTTATTGTAATTGGGATGTTAGTTGTTTCCAAAGCTAATCTGGGTAAAATCAGCCGAGCAAGTTTGGGAATAACTCTGGGGATTTTTTTGGTTTGTTATCTTGGTTTCTCGAAGTATCCCCTGCCTCACTATCAAGTACCAAATATTATGGCATTAGTTACATTTTCCATAATACTTTTGGCCAAGACAAACAAATGGATTACAACAGTGTTTCTTTTAGTAGCCTTGGTCGTGGCACCCGGCAGAATAAATTTATTTTGGCGTAATATTCAGACCGAGTGGGCGGATACCGAAGCAGTCGATCGCTATGTTCAGGCGCGCCCGGTAAAGATGTTAAGAGTCTGGGAGTGGGGTCGACAAAGGGAATTCGCGGCTTTGTGGGGAAATTCTTGGTCGGGGTTTTTTACTTCGGGGGAGGTTGCTAAAGTATTTGATAAATCAGCAGAACTATTAATGCCAGACACATTTCGAACTCCCGGTAATTATCGCTATTTGGTATCACAAACTTGCTTTGACCAGTTAGTAATACAATCCGAGTCGTTAAGATTTGTGAAGCTACCGGTAGGTACCACAGTCGAAGAAATTCCCAATACCCACATGTCGTTTGTGTCTTGGCGATGCCCTACCAAGCCTTGAGCTTTTGGAACGCAAATGTGGTCATCTTTAATAGTAAAAGTCCATGCGAAAATCGGCTAATGTTAGTGGATCCATATGTGCGTTCGTGATATCGAATTGGCACTTCGATAATCTTTAAATTCTGTTTAATAGCGCCAAAAATGAGATCAAAATCACCAAACGGATCAAATTCACCAAAGAATTTACGCTTGTTGTGTATCTTTTCATAGTCCTTTCGAAAGAGAACCTTAGTTCCACAAAGTGTGTCTTTGAATCTTTGCCCCAGGATATAACTTAACAACCAACCAAATATTTTATTCCCAATCTTGTTTAGTGTTCTCATGGCTTCTTTTTCCATTGGATATACCAACCTGCAACCATTGGCAAATTCTCCTAGTCCTGATGATAAAACGGAGTAAAACTGAGGTAAGTCCTTTGCTGCAACTGTCAGATCCGCATCGAGTATCATTAGGACCTCACCTTTGGCTTTTGAAAAACCTAGCCTGACAGCATCAGCTTTCCCCTTTCCTTTTTGGCGATATGCATAAAGTTTAATTTTATGTTGGCCAAAATTCGATTTTTTTACCTGTTTCTGAATTTCCTCCCAGGTATTATCTATTGAGTGCCCTTCTACAAAAATAAGCTCTTGCCATTTTCCAAAGCGGGGTAAAGTACGCAGAATTTTTTTAATATTACCCGCTTCATTTCGAGCTGGGACAACAATGGACACTGAATAGTTCTTTATTGGTTGTTTTTTGGGGCGAGCTATCGCCCAAGTGGTTAGACAGAGATTGTTTATGATTGGAAAATGCGCGAGCCATTTATTAATAATGGTTGAGATGATGGGTATATATACGGGAAGCAATAATCGTTTACCCTTGGATATGATTTCCCATCCCGACAGCTGGCAGAGATTAGTAAGGTCACCATCATCAAGCCAGTTTTGTTCTTGTTTCTTTTTTCTCCAACCGACGAATGAGGCAAAATTTAATATGGGTTCCCACAAATGACTATAGTAAACAATCAATAATCTACTTTGTGGTGTAGTATGCTTAAGTAAGCCAGACAGTTTGGATCGAATATCTGGATAATCTCCGATTACATTAATTAGGTTTAGGTCGGCGGCAACAAATTCTTTTAATTTTTGCAAATCACAACGGTAATACTCATTCATATAGTCATATCTTAACTTATGTAAAGATACTGTGATTGTTAATTCGTTATATACCTTTTAGAATAGCGATAGTGGACAAAAAAAGTTTGAGTATTGTAATACCATGTTTGAATGAGGAAAAAACAATTAGGTGGGTTATTGAGGACGCTCTTAAATACGCCAGGAAATACTTCAACAGATCGTTCGAGGTAATTGTAGCCGATAACGGAAGTACCGACGGTTCGCAGAAAATAATTAAGAAATTTAGCTCAAATGTTAAATTAGTAAATGTTCCTGTTCGCGGCTACGGGGCGGCCTTACATTACGGTATCATCTCGGCTAAGGGGGACTACGTAATTTTTGGGGATGCCGATGGCAGCTACCCTTTCAGTAATCTGGCTGTGTTTAAAAATGCCATGGGTAAAAAGCCTGATCTGATTTTGGGCTCGAGACTTAAAGGATCGATTGAGGAAGGGGCCATGCCCTGGCTAAATAGATACATAGGAACTCCGATCCTGACCCTGCTTATCAGATTGATATATCTGATTCCTACGTCAGATTGCAACTCGGGAATGAGAATGATTAAGAGGGAATTCTACAACGAATTGAACATAAAGAATTCGGGCATGGAATGGGCAAGTGAATTGTTGCTAAAGACAGCGTTAAAAAAGGGGAAATATTGCGAAGTCCCAATCAAGTTCTTAAAAGACCGAAGAGCTGGCCCACCGCACCTTTCTCGGTGGTCTGACGGCTGGCGTCATCTTAAAGCAATTATTATGTTAAAACCTGCATCACTTTACCCATTTGTTTTTATATTTCCAGTATTGGCAATACTATTTTACCCACGTAGCTTTTCAATAGTATTTCTGATGCTATCCCTAACTTATCTTTTGATCCTCGCCCTTGGTTCAATGGAGTTATTGAAATATGCTATAGAAAAGCCAGCAAAACGATCAACGGTAGCCAATTTTCTGTTGCAATTCAAACTGGTTCCCCTAACTATTCTTTTTTCTATCGGTATGGGTGTTATGGTGGTGATGTTACCAGACAGTAGGTTGGGGACCAAATTGTTTTTTGTTAATATAGTCACGTTGACCTATTTGTGGCTTTTTCTCAATGAGACGATAAAAACACATCTGGTTAATAGATTACCGTAATTAAGAAATATATAGGTTTAGACTTATGTCCCGCACCAAACGAAAACTAAATAAACCCTCGGTGACAATAATCATACCCGTTAGGGGTCGAGCAGAGTGGGCTGGGGAGGCGGTTAGATCAGTGCTTGGTCAGAAGGGTCAGCTTGAATTAAAGGTGATTGTTGTTGATGATTCAGACGATGGACAAAAAATTCCTGGGGCTGATGATAACCGGGTTGTGGTTATCCGTAACCGAGGGAAACACCACCCAAGTGTGTCCCGAAATTTCGGGTTGTCGAAGACAAAAAGTGAGTATGTTGGTTTTCTTGATTACGACGATTATTATTCTCCCGCTTTTTTAAGCGAATGCGTTCGAACACTTCGTCGGTCGCCTGAGGTAACATCGGCGGTGGTGTTGTCAAATAAGATTTTTTCTTCAAAATTCTCCTTTTTGTCTAAAACAAAAATAGTACTTTTTAATATCTTTAAAGACTTCATATTGGTGTTACATTATTTGTTTAAGAAACCGTTATCCAGCGAGTGGTCTTACTTGCTTCAATTGTCACACCAATTATTTCGTCGTGCGGCGATATCTAGAACAAGATTCAGGCCAAATTTACCTTTTTGTGAAGACTGGTACTTTTCTGAAGCTGTGTTAAGGAACGGAGGAGCTATGGTTATTCCAAAGAGAATTACTAATTACCGGTATAGTTCCTCTAGCAATACGTTTCACGACACAAAGAGAATTACAAAAAAAAGTAATACCTATAAGAGATTTTATAAACTATTAGCTCGACGATACCCTTCTTCATTGGGCGTAAAACTTTTTCGTCATTACTGCCAGTTTGCGTTGATAAAAAATGCATAGTCAAAGAACTTCCTTTTGGTCGACTTCGTTGGACAATCCTGTTAATCGAACTAAAAAGTGGTTGGCACGACTATCGGTTGTTGTAAGGGAAAGACAGTATCAGATGATGCTGAGAGAGGTTGGATTAAAACAAACCGATAAAGTACTTGATATGGGAATTTCTCCAAACGAGGAACTGTCTGATACCAATTTTTTTGAGAAGAGATTTCCATTTCCGGAAAATTTAACTGCTGCCTCGGTCGAAGATTGCCGTAAATTGCAAAAGAAATATCCATTAGTCAAAATACTAACAGTCAAAGAAAACGCCAGACTGCCTTTTGAGGACAAGCAGTTTGACCTGGCTGTTTCGTGGGCAACCCTTGAACACACCGGAGGGTATGACAAACAAGAATATTTTTTGAATGAATTGTTAAGGGTGGGAAAAAATGTTTTTGTAACCACTCCTTACCGAGGATGCCCCTACGAACCACATACAGGGACATTTTTTTTACATTACCTCCCATTGAATATGTTCCGAAAATACCTGCTGTCCAAGGGAAAGGCTTTTATGGCTGATGAGAGTAATTTAAATCCTTTGTGGATAGAGGATATCCGACGTTTCAGACTGTGCAAGGGAGTGAAAGTAAAGATTTATAGAATGTTTGGAATATTCCCCTCTCACATACTAATCTATACTACTGGTATTCCATGATAACTTTTAGTCGTGGCTTGACTTATGTGATCGATACACCCTGGAAGCCAGTGGCCGAGCTGTTATGTTTAATAACGACTCCGTTTGTGCGCTTGATGGCTTTGATTCAGGGTGTCAAGGTGGACAATGGAGCCAAATTTTATGGTAGACCGATCTTTTTGCGCTCTAGGGGGAGTGTGATATCGATCGGAAAGAATTTTGAGAATCGGAATATCTTTTGGACTAATCCGTTAGGTATTAACAGGAGGAGCCTGTTTTGTACCTGGTCAAACCAAGCATCGATAATAATCGGTGACGACGTGGGTATGAGTGGTACAGTAATTGTTGCGACTGACAGAATAGAGATCGGAGACGAAACCATCATTGGTCCCAATACGACAATAATCGATTCCGATTTTCATCCAATAAAGCCGCTCCAGAGAAGACATGCAAAAAATGATATCAAAAGCAGACCAGTAAAAATAGGTAAGAATGTCTTTATCGGTATGGGGGTAACCATACTAAAGGGGGTAACTATTGGTGATAATTCGATCGTGGGGGCTGGAGAAGTGGTTGACAAATCGGTCCCGCCCGATTCAATCATATTTAAGGGTGTAATAAGATTATTTAAGGAATGATAAATGCAGATGTCGGAGAATATTTCTCACCATTGGGAATTATCAGTATTGTTTCAACAATTCTCATTGTTTTATCTTGGGAAATTGTTGGAACGTTGTATGTTTCTACTGTTAAATTAAGGCCTGATTTTATAAGACTAGCCAACTGGTTGCTAGGTTTGGGGATATATATCTTTATTTGGTTTGTTCTCAATCTTTTTCTCCCAATTTCTCGCTTTTTAGTGGTTACTACCTTGATTGTTCCACTACTGCTTTCACTGCCATTGTATCTTCGTAAGCAAAAGTGGCGGAGCTTGTTCTCTTCGATAAGGGATATTTTACCAATTCTCGTGATCTTTTTACCCTTTTTGCCCGTGCTTTTTGTCAAATCGTCTTTACCTCCATATCTTTATGATGAGATGGCTTATCAATTTATCTCCCCGGCAGAGTTAAGGTACAACACGATTTGGTCCTTTAGCTCTGGTCTCTACCAGATAATACCGAAATCGTTGAATTTAATGTTTCACACTATCTTTGCCTTGTTTAATAGTTATGCACCGGTTAGATTAATTCATTTTTTGGTTTACTTTACAGCTATCGTTTGTGTGTATAGATTTCTATTGACTAGGGTCGGAGGGTGGTTGGCCATTGTTTTCTTCCTATTGTCATTCTCGTTTACGAGTCGAAATATATTTATCACAACCACTTCGGGATATGTTGATACGGGCGTCGCTGGTTTTGTTTTGCTTGGAATTATCATCGTCTATGAGATTGTTATTAGTAGAAAGGATTATCATTATCTTGCTTTATCCTTTTTTGGTTTGGCAGTTGGCACGAAGTATCCCGCTCTTGTCCCCTTTTTCGCCGCTTATATCTGGTCAACAAAAGACTTTGTTTCAAGAATGTCGAAGCGTCCTGTGAAAAGGATGACTCGTGTAATACTCGTTTTCCTTCTATTTGGGGGATTTTGGTATCTTAAAAACTTTATTTTTACTCACAACCCCATTTACCCGTTCCTCTTTGGTTGCCGACCTTCTGATTGTGTACGAAGCGGTTTCTTCAATGGTTGGACAACTCCGATATCAGTACGTAATTTACCCTATATTATCTACTCTATTTTTGATTTTAATAAAGTACTTGTATATGTGCTTTTTTTTGCATTTTGGGTAAGTGTTTTATCTCACAGTTCAAAAAACAAAAGGATTTCAATTTTGTTCTTTTTATCGATTGTTTTGGAATTACTAGTGACCCGATTTTTGGGGGGCTATCTCTTTCGTTACGCGGTACATTTATACTCAACTTTCATTTTATTTATAATCTTTTCGGTATCTTCTTCTGTTAAAGATAGTTCAAATATTCACCTTATCAAAAAGTTATTTTCAACTTTTCTAATTTTATACGCGACGTATTATTATCTATCGACAATCAGGCTAACTTACTCATCCGCCCAAATGAGCATTCAGGAGGTCGCCTATGCAAGAGGTAAACACAATATCTCTGTATGGTCTAAGGATCGATTCGGCGAGCTGTCTGGCCTAATCGAATGGTGTAATCAGAGACCTGCAGATAGACCAACATATCTTCATAGGACCGATCCGTATCTAATTTGGGACAACCCTGGTTTGATAAGAATATTCCTAACTAATTGTTTGTTTGATGACATCCCACTTGCTCAAGGTGGTGCAAAAGACATTATGCCTCTGTTATATATGACATATCACGATAGTTTCTTTTATGTTTCTTCTAAGGATCATTGTTTATCAGAGGAGGAAGTCGAAAGAGCAAAGAAAATAGATGACCTAAGGTTCCGAACTGATAATGAAGTGGTCTGTAGTATTCCCCAAATTAGGCCACACATATACCTTTTTGAGGCTAAAAAATGAAAGACGTCCCGTTATTTTCAATAATTACGTGTACTAGAAACTCGCAAGATTTTATAGGATATAACTTTGAATCTGTAGCCGCGCAAAAGTGTAAGGATTATGAACACATCATCATCGATGGGAAATCTGAGGATATGACAATGGAGATGGCGATGAGTTACAAGAATTTTGAAGGACCAAGAATTAAAATACTGACGTCAGAACCGAAAGGAATATCCGCGGCAATGAACCTTGGGATTCGGGTTTCAAGAGGAACATATGTAATTTTTCTTCATTCAGATGATAGTTTCTACGACGAAAATGTTTTAGCTGAAGTGGGTGATTTTTTAAAGCAATCAAACCATCCAGACTGGATTTATGGAAAAGTTTGTACAATTGAGGAAGATCGGACTGAATTAGGATTTTTTCCTAGACATAAATTTTTCCAATTCTCAAGTTGGCCATTGCTTCGCCTGATCAATTACATACCCCACCAATCGGTGTTCATACGGAGAGACGTTTTTGGGAAATATGGTGATTTTGACACGAAACTGAAAAGTAGCATGGATTATGATTTGTGGCTGAGAATTTCGAATAAAACTAAGTGGCTTTTTTTAAACCGGGTCGTCGCTAGGTACATGATTCGGAAAGGTGCCCAGTCGTCATCTGCTAACAAAAGATCAGAGAATCAGGAAATGCTTGAAAGGGTTAGAAGGCTGAGGCTTACGACTTCGGAAATTATAATATCAAGAACTATTCAATTTATCGTTGATTTTTTTTGTTCAAATTTACGATGAAACCAACTATTATTATTCTACTTATCTGTTTGTTGTTCTATTCTACTAGTCGTTTCGTAGAGTCTGGGAAGAAAATTAATCTATTATTAGACACTCTTGAGCCTCTTATAAATTATCCAAAAGCTACATACGACGAAAAAATGAATCGTAAATTCCCACAGTTTTATAGTTTAATTACGAATGTAAAATCAAGAACCCCTGAAAAGGCTATTATCATAATTCCCAATGAGGAAGAAATGTTGGAGTACAATCTCCGTTTTCTAGGGGACCTTGACTTGGTTTCCTCGATGTTGTTTCCACGAAAGGTGATCCGGCAAAGTATGAAGGAATATAATCGAGGAGGCTTCGTCTATACCATCGATGCGAGAGGTGGGGTATCGCCATGAATATAATTCTTTTTCTTCTGATTTTGTCTTTAGTTGGATTTTTGATTGTTGGGTTATTGCTCAAACACTTTAACACACTGGAAATAGTCGGCTTATCATTGTTAGTTGGCCTTGGTTGTTTCTCTCTCTGGTTTTTTTTAATTTTTTCTTACTATCGTATTCTACCGGCTAATATTTGGCTTGGTTTAGTGACGCTACTCCTGGCTGTCTTTGCACTAAAAATACTCTTCCGAAAAAATGATGGAATCGAGCCTCTACCAAAGGTGGATTTACTAGGTTGCTTGCTTATGCTCATTCTTATCGTTTCTTCTTTCTATCCTTTTGCCCTTGCCCTATATTATCCGCCTTCGACTCCGGACGCTTTAAAAATCTATGATTTTAGAGCAAAAAGACTGGTGGAAAGTGGGGGGGTATTAACAGACTTTTTCTTTCTCGGAAATAGCCACATGTATCCCCCTTTTACTTCTATGGTACATTTTTTCCTTTATCAAGCTGGGTCGGAGAACCCACAATTTATTTATCCACTGATACTATATTCCTTTCTGGTTTATGTTGCCGGTTATATTACCAGACTGAGTAAGTCGCTTAACTTCGGGCTGCTAACTGCAATTGCGATCGTTTCCACTCCCAGCATTTACTGGAACTCTTTTTTAAGCATCACCAACATTATCCTTATGGTCTACTTTTCTCTTGCAACTCTTATCCTGATTGACCCACAACAAAGAGGGCCCAGACCGCCAATTCTCATCGGAATATTATTTGGGTTGGTGTCATTCATCAGATCTGAACCTGTCTGGATGTTGGTTGTGCCTGTTGTTTTATTACTCGCATTGGTTCGACGTCAATATAGCTTACCCATCTTGACGTGGCTTACTTTTTTACTTGTTTCCTCCGTTTGGGCCACTGCAAGTGATAGATCCCCCGATCCTATCTACCAAACAACCATTGAGGTCGTAAGTTTAAATTCGGTTGTTCAAAAAGTAGCTACAGAAAAGGTCTCCGGGTCTATTCATCTACCCATCCTCTTCACGATCCGACCATTTGTCAAATCACTTGGTGTTCTCCCCCCATTGTTTGTCATCTCTTCAATTTGCACATTTGGCCTGAACCGGTATAGGATCAGCTGGGCTAGCCTAACAGCCTACCTATGTACTATTGGGCTGATTGTTGGCTTTGTCAATTTTTCTTCTAGATATAACCGGTGGACTGATTTGGGGGATTCTCTCTATCGTTATTTCACCATTTTAGTTCCGTTATACTGGATCAGCATCTTAACCTGCCACCAACCTAAGTTTTTCCAGAAGACCAATACTTCGCCTGGTGATTGAGAAGTCCTTTTTTTTGATTCCGTTTGTGGCCTCCGTAATCATCTCTTTGTATCTAAGGCCAATATACCAACTCAGAAAGGGGGTCAACTTCTTGCCGAATTTCTGCTCTGATATGATCTGTTGGATCCTCTCGCTGCCTTTTTTTTGGGTGTCTACCCCATGTCTTATTCTTACCATCTCCGCTACTATCTTTACCCTAGAGGTATTCGAGCGGTATAGTGATGCTGGGTGACTTCGGTAATAGTAAAGTGGCCTTTTCAAGTGATGGAGTTTACCAATGTTTTTCATTCTGATCCAATAG
Source organism: uncultured Pseudomonadales bacterium (assembly GCA_964487665.1). Lineage (GTDB taxonomy): Bacteria > Patescibacteriota > Microgenomatia > UBA1400 > MFAQ01 > CAZARR01. Next base: position 16,361 of record CAZARR010000017.1, read on the forward strand.
TCATAGTCCTCCGCTAAAAAGGTATCCGGGTCGTACAGGCCCACTTTCTTTGCGATTTTTTTGGAGTATAAGAAGCAAGCTCCAATGGTATTCCCCTTCTTGGGATCGAAATGGTCCGGTAAGGAAATCAGTTGTTTGTTCTCGGTGTCGTCATCGGAAAAATGGTAGTAGTCGGTGTAGACAAAGTCTGACCTTGTTTTCTCTATTTGGCTCACCATTGAAGATATGGCTGATGGCAGGAAGATATTGTCGTCGCTTGTCCAAGTTAAATATTTTCCCTTAGCAATATTAAAACCTATGTTGAGCGATCGAGGGAGGCCTAAGGAATTTCGATTCTTAAAGGACTTAATTCTCTTGTCCTTAAACTCGCGAATCGCCTTATCGGTTGAGTCAGTCGAACCATCGTCGATTACAATAAGTTCGAGTTTCCTGTAGGTTTGTCTTAGGCAGCTATCTATCGACTCCCTAATGTATCTATCCCCATTTTTCGTTGGCAAAACAATACTGACCAAATCATTTTCGTCGGGTTTGCTTGCATCTATAATAAAAAACAATCCGTTTTTTTTATACCCTTTCAAATCAAATTTTTGTAAAGTAGCTTCTGGTAGATATGTCTCTACCATTTGTCTAAGTTCGTTTTCTTCGAACCAAGTTTCAAAATCACCCATTTTTAGGTTCGACATTGACTGGGCATTTTTGTCAATAACAATTATTTTACCCCAGGCAACCTGCGTTCTCGTCTGCTCTTTAACTACAGCAACCACCTCTGTAGTT
>CAZARR010000018.1:0-17016 GCA_964487665.1 uncultured Pseudomonadales bacterium
TGATATTCAATCCTCATACGACAATGACTCAAAACACCACCTATACACTGCCTGCGGATGATGGAACATCAAGTCAAGTATTAACTACAGACGGAAGCGGAGCGCTCTCATGGACTACAGTATCCGGAGGATCAGGTTCCCCGGGCGGGTCAAACACAGAAGTACAGTTTAATGACAGTGGAGCTTTTGGAGGAGACTCAGGACTCACCTTCAACAAAACAACAGATGTTTTAACCCTTGCCGGACAAGTCATCTCTCCCTACCATATCGGAGGGGCAGCAACCACATCGGATCTGTATCTGCAGACCACGACTGGAGTAGGCACAACAGGAGCTGATATGCACTTTTTAGTTGGAAACGCAGGAGCCACAGAGGCCATGACGATATTGAATAATGGAAATGTGGGGATTGGGACGACCAACCCTTCTCAACCCTTAGAGATCGGTGGTAATGCTCGTTTTGACGGCATCACCTACTTCGCAAATGGTACCACCTATTATGTGGATGCCTCAGGCAACAGCAAGTTTTTAGATATCGTCGCTGCCGACACCGCCAATCCCGGCCTAACTGTTGGTGATGGTAGCTCGGGCTACTTCAAGGTCGGCGGCTCAGTTATTTCCGATGCCTCAGGCAACCTGACCCTCGGATCTGACACCACCACTACCGATATCTCCGACACCATTTTCAACTTCACCGGTGGCTCTGGCTCTATCACCTCAACAACAGGCGCCCTCACCCTTCAACCATCTTCGGGATCCAATCTAAACGTAACTTTGGCCACCACTGGTGATTTTGTTGTAAATACCAACCAGCTCTATGTAGACACAAGCGCGGGCAACATCGGCATCGGCACCACTTCCCCCTCATACAAACTTGATGTTGCAGGAGCGATAAGGACAGGGCTTGCGGGCACAGACGGCCAACTGCGCATATACTCCGAACAAGGAGCCACAGACTATGAAGTGATATTCAATCCTCATACGACAATGACTCAAAACACCACCTATACACTGCCTGCGGATGATGGAACATCAAGTCAAGTATTAACTACAGACGGAAGCGGAGCGCTCTCATGGACTACTCCCGCAGGAGGATCAAGCCAGTGGACCACAACAGGATCAGACATTTATTACAACACCGGAAACGTCGGCATAGGTACCACCTCGCCAAGTTCAAGACTTGATGTCGGATCAAATCTCACCACAGGAAATATTGCTCAGATACGCGCTCCTTCATCAGTAACTGCAACAGGAGCGATAACAGGATTAGATATAGATTTAAAGAGCAACTACACCGCGACAAACTTTTCCCTTACCGGTCAAAATATTAGTTTGGCAGACGTTACAAATACAGGATCCGGTTCATATTTATATATTGGCACATCAATGAAAGGCAACAGCATCACTCAAAACACGGCGGCCGGCACATCTTCATTTATCGGTTTTGATGTTGATAGCGGAGATATCACTCAGACAACCGGCACCGTCTCCGCAATCGGATTTAATGTAGCAACAGGACCCATCACCACCGGAGGAACTCAAACAGGTCTCAATATTGCCGCATCCGGAGTCGGCGCAGGCACCCTCTCAGGAGTAAATATCAGCAATATCACTGCCGGAGCGGGCGCGGAACAGGCCATAAACGTCGGAACAGGCTGGGATTACGGACTGAAAATAGGATCTGGAACATGGGTGGGAGCTACTCAAGAAAGAGCACAGGACAGCTTCACCTCCAACACACTTACCACCATCACCTCTCCCATTGATTTTGGCTACCGTGTTTCCAACACATTAGGCACGACAAATAATGATGTAACCGCTCAATATGATTTCACCGGACTGCGCACGGACAACGGAGCGATGTATTTTTTCTCCGCCAGTTGTCAAAAAGGTTCAACAGGCTCAAGCGTCCAATCCCGAGTCAACATACAAATAAACGGAACATCCATCCTCATGTGTTCAACCGGATCCGCAACCGCGGCTCGCCATTATTACAAAGCCACCTTGGTCGTACGCATAAACGGAGCTTGGTACCCAATCACGTCCTCAAACGCCACATCAAACGAAGCCGATCTTGCCGAACACTTCCCCTTTGTGGGGATGAAACCTCTGCCGGGTCAGATTGTATCAATGGATGAGAGCTCTGTTGCGATGAGACTTTCAAGAATGACGGACGACAAAACGCTGCTTGGCGTTACATCAACAAGTCCAAATATTGAGCTCGGGGATAAAGACTCAGGAAACACCGCCGCAATCGCACTTTCAGGACGCGTACCCGTAATGGTATCTTTGGAAAACGGAGATATAGAAGTAGGCGATTCAATCTCAGCATCGATCATAAACGGATTTGGAACAAAACAAATTCATCCGGGCTTTACGGTTGGAGCGGCTTTAGAACCGTTTAACAAAGAAGTACGTCAATGCGTCAAAGCAAACAGCGTAGACGAGATCGTCTGGCCAGCAGATGACGGATCAAACCCTCAAAAACCATGTTTTGAAACAACCCATAACGGCAAAACCGTCTTTGTTGGAAAAATAATGTTGTTAGCTTCCCGATCTTACAACGCTCCCGAAGATTACTTTACGGGTATACAAGAAGCCTATAAAGAGATGATAGAAAAAGTTACCGCGTCAGCCGGTATGATATCAGAAACCATTGAAAGCGTCCAGCTAAAAGCCAAACAGCTGATCGCCCAAGTCATAGAAACAGATTTTGTTCTCGTCCGGGAAGAACTTATCTCCCCCCTTGCCAGCATCGACACTCTCGCCGCTCGCAACTTTAAATCGGACACCGCCACGATTTCCGGTACCCTCTACGCCGAAAATATTTCCAATCCCGACCTCTCCAATCTCAAATCTACCCTCTCTGACCTCCAAAGCGATTACTCAACTGCTAGTGCCATTCTCGCCTCCATCCAAGCTAAATACGATTCCTTCTCTTCTCTCAATTCTCCCCAGACAACCGATCCCCTCGCCACTACCAACTTGTCTCAAATAGATGCCACACTCTCTGGTTCCACCAACCTCAGCCTCGAAAATCTATCGGTCGAAAATTCACTATTGGTCAACACCCTCAACTCCGACGCCGACAAAACTCTTTTCATCGAACCTCTTGCCAATGCCCCCATTAACCTACTCGCCGGCCTAATGACCCTTTACCCCGATGGTCGCATTGCCATCGATGGCAATCTGATCATCACTGGCACTCTATACACCGATTCCCTCCAGGCTCAGTCAGCCACCATTAGCGGCCAGCTTGCTCTTCGCGCCACCAATCAATTCGCCAAACTCCTTTCAATCTACAACGAGTCCGGTCAAGAAGTAGGCTCGGTAGACGCCTCGGGCTCAGCCAGTTTCAACTCCCTGGCCAGTTCACACATTACTACCCAGAGTCTGACCATTGCCTCGTCAGCCACATCCTCAGCCGACCCCCACACGCAGTCTTCCACCAATTCCAACGCCTCCATCGGCACTGCCAATATCCCCGCACTACAAACAGAAGTTACCATAAATAGTACATCCGTCGACGCCAACACCCTAATCTACCTCACTCCTGTTAGCCCCACCGACAACCAGGTGCTCTTTGTCAAAGACAAGACAGAGGGGACTGGCTTCACTGTGGCCATTGCCAACCCGGTATCGACAGACATACAATTTAACTACTGGCTGATAAAAACAATACCCGTAATTTCAAGTACAGATGCTCAAAACGGATCGCAAAGTAGTCAAATATAACCTATGTATATAAAAACACTTCTCAATAGTAAACAGTACATCAATGGATTTACCATGATCGAGCTATTATTGGTGATTAGCATCATCGCTCTTGTGTTTGCCATCTCTGTGTTTGGCCTCAAACCCAGTACGCAAATCTTCAAAAGTTACGATGCCGTCAAAAAAAATGATCTAAACAAGATCAAAATTGCATTCGAAGACTACTACACCGATAACGACTGTTACCCCAACCCCGACGTACTTAACTACTGCGATACCCAAGTCGAACACCAACTCACTCCCTACCTCCCCATCATCCCATGCAACCCGGATACAAAAACACCGTACGTAGCCACCATTGTCTATGGCGCCACCTGTCCTCGTTCATACGCTATCTATACAAAGTTGGCTAACGAACACGATACAATAATCTCTCAGCTCGGTTGCACCAATGGCTGCGGGCCAGGTGCCATTTATAACTACGCTGTCACCTCAAGTGACGTCGAACCAACTTCCTACCCCTCCCTCACACCGTCGGCCTCCCCCAATCCGTCAACTTCGCCTAGCCCCTCGCCCTCGATCAGCCCATCACCATCTCCATCTCCCATCCCCTTCTTGTTCTATTGTCAAAGTTACTCCCCCCCAAACTGCACCAGCCTCCCCGCCCACCTCCACTGCGCCGTCTCATTCGCCGATCCGGCATGCAGCGATAGTTGCGCCAACCCCGCCAATGTATGTGTTCCTTCGTAGGAGAAAGTATAATCAATAGAACCAAATGCAAATAGTCGAAACTACCATAAATCCCAAAAAGCCCACTCGTATTCTGGCGTATTGCATCGTCATTGTTCTTGGTCTGGCCGGGCTTCGAACAGTTGTTTCTGGCTTTACATCAATCCCTACTGGTAGCTATCTGTCCCCCCTTCCCCAGGGTGAGCTTGCAAATACTGACACCAGTACCAGCCCAACCCCATCACTCGGACCCACCTTTGCCCAAGCTCTCAACTTGGCCCAAAACTATCTCGACAAAGCCTACAAACTATCCCAAAACCAACAACAAACAGACTCTGACAAAAAAGATATTATCTTTTCACTCAACAAAAGCCTAGAGCAAGCCAATATCGCAATAAACATGTCCGCCAAAGATCCCACTGGCTATTTACTACGCGCCCAAATTATGAATGCAATCAGTATCATCAACCCCGAAGCGACCAAATTGGCCCAGATCGATCTCGAAACTGCCCAAAAACTCTCCAATGGACAAACAGTTACTCTGCCAAAAGCCGTCAACCCCCTCGAATTATTACACAGTGATCAGGCCAGTCTTGCTCAAAACGTTATTGTTGCCACCCCACAGTCACCCGAGGCCACAAACAGTGCTACCCAAAGCCAAAGCAACTCCAGTAACGGAAAATTTACCATTCCCGCAGGCCAAACGGAATTATTGATACAAAATCCCTTGGTAAACGATCAGTCATATATTTACCTCATTAACCAATCTGGTTCCACCAATCCTGTCTATCTCAAGTCCAAAGAAGTCGGCGCATTTACTGTCGCACCGGCTAACCCCAGCAAAACAGATATAAACATTGACTACTACATCATCAACCAATAATATATACAAACAAATGCGTCAACAAATCGACAAGTTAGCCACACTCATCCTACGATTTATTATTCCAGCGCTATGCTTCCTCATTCCCATATTCTTTTTACCCATTACCCCAAGCTTCTTTGAATACAACAAAACCTATCTCATTTTTGTCCTCGCTACTCTCTCCCTTCTCGCCTGGACCGTGCGAACCATAACCAGACGGCGAATCCATTTTACCGTCTCCCCAGCCGCCTTTCCCCTACTAATAGTAGCTGCTATCTACGTCCTATCCTCGCTCCTTCAATCTCCAAATCCATACATGAGTCTTATCAACCGGACTGCTCTTGTTGTCAGCCTTACTATTATTTTCTTTTCCGTATCGACCTCACAAAAAAATCAGGATGTCGTTAAGTATTCGCTTTATGGACTTGCCGGTGGTGCACTATTTAGCTCGCTTTTTTGCTTGTTGCAGTATTTCGGTGTCACTTACCAAATTGCTCCCGTAGACTATTTCAAAGACAAAATATTCAATCTCAACGGTGGACCTTTACCTCAGATAATCTTTAATCTAATCTTTCTGGCTCCGGGGCTATATCTAACCGCCAAAAGCAAGAACATTGCCGACCGCCTGATTTTCGGTTTTGTCACCGTCTTCTCTTTTGCCAACATCCTTCTTCAAATCAACATAATCGCCACAAGCGGACAAAAGTTTGTCTGGCCGTTTCTTCCATTTTCAATCGGCTATGCTATGGCCATTGAGGTATTCAAGAACATTAGAACCCTTTTGCTAGGAACCGGCCCCGAAACTTTTCTCAGCACCTTTACTCAGCTACGTCCCGCCTTCCTCAACGCCTCACCCAACTGGAATATTCGCTATCTCACCTCCAGCAATGAATTGTTCGATATCATCACCACTACTGGTTTAGTATCTGGTGTGTTTTGGGCTATGGCCTTTATCTCTTCTTTAACCAAGGCCTCACCTTACAAAAAACACAAAACCCAACTATCCGAATCCTCCACTTTATCTACCGGCTCGTGGATTTTACTTGCGATACTTGCCATTACAAACCTAGTTATTCCTGCCAGCCCCGTGATTCTATCACTCACCTATGCCGCCCTCACCTTGGTAACAATTAGCCTCAAGCTCAACTCGGACGACAGCACTTCTGACGTCAACATTAACATCCTGGCGGTTTCAAATAATTCTCCCCAAACAAATTACGAGGACGTCGGCAAACAAAACACTCCGGTCAATCAATTCCTTATCTGGCTCTTTGCACTTCCATCTTTGGTTCTAATTGGTTACTTTTGGTATTTTGCTGCTCGAGGCTACTCAGCGAGCATGGCAACTTTCAAAGCCATTAAAAGTCTCAATTCAAACGCCACCGAGAGTTACAGCCAGCAGGTTCGTGCCTACAATTTGGACCCCAAAAACCCGACTTATCGTATAAATTTCTCTCAGACCTCTCTCGCTCTGGCCAACTCCATTTCCTCAAAAAAAGATCTCAACGATCAAGACAAAACAAACATCTCCCAGCTAGTCCAGCAGGCCATTCGCGAAGCTAAAAATGCTACCGCGCTTAACCCCAGAAGTGTTGTGGGGTGGGAAAATCTGGCCAACACCTATAGTCAGCTGATCAACTTCGCCGAGGGTGCCACTGATTGGACCATTGCTAGCTACAATCAGGCAATCCTTCTTGACCCATCAAACCCGTCGCTGCGATTAAATTTAGGAGGGGTTTACTTAAATCTCAAAGATTACGACAACGCCTCCCGTTTCTTTAGTCAGGCTGCCGAACTCAAACCCAATTGGCCGAATGCGCATTACAATCTAAGTCACGCCTATCAGGCAGCCAAAAACTATACCAAGGCGCTTTCCGAAATGCGTATCGTCGTACAGCTCGTCGACCCCAACTCGACAGACTATCAAAAAGCCCAGGACGAACTCAAAGAACTCGAAAAGCAAGTTCCTAGTGCTACAGGCAAGACCCCCAGCCCAACGGCAACAAACCCTGCAAATCCCAATATCGAACTTGCTACCCCCACTCCGATAGTTAGTCCAGCCACCAAAATTACCCTCCCCGAAGGCTCTGGTCCAGAAATCTCTCCTTCTGTGCCTTCACCCACATCCTCCCCCACCCCAAAGCCTTAGTTTTAAAACACCTCAATCACTATTAGAAAAGGACTTTACTTTGTCCAAATTTAGTAATAAAATATTACCAGTATGAAAATAGACCAAATCGTCTCAACCAACACAAAGGGCCAGCTAGTCATTCCCAAACACTTCCGCTCCACCCTAAAAATTGACCCCTCCACCCCGCTCCAGATCTCTCTCATTGGTAATTCGATACGAATAATACCAATTATCGACGTAGTTACAAAGTCTCAAACCGAAGACCTCTTTCTTGACATCATAAAGCAGTCTCAAGGGGCGTGGCGAGACGAAAAAGTGGACAAAAAGACCCAGACCGCTCGTAGAAATGCCGAATTATCCGACGTTGAACGACTGCGCCAATGGTAATATTGGACACCAACATACTGATTGATCACCTGCGCCAAACAAGTGATTCTAGCTCGATTTTAACCAAAATCGCCAGAAAAATCCCCAAAGAGGATTTGGCCATCTCCGTCCTTACCATTCAAGAACTGTACGCCGGGCAAAGTACAAGAGACACGAAACTTGAACAGGCCATGCTTCATCTTGTTAGCCCACTTAGAATACTAACGTATACACACGACACTGCCAAAATCGCTGGATGTATACTACGAGACCATTCCAAAATTACCTTCGCTGACGCCGGGATTGCAGCTACCACAATATTATCCTCAGCTAAGTTAATCACTCTAAACACCAAAGACTTTGACAAAATCAACGAACTTAAACTTTTAACCATTTCCGATTTTGACTAACTAGGCAAAATTAGTTATTTCAAGGTAAAATTACTCCCATCCGGGCCCGTAGTTCACCGGTAGAATAATTCCATGGCATGGAATAGAAAGGGGTTCAATTCCCCTCGGGTCCACACAAAATATCCTGCGATCTACAACCCAACAACTGATCTGTATAGTGCTTCGACCTGCTTCCCATGTATGTCCAAGTTATGCACTAGCTTAGAGTAACAGTAGTTATCACTAATCGTATCTAGGTTATATTCTAATTTTTTTTGAATCGCATACAAATCACCCGATTTCAAATATATGGGGATTCCCCGATTATGTACTGACTCTGTCAAACCACCGCTATTTACAAAAATCGGCACTACACCCAAATTAAACGAGTCAATAATCGCAAAACCATAGTGCTCGTATTCTCCAATGGCTAAATAATACTTTGACTTTGCCATTTCGATCATGTAATCGTCAAAACTTCGGTTTATACAGCGAACGATTTTGTAACTCCCCAATTGTTTCTTAATTATTGGGAGCAACTTGGCATTCTTGCAATCATTTACAAATTTTTTTTTGGGGTTCGAAGCCAAAAACATCACCTGGTTTATTTTTTGGAATCGATGATTATATTGCCGATATATTCCTAAATCCAAACCAGGAGTGATCGTCCAAATGTTGTTTACACCTTCCCGCTCAAAATTACTCTTAGAATAGTTCGAAAATACATAAACAGGCACATTATGTTTAATTATCGGATCAAGAATATACCTGATACTTTCCCCCTGGCCTACTAGTCGTGCATAGCGGGGATCAACGTGGAAGGTGACCACACTTCTTTTACCAAACTCCCCAATTCTGTTCACAAGCATTCGAGTATGTTTACGAACTGAAAAAGTCAGATGAAAGTGATATATACAATTTGAATTGTAAATCGGCAATTTGAATTCTGTTGTCAAGTCCCCTACATTGTCTCCCTCTGACTTCGGAATCTGTTTTTCGTTTGTAGAAAAAATTGTCACCGAACGATATCTTTTTGTCATTTCCCGCGACAAATCAATTACATAGCGAGCCACACTATCAGAGTATCCCAACGCCCGATCGGTTACTAAACATAGGTCACGTTGGTCTTTATTCAACATACTCATTAAATGCCTTAATATATATTTTCCAAAGTAATTGCAAAACTTTTTCGTACTTTGCAAAAGGATAGACATTTCCCGTTAACAATATTCCGCCCACACTCCGTGAGGTCAAATGCGGCAACACACCAGCTTTTTCACACCAAGATATAACATCGTTTTTTCGCAGTACACTTGCACCCTCAAAACTCACAACATTTCTCACTAACAACAAATCAACAAGCACCTTTCTAATATACTTATTAATTAATATTGGATCCAACTTTTCTGAAATAGTAATATGATCCTGTAAACGCACTAAATATTCCTCAATCTTATCCAAAAGACTTCTTTTCTCGCTAATCATAGAAATATTAAACTTTGACAGAGGATTCACTCCGTATACACTTTCAATATTTTGTAATACTTTTAGATAGAAGTCACCGTGATGACCCAAACGAAAATTACCCTTTTTTTTGGCTTTCAACTCATCTAAAAATTGGTACGTCAAATCGACCCCCATAAAACTGACCCTTAACTTCCTAATTAAAATCAAGTCACCAATCTGCCGATTGGCTACCACAATGTAGATATCTATGTCCGAATTAGGATTGACATCTCTGTCGTTTACTCTGGAGCCATATACCCCAACAAAGACCAGCCTTACACCAAAATACTTTCGACACTCTCGAACAAAATTACTTATAACCCGCTTCTCCAGCCTGGTCATAGCACACGATTATACTCCAGCAGTAAACTATCACAGTGGGTAGAATTATCAGTAATACTGCCCTAATCTCCATTGCAAGTCGAGAGTCGGTTGCATCACGACGAAGTTCTGTATAATCACCTTGCACGTTTGGGCTCGTAGTTCAACGGTAGAACAGTGCATTCGCATTGCACAGATAGGGGTTCAATTCCCCTCGAGTCCACATCCAAAATTCAAGCAAGAATGACGCACCCACATAAAAATACCACAATTGCCTACAAAGCATGTCGTGAAGTTTGTGTACTATAATCTACCCCATGTCCTTCGAAGATGGTCTCGAAAAAGGAGCCAGCACCCCTACCTCCACCCCCACCGGTAACAGTCTTACTTTGCAAAGTGCCATCGCTCTAGGCCAATACGACCCAGATTTTTTAGGCACCTTTCCGGAATGGAACACTTTTCCTCGACACGTCCAGTTCGAATACGTCAAAAAAGCTCTTGACAACTGTGAACGTCAACTTCTGGTGCGCTGGGCCGAAATCAACAACTTCCTCGATTTTAGCCAAAAACCCCATCTCAAAACTGCTCTCGATAACCTGCAACACCGTCTTCGCGAGGTTCGCGCTGATCGCGAGCGACTCTATGTAGAATATAGTTTATGAAAGACCTTACCCTTTCTTGTCAAAGTTGTTCCAACCAATTTGTCGTTAGTGCTGACGAACAGCTTTACCTAGAAAACAACAAACAACCTCTTCCTATCTACTGTCCCATCTGCGCTAGCATCAAAAGTCTCGAAGCCAAACACCCACCAAAAAAACAAAAAGACCCCGCCGCGCGAGGTCTTTAGTCTTCGTCCTGATGTGTGTAACGCTGTCTTTACGATTTAATCGACCAGTCTGTCACCAATTTCGTCTTGGTCACTCGTTTGTCGCCTTCGTTTAACCAGCCTCGATATCCAACTTTATCGCCCACCTTGATATCGGTCAAAACAATGTCTTTGTTGTTAGCATCTCGCAATTTGGTATCATCACCAATTTCCACCACCAAACTGTTAAACTTGGCGTTTGACACAATTAACTCCTTTTTATTAGTATCAACACCACTCACGTCACCTCTACCAACCCAGTACCGATAGGAATTACTCATATCGCGTATCAAGCTGGCCCGAACGGATAATCCATCTTCGCTCGTGGTTGTCCCGGAAATACTTACGCTATCGGCTAACTTGATATCACTCAATCCGATTTTGTTCCAATATTTTCCGAAAATACGTGTTTTTTCGTCCACGCCCACTTGATAGGTCTTGTCCTTGTAAAACACCGTCAAAAAGTCAGCGCCCACGCTCTTTACCTCACCTTGTGGAATTCGCACGAACCTCTGTCCGACCCGGTCACCTCTCTCCTCCAACCCCACTTTTGCCTCCCTGTTTCCCCGTGCCGCCATCACCCGCTCGGTAGCCCAGACCGGGGTGGTCATTGTAGTCGCTAGAATCGCGCTTGTTAACAATACTTTATGCAATTGTCCTTTGTTCATAACTCAATCCTCCTTTCTAGTACCTTAAACGAAAATAACGGCAAAAGGTTTCAGTGCAAATATTTATCCTGCTCTTTTTTTCTCTCTTTAATATGTCTCGATAATTCAATTTTTATCAAAACCAGAATACTGATGACGCTAACAAAAAATACGACAACAGATCCTTTCTCCAGATCAAACCAAACAGCAGATACCGCCTCTTTTATTTCACCATCGGTCAACCACCAATCGTGCTCCCAAGTATCCACCAGCTCAAAAAAACCCGCTGACCTCAAGTTAGCCAAGGCATTTAAATACTCGTAAAACGCCACCAAGCACAAACTTAGACCAACTATACCCGACAAAACCAGCCACAACACCAACCTTTGTCTTTCAATATGCGCCACCTCGTGCATTATCTGTTTCAGCACCTCGTCCCGCTCTTTATTTTTTTTCATCTCTTGTCATTATTTTAGCAAGTTGCAATCTAGCCCTTCTAATTTGTGTCTTGATTGTATTTACACTTCTGCCCGTTCGCCTTGACAAATCGAGGTAGCTTTTCCCATCCAGATACAATGCGGCTACCAACCCTCTCGATTTAGCGGGCAATTTCATCAAGGATGCCATCAGGCCACTTTTTCTCTCTTCGCTGATCATTCTCTCTAGGTTCAACCCCGCACCATCATCCGGCACGTCTTCCCTTAGCTCAACCCTTTTTACTTTATTATTTATTCGCAAATAATCATAACAAGTGTTAACTGCCACCTTGTATAGCCACGGTTTAATCGAACCAGCCTGCCCTGTCTTTTTTGGTGGTGACTTAAATAATTTTATAAATACCTCCTGAACAATATCTGCTCCCACATGGTGGTCTTTGACCCTTTTTACTACAAATGGCAGCAATCTATGCTGGTATCTGCTTACCAGCTCTTCAAATGCCGACAACTTTCCCTCACCAGTGAGTCGAATTAGTTCCCAATCATCACTTTCGACATAATTCATACAATTTCTTTTTTAGTTCACCTATTCCCATAAGAGTATAAGCAGAGACAGGTTCAATCTTAATTTTTTTAGCCTTAAACATCTTGATCAACACTGTTACTCTATTATTGCTCAAAAGATCTACTTTATTCAAAAGGACCAGCTCCTGCTTATCAGCCACCCCCAAGCCGTAGACCGATAGTTCATTACGCACAACCCCATAACACGAGTACAAATAATCGAATAATCCCTTATCATCATCCAATAAGTCTACTCTTGGTGACAGAACATGCACTAGCAGTTTTGTCCTAGAGATATGACGTAAAAAATCATCCCCCAATCCTTTTCCTTCGCTTGCTTTTTCTATCAACCCGGGAATATCAGCGATGACCACTCCCTTTCCCATTCCCGACTGGCTTTTTTTGACACTGACCTTCAACACCCCCAAATTCGGCTCCAAAGTCGTAAACGGGTAATCAGCTACCTTGGGTCTTGCCTGTGTCAATACCGAAAGCAACATCGACTTGCCGACATTAGGTAAACCGATCAAGCCAACATCAGCCAACAATCTTAGCTCCAGATCTAGCTCAAAGTCTTCCCCTTCAACTCCCGGCTCGCTCTCTTGAGGGGTGACATTTGTCGAGCTGCGAAAATGCCAGTTCCCCTTACCTCCCTTTCCCCCCCGGGCCAGTAGGTAGCGTGTCCCGGGTTTGTCCAAATCCAAACTTGTCACAGTTCCGTCAGCCAAAATATAATTAACCACCGTCCCTACGGGTAGTTTGATTACCAGATCACTACCATTTGCACCCGATGACTTCCTGCCCGCTCCGTTTTCACCATTCTGAGCTAAAAATTTTTGCTTAAAGGCAAATTCTTCCAGCGTAGCCAAGTCTGCATTTGTCTCGAGATAAACATCCCCACCTCGACCGCCATTTCCACCATCCGGGCCTCCTTTGGGTCGAAATTTTTCGCGCAAAAAGTGGACCACTCCATTACCCCCATCTCCGGCCTTCACGTATATTCTTGCTTTGTCTACCATGAACCCTATTGTACCCTGAGTATCTTACTTCAACGCATCCAGCGGATTTGCATTACCCCTACCCGTTCTGATCTCAAAATGCAGATGAGTGCCTGTCGATCGCCCGGTGGATCCCATATCTCCGATTTTGTCGCCACGACGCACTGTTTGACCCACTACTACCGATATTTTGCTCATATGTCCATAAAGCGTTTGCAATCCATTGCCGTGGTCAATAACCACCCGATTTCCATACCCTGTATTATCCGGCCAACCAGCCACGATTATCGTTCCACTATCAGCGGCCAAAATAGCTCCTCCAGCACTATTGGCTATATCCAAACCTTTGTGCCACGATTTAAAACCCTGGGTCACCCTGCCAGCTGTTGGCCAAATCCACGACCCAGTTGCCGAAACCGCTCCCGCGTTTGGAGTCAGAATTCTATCAATCGAGGCAGTTGGGACAGACCACAATTCTTGCTCTGGCATGGTACCGTCGGGAATGACCAAACTCTGACCAATCGCCAAGGCAAAAGTCTCGTCATTGGTGAAAGAATTAAAAGGAAAGTCAACTATAGATTGCGGGTCCACCTTGTATTTCTTTGCAATAGAATAAATATTTTCCCCGCTCTTAACAGTATGGATTACACCCGAAACAGGAGGTATCTTTAGAATAGTTCCCGCCTTGATGGTATCTTTTTTGTCCGTAATCTTATCGCTGTTGGCCCAACGCAAAGTATCAATACTCACCCCAAACTTACTAGCAATATTCGATAGTGTTTCCCCCACCTCGACCGAATAATCCAAAATCTCACTTCTTGGCTTCTCTGAGTACTGGGTTACCGGGGATACGTCCATTTGTCCGGGAGTCAACTCAACCACCTGATCGGTGTTGTCTGCCAGGGCCAGCTTTACACCGCCGTTACCCAAATCGAACTTCGCCAGTCCATCGTCTACCACCAATGAAGGACCCACTGTTACACCGAAAACCACCACCACCGAGACTATCGAATGCACCAGTAATTGGGCATATTTCCCCCGCTTTTGGTACATACCAAACACCAAGATGTCTTTTGCCCGCTCGAATCTCACGAAAACCGGCGACAAATATGTATTCAAAAAATGTCGCCCAAATTCGCCCACAAACACGAAAAAGCCCAAAATCCAATCGTTTACAAATGCTTTTATTCCTTTATACATATCAAGTGGGTAATCCCACCATCAACAACAGGGCACTCTATCATAACCATTGTAGACACTTTGTCAAGCAAAGTCCAAGCTAGGTCGCCAAAAACACCAGACTATACGGAGTCAAACCTACCATCCGGTAGCCTTTCTCGTTCAAGAATTTAGGAGTTTCTGCCTAAAGTCTGTTTAATCTCTGCAATAGTTAACCGATTCTTAGCTTGTAATTTCCGAATTTTTTTGATGACACCCACCTGGTCTTGAGCATATAGCTGATAACCGCCTTGCGAATACTCAGCAACTTGTAACAACCCCTCTTTAGTCCAGTGACGGATCGTTGGTACAGTTTCACCTACCAGTTCAGCAAGCTCACCAATTTTGAGGACGTTTTTCTTCTCTAAAACTTTCTCTTGTTCTTTGCCCGCCAAAGCTTCGAGGTATATATCTAAGGATCGACTTACTGCCTCATACATTAGAGCGTAGTAATCAGCCAGTGAGCCACCTAACTGAGCTTTTTCAATGCTCGCAATGTATTGCTTGCGGTCTTCTTTGCGAATTATAGCGGGTGGGTAGCCTGCTTGCATCAAGAGTAAGTTCATCAACAATCGAGCAGTTCTACCATTGCCATCCACAAATGGATGAATACTCACTAATTTAAAGTGAGCATCTACAGCTACAATTAATGGGGAATCAGTTCTTTTCCGAAGCCATGAGACATACTCACCCATGAGTTCGGGAACCTTCATAGCATTGGGCATGATAACCGCCGAGCCCGCAATGCGGACTGGTACAGTACGGTATCTTCCGGCTTGATCGTCTACAATCTTTTGGAGAATAAGCTGATGCAACTCCAAGATGGTGCTCTCTGTAATATCCTGCTTTGTGGTATTAATTCGCCGAATTACCCAATCAAAGGCTTGAGCATGGTTTACCGCCTCTAAGTGTTCCTGAAGCGTCTTTCCATCTACGGTTACTCCCCTTTCCACTATTAGAGCAGTCTCAGCTCGAGATAGGGTATTTCCTTCAATAGCGTTAGAAGTATAGGTCAGCTCGATCTTAAACCACTCATGGAGGCTTGCCACCAAATTGACAGAAAACGGTCTGAAGCCATCCAGTAGTTGTTTCTTCCCCTCAAGTATAGTCAGAATACTAACCATATAGTGTCAAGTGTAACGTGATACTTCCTGCTCGTCAAATCGGTCGACGGTAAGATCTCTAGAGTCTAGTAATCAAGGAACCCATTCACCCCTCGTTCCATTTGCCGCAGACAACACCCGGAGAATGTAAGGTTTGTGGGCAACTGTAGACAATGCAGGTAACATCGTCAACCATCTGCAAAGGGCGATTAAACCATTCCCCCCACTCCCCTCGATACTGCAGAAAACCCATCGACTTCTTTAGTCGTAAACTCCGGGGTATTCCAGCTCCACTACCCAGTCCGTCCGTCGAGGGGAGAATTCCATTTCTCGAGCCAGATACCCCATAGTTATATTGCTATCATTGCTATAATGACAACATGTCCAACGAAGCAATTTTGGTCCACGGCTGGAACACCGACCTCTATACTAAGAACGCTCCAGAAGATTTTGATAAAAATTTTGGTTGGTCCAAGCAACCTGAATTAACAAGGCTACTCTCAACAAGATTTAGTCTGAATTATTACACTCTTCCGGGGTTTTGTGGAACAAGTGAACCGCCTTCCGATAGATTTGACGTAGAGGATTTTGCAGATAACTTCGGTGAGTGGAAAGATGCTGCAGTCCCAAATCCTTCTGTAATTATCGGTTATTCTTTTGGTGGGGCGGTAATTCTGAATTATAAGGCAAGGTATAAAGATCCGACTCCTGTTGTATTGATTTCCCCCGCTATTTATAGAGGAGAGTCTGCGCGATCAGATATCGCCCGAAGTGCCAAAAAGCTTATCCCGGAGCCAATGCTAGATTATTTTAAACATTTATATCAACTTTCAGTGAGTCCATATTATAGAAAGGGGACACCTTTTCTGCGTTCGACCTACGATACCATTGTAAGAAGAGATTTAAGGCCACTCCTAGATCAAATTGATCCTAGCGGTGTATTCCTAATTTATGGGTTAAGAGACGTAGAGACTCCTTGGAATCTCGTAAAAGATGAAGTTGAACAAGCCGGGATAAACTACCATCTTATTTCAGATGGTGGACACAAAATCGGTATTACACATCCGAGGGAAATAATTCAAGTAATTAATGATTATCTGCCACTCTAGCTATGAAATACCGGCAGCTTACGCAGCCGGTTTACTCTAATTCAAGCTGTGCTTG
>CAZARR010000019.1:0-15924 GCA_964487665.1 uncultured Pseudomonadales bacterium
TTCATTCTTTTTCCGTATTTCTGGCACAATCCTATCGATAAACTTTTTGGTTATTTGGCTAGTAACTTTAATGTTTCTTCCCATCAAGGTAGGGATGTTTTTTTCCTTGGTCGCCAAACCACAAACCCTCCGTGGTACTACTACCTTGTAACTGTTCCATTCCATATTACAGAACCAGTGCTCATCGGTTTGGTCTTTTTTGTTGTTTTTCTTGTTAGAAATCCGGGTAGAAAGTTTACTGATTTCCATCGAGCCTCGTTACTGTATTCGATTATTTACTTTCTAATTATCTCCACCTCGTCGATTAAGCTCGGAGTTAGGTATTTTTTCCCACTATGGCCATATCTACTTCTGGTTTCTGGGTGTGGGTTGATTTACACCGCCGACCAGTACCTCAAGCGCAAACCACTTAAGGTCATATTTATTTGCTTAGTCATTGCCACTCCGATTTTCTGGCTTATTCGCTTTTCACCCAACTATTACCTTTTCTATAACATTCTTACCTCCGCGCAAGACTATCAAAATCGAGAAACAGTTGGTTTCTGCGACGGCATTAAACCCAGTATCAATTATTTAGAAAGTAATCACAAATTGTTTCATGGCGTAATGCTCGAAATCAAATACTGTTACCCTCCGGCACAATACTTCACGGGATGGACATTATCCAAAGCCAGGGAGCTAAGTGACAAACCTGACTATGTAATTATTGAAAATTCTGGATTGCAAACTTCGCCTGAATTGGGGGAAGAAATAACGAAGAGCCGTTATCAGCTAGTAAAAGAAATATCGTTTAACAACTTGGTACTAACAAGAATCTACTCGCGTCCGGCATTCTAAATTAGACCTAGAGATCAAGTCCACTTATTGTTATGCTTGACTCTTGCTGTCAAGAAAAACATGACGGACCAAGGAGAATATATTCCAAGTGTGTTGCCACTACGATCCGTCGTACGCCAACCTACTTCTATGGCTAAAGACAGGTTAGGGCCTAGGCACTCTTGGCAAGGTTATGATCAACCCCGGACCATGATGCTAAAATTCACCCATGAATTACACCACTCTCGATCAGAAATTTAAAAGAGATTTTTTGGATCTCGTTGACCGATCTAATAGCATTGTTATCACCTCCCACAAATCTCCTGACGACGACGCAATTGCCTCTGGCTTAGCAACCTACCGTTTTGTAACCGACTCTTTTCCACAGAAAAGCACCAGGATTATTTATATGGGCGAGCCAGAACCCAAATTACTCATGTTTCAAAACTACTCGAGAATAGAGTTTGTTACTGACTTGGTTGATTCAATTGATTCCAGTGATCTACTGATCGTTCTTGATGGTAGCCAGTTTAGCCGATTTACCGAGAAACCCGAGGATCTACCAGGCAAGTTTAAACACGCCATCTGTATTGACCATCACAGCTCGCCTGTTGACTTATTTACCCACAGCATTGTCATTCCCACTGCCACATCCTGCGCTGAGTTAGTCTATAGCATATTTTATGCAGACAAAAACCCCGATCCTCCCCTCGCGGAGATATTTATGCTTGGTATTCTGGGTGACACCGGCAATTTTCATTACCTAAAACCGAACCAAACGAATGTTTTAGAAATAGCCAAAAGACTTATCGAGATTTCGAATATTGAGATTCAGGATTTTCAGGCAAAATATCGATCGATACCACAAAGAAGCTTCCGTCTTATTCAAGAGTTGATAAAAAATACCCGTTTTCAACGAATAGCCAACTGGCCAGACTTCCAGACATCATTCCTATCCAGAAAGTTCGTGCAATCAGACAACTTTTCCGACAAAGAAGTCAGCCAAGCCAGCCATATTTATATGGGACAATTTCTAAGGACGGTTGATGGTTTTCCCTGGGGTTTGGTTGTCACCCCGAAATCTAACGGAGATTGTAGTATCTCTGGTCGGTCCCTGCCCCAAAGCGTCAGTGTCCGAGAAATAATGGCAATAACCAATGTGATCGAGGTGTTTGGAGTGATGATTCTTTGGGTGGCGGCCACGACCGAGCAGCCGGTGGCACATTCAAAAAAGCCGATAGAGATTTAGATGTTACCGATTGTCTAAGCCAATTTCTCGACTATCTAAAGTCCAACAAACCGGTTATTGGTTAACAGGAAGCCTATAAGTATTGACAATAGTAATTCTAGGGGCTAACATTTCGCCAAATGGCAAAGAGACCAGACCAGTAGCCTTGGTATAGAATCGACACGGGTTCCGTCCTGGGCTCATTACCTCGCCTCATTGACCTGCTTTCCGAGGGCACGACTTACTTTTATCTCGATGGTCACACTGGAGCCATGTTTCCGTGTACAATCGGCATAAAGCGAGAAGATTTTACTCCCGGTATTGTTCAATATTTTTTTGCAAATCCGTGGGCTCTTTCTCAACTACAGAACACTGACCCCCAATTACGAATTGATACAATAGCAAACTCAATAACCCGGATTCAATGTGTCGGTTGCAATGGTAATCTTGTCGTAAAGCTTACTCCAAATGGCGATGGATGGGCAGCGCTCGGCCAGGCCAGTATGTCTGATGTTCCATACTTTTTAATTTACGGTGGAGACGAGCACGAATTGACATTACAGTCTTTAGGGGATTACACCCCAGGTCAGATCAAATTGATTTTTCAAGACCCGATTCCTGCTATTGGACTTAATGATCTTATGCGTGAAATATTATATTTTGACAACACCCAAAAAGGAGCCAGCGCGGTTAAGTTACCTAAGCTGGCATATAACCCCAATAGACATTATTACCATCCTGGACATAGTACGACGTATTTTTCGTCCTTCGGAAGTCCAGACCGTATCCTACGCCCGGGTGCGATAATTTCTGGTGTAACGATAACCGATTTTCAGTATAGACCCTATGGGGTTAAAGTAACTATTACAAGGATGGGGGTACAAAGCGCTTCCCCCTATTCTCACGATGGCAAACCAACTACAGATATAACTGCTACGGTGAGTATTTCCGATGGTGTAAATAGTAAACCGTTTACAAGAGAGGGTGTGCAAATTTCCATTAGAAACGAGCCCAAATACTTGAGTATTTTTCCTCAAGCAGTTCTTGCGGAGTGTTTCAGACTGCTATCGAGTAATTTACAATTGTGACCCCACGGAGAATCGGACTCCGGTTTCCAGGATGAGAACCTGGTGTCCTAACCGTTAGACGATGGGGCCAAGGCCAATCCGATACATATCTGTTACGAATTGACTTGCGGCTAGCATGTTCTAAAATGCCTGAGCACTCTAATAAAGAACTTTTTTGCCCTGTCCTCATCAAAGTGCGAGATCATATTTTACCTCCTCTCACATTTGACAACAAGCAACTCCAGGGCTAGAATACCGTTCTTACCGACACAAATCCTGTCCATCTTACCTCAATCTAGGTTTGAGACATGGGTTTAATTGTTAAACCTATTATTACTACTATGGCCAAAAATATTAAAGTACAGCTAACACTCGAGGCTTTCAATCAACTTCAAGCTGAGCGAGACGACCTCATCAACAACCGCATTCCCGCGGTTACTGAGCGCGTATCCAAAGCCCGTGAGCAGGGTGACATCAGCGAAAACGCTGAATATGATGCCGCACAAGACGAGCTGGCTTGGGTCCATGGCCGCCTCGAAGAGCTCCAGGATATTCTTACTCGAGCTGTCATTGTTCAAAGTACTGCGTCAGCTACCCAAGTTGGAGTAGGCAGTATTGTCATAATCAAAGTCAATGATAGTGAGCACGAATTTACGATTGTTGGTGAGTGGGAAGCAGATCCTGCCGCCAAAAAAATAAGCCACGAATCACCACTAGGCAAAGCTCTCATAGGCAAAAAAACCGGCGACGAAATCAGTGTCGATGCTCCTGCGGGAAAGATTCTCTACAAAGTCATCGCCATCAAATAGCCCTCTTGAGTTAAAATAAACTCATGGCTACTCCATTATCTCAGCTTGTCGATATTCGCCTTCAAAAGTTAGAGAAATTAAAAAGTCTTGGTTTGCCTATATCAGCTTATCGTTTTGACAAGAAACAAACAATCGCCAAGTGTCGAGAGGCTCTCGGACAGAAAGTTAAAACAGCAGGACGGATAATGGCAATCCGGGGTCACGGCAGTATATCCTTTCTTGATCTAGCCGATGAGACAGGAAAAGTTCAAATACTATGTAGTCAGTCTGAGCTTGATAAATCTTATGAAGTCGTCAAACTACTCGATATCGGCGATTTCTTAGGAGTAGAGGGTTTGGTGTTCGTCACCAATGCCGGTGAAAATACCATCAAAGCAGAAAGTATCACCTTTTTGAACAAATCCATCAGACCTCTCCCCGATTCCTGGTATGGTTTAAAAGACAAAGAAGAACGATTCCGCCGGCGTTACGTCGATCTTTTACTCAATGCCGATGCAAAATCAATTCTTGATAAAAGATGGAGAATTGAGAGAGCGATTCGTGAATATTTTTGGAAAGTAAATTTTATCGAAGTTGAAACCCCAATTCTTCAAAGTCTTTATGGTGGAACAAACGCTCGTCCTTTTAACACCCATTTGAATGCACTCGATATCGACATGTACCTCAGAGTTGCACCCGAACTTTATCTGAAACGGCTTATTATAGGAGGATACGAACGGATTTTCGAAATCGCCAAGAATTTTAGAAACGAAGGTATGGATCAAACACACCAGCCAGAATTCTCAATGATGGAGTTCTACGAAGCCTATGCTGACTACCATCGAATTATGGACATTACAGAAGACTTGATAAGAAACGTGGCCAAGGAGGTCAATGGAGACTATCTACTTAAAGTGGGGGACCACCATGTAGATCTTGGCAAAACTTGGCAAAGAGTCACTATAGATGAGGCAACTAAGATTCACCTAGGAATAGATTGGGAATCCGTTTCTGATCAGGAAATTAAAAAAATTATCGCTGACAACAAATTCGAAGTACCAGGTGTATATACCAGAAATAAAGCTCTATTTATTATTTATGATCATTTAGTTACACCCAAACTAGTTCAACCCACCTGGGTAATTGACTATCCCAGAGATGTTAGCCCCCTTTCCAAAGATCACCGTTCGAAACCGGGTCGCGTAGAAAGATTCGAGGGATATATTGGAGGGAAAGAAATTTGCGATGGCTGGTCCGAGATAGTCAGTGCTAGCGAGCAAAAAGATCGTTTCGAAACAGAACAAAATAACCTAAAATCGGGAGATGCCGACGCTATGCCTCTTGATCAAGAATTTCTAGAAGCGCTTCAGTACGGTTGCCCTCCTTTGGGGGGAATTGGCATTGGTATTGATCGTTTAGTTATGTTTTTAACCAATACATGGAGTATTCGTGAAGTGGTCCCATTTCCCTTACTTCGGCCTTTATCGGTCAAATCCGAAGCAGAAAACTAAACTTTTTGCTATACTAGCCCTAGTTAACAAAAGCGTTTGAAACAGCCTCCAACTGTTAATGCTGCCAGGGGTAGCAACCTGGCCGGGCAGCCCGTAATAGCACCAACCAAGCACAGGTTAAGCTGGCACCTCCTCGGGCAAAGTTCGAGGGCTTAACTCCGACTCGATCGGAGTTTTTTTGTAATTAACAATTATTTAAATCAAATGATAGATATCAATTACATTCGTGAAAATGCCCAAAAGGTAAGATTTGCGGCTTCCAACAAAAATCTCAATCCTCAGATTGTCGACAATCTACTTGAGGTCGATCAAAACCGACGCGATCTGATAAAAAAAATAGAACATATTCGAGCACAAAGAAACACTTTAGACCTGCAACTAAAAGTTACCCGGACAAACGAGTTAATCGAACAATCGAAGATCCTCAAAGGCAAACTGCAGGACTTAGAACCTCAACTCCGCCAGGTCGAGTCTGCTTTCTCCCAACTAATGCTTCAGATCCCCAATATTCCTCTGGACGATGTGCCGATAGGCAAAGACTCGTCTGCCAACATTCAAATCCGAACATGGGGTGAAAAACCCTCTTTCGACTTTCCCGCCAAAGATCATAGCACATTGTCCACCGCTCTAGATCTGATTGATTTTGAACGTGGATCGAAAGTTGCCGGCTATCGAGGATACTTCCTCAAGAATGAGTTGGTGCAATTGCAATTTGCTCTTATGCATTATTCCCTGCAAAAATTTTTAGCAAAAGGTTATACATTGATTACTCCGCCGATCGTCACCAAACGTCAAACGTTTGTGAATACCGGGCATTTCCCTTGGGGTGAAAAAGAAACATACAGGCTCTCCGTTGACGAAACTGACCCTGATAACGACTACTTTCTCGCCGGTACTGCCGAGATTCCTCTCGTGTCATATTATTCCGGTGAGACTCTCAACGAATCTGACTTACCCATCCGCATGGTCGGATATTCCCCCTGCTATCGTCGAGAAATCGGCAACTATGGCAAAGATACCAAGGGTGTTTACCGCGTTCACGAGTTTGTTAAAACAGAGCAAGTTGTTCTCTGTCGCAATGATCTTCAAGAATCGGCCCACTTGCACGAAGAAATGCTAACTTTCACCGAAGAAATTGCCCAGGATCTCGAACTTCCGTATCGTATTTTGCTTATGTGTACTGGTGACATGGGCGAACCACAAGCGAAAAAATACGATCTAGAAGCCTGGATGCCAGGTCGAAATGACTGGGGCGAATTGGGTTCTGATTCGATTATGCTCGATTTTCAGTCTCGTCGGGCACAAATTCGCTATCGCACTACGCTAGGAGAGATCAAGTACGTCCACATGCTCAACAATACTGCGACAAATTCACCCCGATGGTTAGTGGCGATCCTCGAAAATTACCAACAAAAAGACGGATCTATAAAAATACCCAAAGTACTTGTACCGTATATGGGCAAAGATGTCATCTCTGCAAAAAAATAAAATACTACTAGCAGTAGTAGTACTTATCTTTCTACTAATTTCACCACTCTTTCTCTGGTATTTGTATCCCTGTGTTCCTTTGGTCAACCCAGGTGCTCCTTACTTCAAAGCAACAAAAAAGGCTCAGGAAAAAATCAGTCAAACGCCACAACAAAAACTAGTGTTGAACTTCGATTCAGCTACCCAACTAACGAGCCTAAACCATGTTCCACGCTATCTGCTATATAGCTCAAAGACTATGGCAGTTTATGCCGGTAAAAATGTTGATCAACAAATGTCCCCGGCTTCATTTACCAAACTTATGACATCAATAGTAGCCAGCGATATTGCTCTACCCGGTCGTTATCTATCCACCTCAAAGGCTTCGATAGACAAAATTCCTACAGTCTTGGGTCTGCGATTAGGTGAACAGTTTCTATTAGAGGATCTGTTGCGAGCCAGTATTGCCACATCGGCTAATGATGCCGCTGCCACTATTGCCCAGAGTTCAATGCTCCCCTTCGGAGGTAATACGAAGGATTTTGTTGACCTGATGAATCAAAAGGCAAAATTTCTTGACATGTCCTCGACCCAGTTTGCCAACCCCGAGGGCTATGATGATCAAAAACAATACTCAACATTGCATGACATAGCCAAATTGGTAAATTACCTACAAACAAATTATCCCAAAATTATCTCATTCGCCCAATCAGACCGCGAAGATATCCATATGGGTGATCACCACTTTGGCTACTATCTACCCAACTGGAACGGTTTGCTAGGTGTTTACCCCGGAGTAATTGGATTAAAAATTGCTTATACCGAGGACGCTGGTTACTCGACCATTGTCATTGCCCAAAAGGGGACAGAAACCTTAGTTGCAGTCGTGTCCGGAACAATATCCATCCCCGAGCGTGATTTAGCTGCCGCCGCCCTTCTCGATTACGGTTTCGAAAAAACAAACCAAAAACCCGCCAAAATAACTAGAAAAGACCTCCAAGTGCGCTATCAACAATGGAACGACTTGGCCAAATTGATTAGAATGCAAAGATAACACATGAGTAATCCAGTTAAACAGTGGCTCGTTCCAGTGGTTGTAGAAACATTTGACTCCAACTACAACCATGATGTTCAGTTGGTCAAATATATGGGAAACCTGCGTCTTGACATGGGAGGGCTAACCCAATCGGGTGATATCATCACCAGCATTTGGAAAAAGGCCATCAAAACCCACCTCGCCCCAGACTTTCACCCACAAAATATTCTTGTTTTAGGACTAGGCGGGGGATCGGTGATCCACTTGTTACAAAGACTCTACCCTGACTCTGCTATTACAGCAGTAGAAATAGACCCTGTGGTGATTAATATTGCCAAGAAATACTTTTTCCTTGATCAAGTCAAAAACCTCACGGTAATCAGGGGGGATGCCGTCCAATACATTCAGCATCTTCCCCAAGACAATTACTTTGACTTAGTTCTTGTGGACTGCTACTTAGGTCACCAAATTCCCAAGGAGCTTTCTAGCGTTCGCTTTATCAAAAAGGTAAAGAAACACTGCCAATTTCTATTAATCAATCGAATTTTCTGGGACAAATACAAACAGGAGGCTCTTACATTTATCAACAGTCTCTCTCCTCACTTTTCTATCACCACTTGTCGCACTCCCTCCAATTTGGTACTCTCGATCTCCGTTATAATCAAGCCGCATGCTTAAGTTCATCAACAACATCTTTGATACCAATGCAAAAGAAATTAAAAAGTTTCAAAATATTGTTGCCTCAATAAATGCTCTCGAGGCAGAGCAACAAAAACTAAGGGACGACGATTTCTCCTCCCGCTTACAGGTTCTCAAAAACTCACTTCAACAAGACAAGTCGCTCGATGACATACTCCCAGATGTATTCGCCCTTGTTAGAGAGGCTTCGGTTCGTACTATCAAACAGCGTCCCTACGATGTTCAACTTATGGCCGGTATTGCCTTTCACCAGGGCAAGATTGCGGAACAAAAAACTGGAGAAGGAAAAACTCTTTCTGCTGTACTCGCCTTAGTGCTCAACTCACTAACTAGTCAAGGTGTGCACCTAGTCACAGTCAACGATTATCTGGCCAGGGTTGGGTTGGGTTGGATGGGACCAATCTTTCACCTTCTGGGTCTGTCCGCCTCGGTCATTTACTCTGGCAAAGGTGACCTCCCTGCGGCAATTTACGACCCCGAATACACCGACCCCGAACATGATGACGATAGGTTGCGTCACTTACGGCCTATTTCCCGTACCGAGGCTTACGCTGCTGATATTACCTATGGCACCAACAACGAGTTCGGCTTTGATTATCTCCGAGACAACATGGTTCACTCAATACAACAGATCTGTCAGCGTGGACACAATATGGCTATCGTCGACGAAGTAGACTCGATCCTTATTGATGAAGCCCGCACACCACTGATTATCTCTATGCCCGACACCGAACCAACCCAGAAATACTATCAGTTTTCCAAATTAATCAAAGACCTGACCAAAAAAACAGACTATGACGTTGATGAAAAGTTAAACACGGTTACTCTTACAGATTATGGTTTAAAAAAGATCGAAAAACTTCTCAATGTAAGCAATTTATACGAGAATGACTACGATACCGTTCATCACATTGAGCAGGCTCTCAAAGCACACTCTCTTTTCGAAAAGGATAAGCAATATATCGTTCGCGAAAATCAAATAATAATCGTTGACGAGCACACCGGTCGACTAATGTACGGACGCCGCTATTCCGACGGGCTCCATCAGGCTATCGAAGCCAAAGAAAACGTCACGATCCAGCAGGAAAGCAAAACCTTGGCTACCATATCGCTTCAAAACTATTTTCGCATGTATACCAAGCTGGCAGGTATGACCGGCACCGCTGCCACCGAAGCAGATGAATTTCGAAAAATTTACAACCTAGAAGTTGTTGTCATTCCCACCAACCGCGCCGTAGCTCGAACCGATTTTCCTGATGTAATCTACAAAACAGAAACAGCCAAGTATCGCTCACTAGTTAACGAAATTGGTGAGCTAAACAAAAAAGGTCAACCTATTTTGGTAGGCACCAAATCGATCGAACAAAACCAAGTTATTTCCAGATTCCTCAAACACAAAGGCATTGCCCACCAAGTATTAAATGCCAAAAATCATGAACAGGAAGCAAAAATAATTTCCCAAGCAGGTAGGCTCAAAGCTGTCACAGTCGCTACCAATATCGCCGGTCGTGGAGTAGATATCATTCTTGGTGGTAGCACCCAAGAGCGAAAACTTCCAGAATGGCAAAAAGAACACGACCAAGTGGTAAATCTTGGCGGCTTGCACGTTATTGGGGCAGTCCGCCACGAATCACGTCGTATCGACAACCAGCTCAGAGGGCGTTCCGGTCGACAAGGGGATCCCGGGTCAAGCCGCTTTTATATCTCACTCGAAGACGATATTATGCGTATTTTTGGCGGAGATCAAATTAGCCGTCTTATGGATATCCTCAAGGTACCCGAAGACCAACCACTAGAAGCAGGTATGGTCAGCCGGGCAATCGAAACTGCTCAAGCCAAAGTCGAATCATTTTACTTTGATCAACGTAAAAGCGTCGTCGAATTCGACGATGTAATGAACAAACAACGCGACATCTTCTACAAACGGCGTCGCAAAATTCTAGAGGAAAGTCAAAGTAACAACGGTATCTCGGCTCGTATTGATACTATTCTTCAGGAGGAGGTGGCGTCGCTAGTTAGCTTGTATGCTCCTTCGGCAATCTCAAAAGAGGAGGCCGACAAACTTATCAAAGACTTTCAAATCATTCTACCTCTTGATCAGCGTACAGCCAGCGCGATCGAACGATCACTAGTAAATCAAACAGGAGCGGAGGCCATTGATACTCTCTCAGATTTAGTCAGAAGAGCTCGTTCAACACAAAAAGAGATCTTCAAAAGCATGATCCACCAGGCAGAGGTCGAAGTCGCTCTCAGAGTTTATGACGAATTGTGGATGAATCATCTCAGCGCGGTTGATGGGTTGCGAGATGGTATAAATCTTCGTGCCTATGGCCAAAAAGATCCCCTGGTTGAGTACAAATCCGAGGCTTTCAACCTCTTTGAAGCATTGTTAAATCGGATAAACGCTCTGATTGCCCGTAATATTTTTCGTGTCCAGCCCGTCCAAACACCCAGAGTAGAAAAGAAAAACATCACTCTGACTTCAGCCGATGGAACCAAAACAAAAATCGACGTGACAGAAAATAAGTTAGGCCGAAACGACCCGTGCTGGTGTGGAAGTGGAAAAAAATGGAAAAAATGCCACTATCCTACATTAGAATAAGAATTATGCAAAATGATCCAGGCCGACATCTACACCATTTTATATTAATGTTGCTTAGTGAAATTAATTTATAGATTCAAAAATGAAAAAGATTATTGTAGCCTCTACCAACCCAGTCAAAATTAAATCCACCGAAGTTGCATTCTCGAAAATGTTTCCCGACGAAAATTTCAGTATTGAAGGAATTACCGCCCCATCAAATGTATCCGATCAACCCATGTCCGAGATAGAGACACTAACTGGTGCGCTTAACCGAGCCAAAAACGCCTCAGAATTGGTACCAGACTCTGATTATTGGGTAGGAATTGAGGGGGGGTTAATGGAGATAAACGGCGGAATGGAGGTTTTTGACTGGGTTGTGGTCAAATCAAAAAAAGGGTTTATTGGCAAAGGAAGGACATCATCATTCCTGTTGCCCAAAAAAGTGGTTGAAGAAATTAAAAAAGGAAAAGAATTGGGTGACGCCAACGATGTGGTCTTTGGCACTGTCAATTCAAAGCAAGTCAATGGGGCAGTGGGTATTTTGACCGGAAATGTTCTCACCAGAGCCACTCACTATGAACCAGCGATAATCCTCGCTCTCATTCCCTTCAAAAACCCCGACTTGTATTAATCTGCATACTCAATCAACCCCCCGAACATAATCTCCTCTTTACCCCCGGCGGGGTTGAACTTTAAACCGTCCGTATAGCGGCTGACATCTATTCCTCTACACGAATATCCACTTACTTCGAGCTTATCTTCTGGACCCCTTACCACAAATGGTTCCAAAGTTAATTTTGCTGACACCTCACGACCTTTTTGCCCTAGGGGAAAGACCTTTGTATTCGCAAAACTCAGCTTTTCTTGAAGAACCGATTGATTTTCTGACTTTCCAATTGTCTCAACCAGTTCCTCCTTACTTAACTTTGATAAATCAAACACCCCTTTACCACTACTTTTTTTGTACGACTTCAAGACCCACTCAGTATTAGTATCGTTTTGCTTCCACTCGTTAACTTGTTTGGTTTTGGGGACCAAACCAATTGCTTCAAGTTCAGTTTCCGAAAATCCTACCTGCTCTTGAATATCCTCTCTACACAACAAAGCCAGCGCGAGTTTTGACCCGATTATATGGGATAGGGCGGAGGATGCCACCTTCACCCCGCCTTGTTGGTAAGATGTGCGAACCTTTGGAATACAAATCCCACCCTTGTCCCAAAAACAATTCCCTCTTTTACTCAACACCTGGTCAATAATTAGATCAATATTATTACCCGAATAAACCAACTTATTATCCAAGGCAATCATATTTGCAAAAAATCGGGCGATATCATCAGTCTCAACAACTACCAGATTTTCCAATAGTAGATCCAATATTGCCAACAAGCTAAAGGGTGAATCCGCCTTTTTTTTATCGCCACAAAGTACCACCACTGTTTTTGGAAACGCGCCGCGTTCTAAAGCACCTTGGCCTAGCAACGCATACGCAATTCTGCGTGTGTTTTCTTCAGCGGTAATTTGTAAATTCGGATACTCCTGTGAAATTCTGCGACAGAACCAATCAGCGTCCTCGAACATTTGGGGCCTGCGTGCGTTCACCTCCAAAATTCGTAAGCCTTTTGGTGTCATCACTCCATCTATTCGTGCATAGCAAAAATTTTCCTCCCTGCTTCTGCTCAGCAAAGTATCCCGGTCTAGATAGTTTAATCCAAAATCATCAAGATACTCAGATTTAATATCTACGATCCACCATGCTAATCTTCGCAATGCTTCAACCAAAGCCACGAATAGTCTCTCGTATTCTTTGATAACGCTTCTCGCCTCTGGATACACAAACCACTCACGTGTACGTCTGTTGTTATTGCCGATAGTCAAGAAGCTGTTTTGGTAATCAATCACAGATTTGTCGGGTTGAACCGCACCCCCACTGGCAAATATTTCCCTTAATTGCAGATATTTCTTATTCGTTTTCATAAATAAATTGGCACGCCTCAGCCATGACTGTTTTACTTCTAATTAGCATGTGCCCAAGATTGGGATAGGTAATTACTTTTATTGCAGGGGTTAGCAAATGAAAACGGTTTACACTTCCAAACCCGATTGTCCTATCTTTTTTTCCATAATAAACCCTACAAGGTTGTTTCAGCCTCCTGACCTCATTTTCCAAGTTCTTGTTATAGATATTTACAAATGTTGTGCGCAAAATATTACCCGCCAGCACTCCGGTTTCCGTATGTCGACTAAAGAAATATCTTGCATTATTTTGTTGGCGTTCGCTAGCTTTTTTCCTGTTCAATCCGGCCGGAGCCAACAACGCTAGGCTTGCCACCCTTTGTGGATTACCAGCTGCGTATTCTATCGCAAACCTGGCTCCGGCAGAGTGGGCAATCACGGCTATCTTTTTTGCCTCGACCAAGTTCAAATATTGTTCCACTTCTGCTACATAATCCTCTGGCTGAAAAACGCGTGGGCTCATGGATGACTTTCCAAAGTTCGATAGTTGTACAAAATGGAATTGGAACTTACTCATCATTGTGCTTGGTATCGCCAATGATCGGTAGGGGAAAGTGTCCAGGTTAGATAACCACCCCAAAAGAACTAGTACCACCCGATCCCCATCACCCACTAAGCTACGATACAATCGTATCTTACCCATTTCTACATATCCCTTGTTAATTCTCACCGCTTGATTATTTCACATATGCTAAAACCCAATACTTACAAACAGGAAATATATTGGCTGCTAAAGGAAAAATATGGTTATACCGGATCGCAACTTTATGACCAGGAAATCGATATCAATCCGCAAATCCAAGATGATATCAATCGAATTCAAACGGGGGAACCACTCGCCTATGTAATCGGATTTACTACTTTCATCACCTGCCAAATCGATTTATCTCTTCGACCGCTAATTCCACGGCCTGAAACCGAGTTCTGGGTGAAGAGAGTCATCAATCAATATATGGATCTATCTATACCAATCAATGTTTTAGACATGTGCTGCGGCTCGGGCTGTATTGGCCTGAGCATCCTAAAGCACATCCCCCTGAGTAACGTTGACTTTGTCGATATCGATGATCGTGCGCTTTCTCAAACCAAAATTAATCTCGAAAAAAATAACATCGATCATAACCGCTACTCTCTGATCAGGTCAAATCTATTCACCCGTCTAGCAACCAAAAGATACCATCTGATTCTCGTTAATCCTCCTTACTTACCCACTAATAGTCAAACTTTTGAGCTTAGTTTTGAACCTCCGAGCGCTCTATATTCGGGTACCGATGGTCTAGGTATTATCAAAAAAATTATCAGGGAATTTTCACATCACCTTTATCCGGCCGGCCAGCTATTTTTGGAGTTCGATTCACCTCAAAAAACAGCTATTGAAGAGTTCTGCTCAAAAAACAGAACACAAGCAGAGTTTTATTTTGATCAATTTGGTCAGCTTCGCTACCTCCGCTTGACACACCCCTAAACATCTCCTTACACTGTTAATATTATGAATCCAGACGACTCAGCCTCTCTAGCACAACCATTGTCCGGCACTCCTCTACCCTCTGTTAATCCGCCGTTACCACCACTTGGCAACCTTCCTCCTTTACCGGGAATATCCATGGTCAATGATGCGCCCCCAGACGCTCCCCCGACCACTCCACCAGACAGGGGTCAACAGCTTGACACACTACCCGCCGCAGCCTTGCCACCCGTACCAACCCCTACCGTCGCCGCGCCAAGGAGTCCGTTGTACGAAAACCCAGACGAAGTAAGGCTAGGCAAGGTCACAACCTAATGTCCATTATCTGGACCAACCACCTCAAATCCCGGCTCAATGAACGTGGTATTGATCAAAGGGAAGTAGATCAGACGATTAGGTTTCCGAGTCTTACCAAGGCTAGTAGATTCGACAATTCGGTTAAACACATCAAACATTTCGACCACCACACGATTACAGCCACTGTAAAACGTTCTGCTGGCGATTGGATTGTTACCACAGTTTGGAAGAATCCAGCAACCACACCCAAACACAAACAGTTTTTCTTAGAGCGGTTGATCGGCTCCTTGGTAGAGAGAATTATGCGCAACCCCAAAAGTTGACCGAATTTTCAAATATTCCTCACATCTCAGCCCCGAGAACAGTCCCTCTCTTTCTTGGCTTGGGCATTCTGCCACTACGGAGATTAAATAAAAAAACACTACCATCAAGGTCATTGACGCGGCAATTGCCCCAACCATTCTGTAGACAAAATACTGATCGTCGATAACTATCGCCTTTAAAGCCCTAGCCATCCCATAGAACCATTCGGTAAAACCAACCAAAAAGACTACTGCCAACATCAACCCAACCACCACAGGTGTTTGCATAATCTTATCTTACCAAACCAACCTAGCCCGTCAAACCCATTTCATTCCACTGCAGGTTCCATTGTTCCAGACGCAGAACCAATTCTGGGTTTTTATCAATTATTTCTTTAGCTCTCTCCATCAATTCCCTAGCCTGAGGGGCATCTTCGCCAGAGATTGCACTTGCTGCCTTCATATATGCACCACTTGCCCACACATCCCGGTTATACTTTGGCTCAATCTGGTCTTCCTGAATAGCTCTTGCCAGCTTAATAGCTTCTGTCAATCCCTCTTTTTCACCAGTTCGGTAGGCACATACAAACATGTGGACTTTCATAAGACCTAACTTGAAACTACCGGCGTAAGCCGGTGGAGGAAGTTCTC
>CAZARR010000020.1:0-15660 GCA_964487665.1 uncultured Pseudomonadales bacterium
ACAATCGAAGGCTCAAGTCTATGCGAGAAAACTCTGTGCGGAGTATGCAAAAACATTTTATGGGATCCTATAGCGTGTGATATGTGTGATCTCTATTTCTGCAAAGAGTGCATCAGCAACTTCACACAAGCAAACAATGGTAAATGTCAATGTGAGAGCCAACACGATTTTGTTGAAAGAACACTCAAGTTCCCAGCGCTCAAAATATTGAATAATATTTCCTTTAAATGCATTTACGCTGGATGCTCCGAGCAATGCCCATATAATGATGCAATTAAGCATCAGTCTATTTGCCAATACAGAGAAACAATATGCGAGTATTGTAATGCAAAAGTTCAAGAAAAGGAGTTCCTCCGTCATAAACAGATATGCGAGTTATCTCCCGAAGCTATGGGAAAGAAAATGGCAACCAATTGCGAAGGAGATAAAAGAACAAAATTGTTCGTTAAATCCACTCTGCGTCCTAGTACTGAGAAAGAAATAAGTTTGATTGATAGTGAAATAGAGGGTTTACGCGCGGATATTTTAAAAATTCAGGAAGGAAGAAAAATTGACAAATCCCTTGGAATTTGTCCCGAGTGCGAGAAAATGTTTCAACTGTCTCAAGCTCAAGTTTGTTGTGAGTGTCATAAAACAATGTGTGTAAAGTGTTTGGATTATTGCCGTCAATGCAAAAAGCAATTAGTATGCGGCGCTCATTGCTATCCGTGTCCGAATTGCTACGCTCCGATGTGCTATGTGTGCAAAACAAGTGAAAAATCTCATTGTGCACTTCTTCATTTCTTTGGCTCTCCCCAGGAGGAAGAAAAAACTCTTTCCCTTTACATCAGAGATTTCAACGATACCAAAACGCATTCTGTATGTGAGAAGAAAGCCTTTGTCCCAATATCCTTCCAACATGGAGATTCTGTATTTATTAATAGAAGTATATATATTTCTGGTGGACTAAATGAGAATGACGAAGCTTTGAGCTTCACGTCATCGTTCTCCATCGAACTTGACAACAGTGTAGGGACGAAAGTAAACTTAGCAGATATGAACGTTGGGAAATACCGACACAGGCTCGCCACAGTTAATCACCACATTATGTACTCTATAGGAGGAAAGCAACAGGACAAATTGCTTAACATTTGTGAAGAATACAATATCAAAAAAGATATATGGAGAAAGATGCAAGCAATGAACTATGGGAGATTTTCCCCTACTATTTGTGTTGTTAATTCTTGGATATACACGTTTGGAGGAGCACTCAAGGAAAAGGATGAGAAATGTGAAGTTTTCCATTCAACAGAGAATTACTGGGAAATCATTTCATGTAAATCTCCTGAAGGGATTGAAAGAGGAATCGGATTTAAAGTTAACGCAGAGGAGAATACGTGCTTGCTTATCGGCGGATCAGGGGATCATTATAGATACAATATTAAAAATAAAAAAATAATTCAAGAAGAGAAGAGCAAAAAAGAGTTCGGTGATTCTACCCTAAGTAAGCCCGTGCGGACTAACAATAAAGTTTATTTTGGCACTATTATAGGGAGGAAAGGAAAGTATATTCGAAGCTTCTCATTAAAAAATAAGGAATTTGAAGATGCTGTTTAAACACCATCACCCTATTCTTCAGTTGTCTTATATGTTCTCTCTATCAATATGTGCATATACTCTCTAGTAAAGTGTGGGTATTGGAAACCATGGTGTTTAGGCAAAACAAGCCATGGTTTGAATCGAAAATGTTGCAATCCAGAGTCTGTACAGCGCCAACAACACCAAGTACAACCGAAACGTATCAAAGTGTCGACTTCATTTCACCCTATCAAAATCACCCTTACATGCAGTGAACAAGCCTGCCAAGAGATGGAGACCTTGCGAGCAAAAAAAAGAAGGGTCGAGGCGAATGGAGCCAAGCCAACGACACCCAAAGGCAGCATAACGAGCACTATAGCTCATCATCGTCTAAACCATCTTGTACGTAGTCTTCGTATTCCTCATCTACTAGTGCATCAATATATGCTTCGTACATGTCTTGTTCATACCTAAATTGGTCGTCCATAAGCTGCCTCATCGTTGTGCGATATTCGATAGTGTTTACTGGTATTGCCATCTTCGATTTATTTGATAAAGTTCTTTTAAATAGAAAGTCAGATAAAAATATCATCTCTCACATCGAAAGATGTTTTGGGGTTTTGGGGTTTTGGGTAAAAATACGGAAGATACAGACGCAAAAGTAAAGGTTTCGTTGTGAAGCTTGATTGCTTCTTGACGGTGCTTGTACAGCAAATACCTCTTAGATAGCCCTATCGAAAGGCAAGAGCTCTGTCAACACAGCCAAGAAACCATCAGCACAGGAACAAAATAGTGGCATTCTGTTGGGTACCCGATGCCATGCTTTTTTCTACCGAGGGGTATGGAATGATCTAGAAGTTCTCCATTCTACTTTCGCGTTGTACCCACGATTTATGGGTACTGGACTCCCCTATGGGTACACACACACAAAAGGTATAGTATGCTGTTTTCTACCCTGATGAATTCTACTCCGTATAAGCTATTTTCATTTGTGTGAGTGTACCCACGAGGGAGTCCAGTACCCATGGGTCGTGGGTACATCTACATTCTACTTTCGAGCATCAGGCTTTAGCCCGGCCAAAGGCCAGCAATGGAAGAGCAAGGGTAAGTAGGCTCATCACCATCAATGGCCGACATATGTATCGTAATAAAATTTATGTACAAAACTTAATCATTAGTTGGCGGGATAAAATATCCTTGCATAAAACATATGTATTAGGTATGTTAATACTATGGGATAGTGGTCGTCATGTTCCCTCCATTGGTAAAATTTAAGTATTAGGTTGGCGGGACAAAATATCTTTGAATACCATACATAGATGGCATGATGTGAAAGAAGTCAAATTAGAGATAAGTAATGGAAAAAAGCTATGACACTCAAGACAAATCATCACCCATGGAGGATGATGATATTGATGAAGAAATGAACTCTCTGTTGAAATCCCTTACAGTCATTAAAAAGGAAGGAAGGAAGAAGTTCCTGGCTTGCCCTATAGATAGCTGTGAGTACAGCTTTAAAGGTATACGCTATGATCGTATGGCAAAGCACATAAGGGACCATAAATGCAAAGAAAAAGAAGTCTCCCCAAATCAAAAATGGTTCAAAACCTTTAAAGACCTTAGTGGTCTTATAGAGGAAGAATTGATAAAGGATGAGCCAATTAAAAAATCAACTATTTTCTCGCTGCTTCATCTTATTAAATCAACTATATATGATCTCTATACAAACATTAACGATAGAGAAGAAAAAAGAGACAAAGAGAGACAAAAAATTACTAGACAATCTTTGGAGCTTCCTGATGAGGACTGCTTAGGATTAACCCTGGAACAAAGGATAAGAAGGCTCGAAATCAATAACAGGTTCCAAGATAGAATAAGGGATTTGTACAGGGAACCTGAAGGAGGCGACTATGATCTATGGATTCAAGATTTTAAGCACAGAGCAAGCCCCAAAGTTGAGCTATGTAAAATTGATGCCAGGGTCAATCTGACCAATAAAAAAATGGAAGAAATGTGGTCCTTATTTGAGTCAGAAATTAAGTATGTATATTGGGAGCTAGATAGGATTAAGGAGCAGTGCCACGTGCGCCAAAATGAGCAAGCACGATTCATTAATCGTTGCAATGCCCAAAAAAAGGACTTTGATAAAAAATATTTCAAACTCTCAGTAGGCGTAAAGGACTTTAAATGGACTGATAAGACAGGAAATCGCCCTATGACTAAAGAAGAGAAGGAACAGGACAGGAAAGAGTTTGAAGAGCTATATTCCCTCTTCAAGGTTTACAGGGACAAAGATGAAATCCCTGCCGGTGCTTATAAGGGTGCTATAGGCGAATATGTAACTCTAAGGCACTTTGTTGAAAAGCCTTATCACCCAAGAGCAAAAAGCCTCCCTTCTCGTCTTACTAGATTTGATATAGAAAGAATGATGGCTCCAGATCCTGCTCCATTACCTAAATTACTTCCTTAATTGCATTAACCCACATAACCTGACATTACATCTACATTTTTTTTTCATGTTCTGATACGTTCCCGACAGCCATAGTGTGGCTGTATAAAGTCTCTTAGATGCCTCCTTTGGCAGAGTTCTCTCGTTTCCACATAGGAGCCATGTTTGTGTAGTGGCAGACCTCTCGCAATATGGTATCGAGTGAGTCTTCATCGACAGTTCCGTCCGCTCTAATAGCCTTCTTTAGCTTGGATACTGGTACGGTGTGGTCGATGTTCCAGCCTTGGTGTAAGAGTCCATAGTTGTTCCAGCACATGCCTTCTGTGAACTGGGCTTCGAGATGTGCCTTCATGCCTTCGCCATTGGTGCCGATCATCGCTCGAACTTCCTTGAGTTTGTGCAAGTATGGCTTGAGCTCTTTGTGATTGGACATGAAGGTCTGTGCGCGCATTGACACATTGTAGATGAGATGATTGTGCTTGGTTGCATCGAGTTTGTAGTACCCATATGGGTAAGTCACGATTTCGTTGTTCTCGACGATCTTGTACCTCTTGTCGTTGAACGGGTCGAGAATCCATTTACGTTGTACAACACTGGCCATGTACATCTCTCCGGGTCCTTGTATTTTACGGATCATCATGTTCGTTCCCTTGATGGCTGTGTGCTCGTACAAGGAGCTTCGATAGTTGTCGAGTCGCAAAGCGTCCGAGTTCTGTTTTAGTGAGCAACCCTTGTCGCGTACCTTGACGATCTTCATCTTTCCTTCGTCTGTAGGATTGCATTCGATGTACGTCTTGGCTTTGAGATAGATGCCTTCGGCCCCTTGGAAGAAGATCTGGTCTACTTTCATTTTACCGGCTATAATGTCGTCCTTGTCTGCGGGTAGGTATTTGGCTCTGACTTCCGGAGGGAAGCGTGAGTAGAGAGAGGCAATCGCTGCAGCTGATTTGGCATCACATCCGAACTTCTTGCGTATTTCCTCAACATACTCGGCAGAGGCCTG
Organism: uncultured Pseudomonadales bacterium; assembly: GCA_964487665.1. GTDB lineage: Bacteria > Patescibacteriota > Microgenomatia > UBA1400 > MFAQ01 > CAZARR01. The sequence continues at coordinate 5,010 of CAZARR010000020.1, forward strand.
TTTCATTAACATCTTAACGTGTACGGAATCGGTGTCAGTGTAATAGATTTCGGTCTCAGAACAATGTACAAGGAGGCAGTTGTAGAGAAAGTCGAGCATTACCATCTTACTGTTCCAGAGCACTCCGGCCCCTAGATGTTTTGGAGCCTTGATCTTAACGTGTGGATTGATTGCGCTATACATGGACATGCCCTCATCATCTTGCCCATAAGTCTTACTGTCAGGCTGTGTGATGATCTTAGGGTTCTCCACGATATAATTGGTCAAGTACTTGGCGTTTGATGCAGCGCTTGTCGAGATCACAGTCTTGTGGTATTTGGTGTCATCTTGGCAGGTCTTGCCATATCCGCTGTTGTTGATGAGTTTGTAAAAGTCCTTGAGTGTCTCGCCCTTGCGCTTCATAAGAGAGTCGTTTTTCTCTTTGCCCTCGTTGATCATCTTTTGTGCCAATATGCGGCGTTCGGTCATTGCAACGATAAAGTCAGTCATTACGTACTCTGTGTGGCATGGTAAGTAGTCATGCGTCTTGCCGAGAGTAACGAGATTGTTCACGAGTAAGAACTTCAGGGCAGGTGTGTAGATGTCATATCGGACCTTGGGTTGTAGGTCGTACACCATCTTCTCGAATCGCATCACCGCCTTGTCTTGTACAAGTAAATCTTGCATTTCGTTGAGTGAGAGCTCGCTGAGTTCCTTCTCGTCTATCACACGGCGGATAGGTATAGGAGGGAATACATGTACGCGATCTTGTTGCTCTTTCGTGAACAATAAGTTGCATCTGATAAACCCGCAGTTCTTGAGATCCTTTGCGTTCATGCGTCCGAATATGTATCGCTCTACAAAGCCCTTATCTCCATCACGCATCCATTGTTTGCATTCTTTGATGTCTTGGAGTCGTTTTTGATCCCCTGAAGCTCCTGCTGCATAGTCTCTTACTGCATAGGGTAAAGCCATTCTCATAGCCTTGCCGTACATATTGGTCATATCGAGTTCGAATCCGATCTCACCAGCGCCCACTTTCATATGAGGCTTGAACATCTGGCAATTGCCTCCAAATGTTGACCCGTTGATGATGTCGTACGAATCCTTGTCTGGGATAGTCTTGATGACTGCTTCCCTATAGTTGCAGAGGAAGATACGCCATGCAATTTGGCCTATAGTACAGAACTTTAGTGCATCCATTCCCTCCGCGCTAAAGCATGTCTCTGCGAATCCATCCATACCAGCAATGAGTAGATCGACGTCTTTTTCACAGTAATCCATCATGTACTCACCGAGGTTGTAGTGAGTGTCAGCGACGCATTTGGATTCGAATTGTACCTTTCTCTCGTCATAGTCCTTCTGTGAGACCTTGTCACTTTCGAACCATTCGAATGCAGGCCATGCGCGATCAGCTAGCTTCTCAAACGAAGACACATATCGGTAAGGGAATATGTCCTTTTCTAGATGTACGCCTTGTCCGAATGCGTTAGCGAATGCCTGTAAGCTATAGCCAGCAGGTACGTAATTACGACTGTCTAAGAAGCGGTAGTAGCCATAGTCGAATGAGATGAAGTCGCTTGTCTTGGAGAGGATGTGAACGATTGGGTTCTTACGGAGGTGCTTGATCAATAGGTTATAGTCATAGTGACCGCCATTGTATGCGTACACAGGCACTGTGATGAACTCACGTTCGATAGCTCTCATCACAAAATCGATTGCCATAACAGGTAGATCAGATGCTTCCAATATTGCCTGTACAGTTGGTGCTATCGTTTCCCATCTCGACTGGAGTACGGCAACGATAGACTCTTCCATTTGATCGAACACATCGGCCAATTCCTTTGCTGCATTGGCACTAAGCACACGTTTCGTGTATTCGTTGAGGACCTTCTTGTTTTTGTGATCGTACACCTTGATTACGAATCCGTTGGCCTCTTGTCGATTGAGCTCTCGTAGCGAAGCCTTCTCATCTGACGGAGCACATGGCTCGAGCGTTGATTCGAAATCAAAGTAGATGGCTATTTCCTTGCGTATGTCCTTGCCGAGATACTTATCGCCCATTGATTTGGTCCCTCGGATTGGCTTCTCCTTGAAACACTCAACGATTTCGCCTCTCGATATAGCTTTGCACTTCTTGACGTGTTTGTGGTAACGATCAGGGCCACTGTGATTCGATTCAGTATTCCTAGTGTAAAAGACCTTGCCGCATCTCTCACAACTGAGTTGAGGTTCTCCATAGCCAGTGAGCTCGTTAATGAGGCAGTAATGGCCTGGTTGGTTATTTACGAGATGTAGGTGTAGTTTGATAGTGTTTACATGGCCTGCATCGTACTTGATTAGCTCTTGTCTGGCGCCTTCGACCAAGGTGTACACAACGATGTTGATTTCGAGAGCTTTGGCAACTGCTGGTACATCACTTAACGAAACCATTGTTCGTATGGATTCTTGCCCTGTGTGCCTGTAGTACTGTGCAATCAATTGGTTTGTGAGCTCGTTGAGTTCAGCTGATTTTGCGTTGCCTGCCTTGCGCATCTTCTTGTTCTCTGGATGGAGTCCTGCAGCGAGGCAATTCCAGAAGCAGACGGGATCTTTAGGTGTCGTCTTTGGCACCCATACACACTTGCCAATCTTTTCAATCACCTGTCCTTCCAGGCATCCACCGCTTGGCATTGGCATAAAGGAGAGGTTGATGTGGGATACACCGATTAACGCGAGATCTGATCTATCGTGGCACGAATCACTCCATCTCTCGTATGCGTGTTGGAAGCCTTCAAAGAATCCTGTGATCATTTCGGGTGTCTTGATTTCTTTCATGCCAGTACGTGGAAACGTGAAGGTTACGTGTTGTTCTAGGTCTTCTTGTCTGTTGCCTCTAGGAACGAGCAATGCTTCACGAATGGCATTGGGTAAAGCGTCGTTGATTTTTGCCATAGTTGTGGTGACCATCTCGAAATGTACAACGACTCTGAAATGTGTGTACTTAGCTTGAATCATGGCCAAAGTGTCCTTGATCATTGCAAACTCATCAGCAAGGGTTTCCTTGTACATGGAGAACTTCTCTTTCCCTAGGACTCTCTCGACATAGGCAGTGTCGAACTTGGCGTCTAAGTGATTGACAGCAATATGGATCTCACCGACTCCTGCGGCTAAGACACCCCTCTCTACCTGATTCTTGATGTCATCGATGATACTGATTACGGGCTCTAGAGGGTACTTCCTGTCCTCGAGCTCTTGCAGTTTGGCAGCGAATTGCCTTTTCTTCTCTGGATCGTGCAAGATCTCGTCAGCCCTTTCACTGACTTCCGCTTCACTTACGGGCTCTTCTGTATCTTCGGCCACCATTGGTATTGGCTCCTTCTTTTCTTCTGGTAGTGCGAATGGATTGAAGGGCTCCTTAAGCTCTTCCTTTTCTTCCTTCTTTTGAGGCACACGAACGGGTACCTCTGAGATCTTAACAACAGCTCTTGCAAACAAGTCAGCAAAGTAAGGTGCAGCTGCCTTGGCGTAATTGACGACCGAATCAGCCATATGGCTCATGTGCTCTCGAATTTTGTTGACCTTGTTCTTTAGTGTTGTCGTCAAGAACAGCCCTCTGAGTCTGCTGATAAAGACTTCGGGCTTTTGTGTATCGAATACGCTATAGTTCTTGTAATAGTACATAAGCGATACCTGACGGCTTTTGGCTATTGCATCGAGTTCTATGATTTCGTCGTATGTGCAGTTCTCGAGCACTCTCTCTGGTGCCAAGGCCATAAGGTTCTTTAGATCGATTGTTGACAGGGTCTGTGTGATGAATGCGTCTTTAGCTCCGATTACAGCACTTCTAAAGGCTTCGTTTCCATTCTCACGATAAAAGAGGTTCAGTAAGTACAGGAATGGCCTCATCCACTTGTAATTGGTGGTTGCGTTGTGTATAGGCACTCCGTGTTCAGCCAATAGCTCGTGATAATTGTTTGCATAATCGACCAAGTGTTCGTAAAGCTCATCGCTCTTGTCAAGAGACGGTGCGTACTCGAATATCTGTGGTATATTCAAGGTTCGGAAATCGATGCCTAATTCGGCACAGAGATTGGCAAACTTGTAGAGGAGCTCGTGTAACACCGGGCTTCTCGAGATGGCTTTAGGGAATTTGCGTCCTGCAAGAATTAATTTTATTCCTCTATTTTTCTTCCACTCAGTTAAGAGATTAGGCTTCTTACCCAATACATATCTCTCGAGAGTCTTCTCTCCCGCTAACACTACTTTCGTCACCGTACATAAGTTCTTGATCTCGGAGGCTGGTTCCCTTCGAGGTCTCGCTACTGTTCCATTAACAGGTTCTATGTTTTTAATCATCGCTCTTTTCTTTTTTTGGTTTCCTTTCTTTAAATCTAAAATCTTTCGAAAAAAAATAAATTAATTACTTACACACTTATTCGAAGGGCTGAGCCTTGGCCAATTCCTCCAGAATAGCGGGGATGTCAAGGTCATCTTCAAACTCGGGTGAGTCGAGCTCTTCTTGTACAGGAATCGACAGAATTTGGTGGTGTAGCAGATACTTGTCGTATTCCACTTTGGGATCGCCATGTGACGCCAATTGGTATAGATACACTGGGGGATCAGATTTGGGCACAACATACCGCGATCGTATACGAAACAGCTCAGACTCGGGGAGTTTGAATCTCGCAAGGATCTTCTTGAGGCCTATTGTCTTCTCCTCGTTGTGGAGGGCTTTCTTAAGCTCAGGGCTTAGATTTGGCCAATGGTGTACATCTACTATTGCGGTGTCCCCAACATTGTGAGGGACTACAGCGTCATTCGTCTTGTTGTACATTGCCATCAAGATCTTCCGAGCATTCCAGCGTACTATGGGATCTTTGCTGAAATGAACCTCTTTTGGAGAGTACTTGTGCGCATAGTGTGGCAAGCTGTTGTACTTTTGTAGGCATGCATCCACTATGAGCTCGAAACTCATCCTATTTGGCGCTACAGCGTCTGTATGCGATATCATTCGTTTTAGGGTTTGATTGAACCGTTCCACAATACCCAAGTGCTCGTATGGAGGGTTCGTTAAGTGCTTGACTTTGTATTTGTTCAGTGTTGACTCGACATAGAGGTTATCGAACTCCTTCCCTCCGTCGCTTTGCAAACAGAGAGGTGCCCGATATCTCTTGAATATCTTGTTAAGCCAATGATCCACTGTTTCGCCCCGTTTATCAAAGAGAGGTACAGCAAAGGCGTACTTGGAAAAGACGTCGATGATGGTCATGATGTACTTGAAATTCGTGATCACTCCGATTGGAGGGTTCGTTAAATCTATCTGCCATTTGTAGTTGGGCCGCATCACTCTCACTGCCGTCTTGTTTTGCCTCTTGTTGTAATCTGTACGTTCTCGCTTTGGTTTGGGTTTGGTGAGCATGTTGTGCTTGGAGAGATCGAATTTGTACATCTTGTAATCCAATCGCTTCTCCAAAAAGGCAGAGACTTCCTCGTATGTTATGTGTGGGTACTTTGCCGACACAAGCTGATAGAATCGTCTCTTACCTTTGCTCGAAAAGAGAGGATCACGGTACAATTTTGATAGCAATGCCTTAGTGTCTGGATCCTGCAATTGAGAGGCTTTGGGTTGTATGACAATGCGTTCGAACGAGTCCGGAGACTCTAAGGTCTCGTCTTCTTCTATTCGCTTCTCCATTTATGAACCATACAAGTATTGCACGCCTTATGCTTTTAATTTTGCTTTTATCGCATCGGGTTTTGCACCCTTGGCAATCATCGATCGAATGTCACTTATCAGTATAGACTCGTCTGTTCTATACTTCTTGAACGGTAACACAAACTTGACATAATCTGGATCCCTATTCTTTTCTTCTTCTGAACTGTTTGCTAAACGTGCCTCTATGTCTTTTATCCGTTGCTTCACACCCGCGGATATGTCGTCTGCCTTGTACGAATCAGCATCTGCCAAGATCTTAGCAACACCATCGTTTTTCTGTTCTGCATAGGCTTGTCGCTCCAATTCCTTTATCATCTTACCTGGTGTGAGATTGGAGTACTTGTGAAGGCGAACCCCTTTTTTCACTTCGCCATATTCTTGCATTGCTTCTCTGTATTGGTCCGGTGTAAGCTTTGATAGCAATGCACCAATAAACTTACGCTTTGGTTTGGCAGTAAGCTTAGCAGCTCTTCTCTTCTCTTTCAACAGCTCCTTGTTCTTCATCACCTTTTCGTTGTGTTTCTTGACTTTCAGTTTATAGAGTTCCCATGTCTTGTTGGTAAGTTTCCCATTTAGCATAAACGCTTTTATCACACTTGGCAATTCCATTAGCATCTTTCTGAATTTCCCGGATGATACTTTTACTTCGTCGTGACCAGCAGCCTGCAATTTTTTGACTTGTTCTTCATAGGCCCGTTTAAGAGCAAGATACTTGTCCAAGTACTTGGCTCCGAAGAGCTCAATCAAGTCATCGTTTGTCAAGAGTGACATCAAGGTATGTATACGATTCATATCAATATTCACTCCGTCGGGTCTTACGAATTGATTTGCCCATTTAGGAAGCTCCTTCATCTTGGGATCTTTTACCTCTGGTATTTTGACATCAGAGCGCTTGATTTCGTCTACAAATTTTGATATATCTGCCAGAGAGGCATTCATATCGTTAGCCACTCCCTCGTTAATCTCTTTCTCTCTCATGCCTGCTGCCTTCTCCAATGTATCCCTATCTTGTCCCTCTTCATATGCTAGGAACACTAGGTTCCCTTTAGCGTCTTTAACATCTTGCATTTGTTCAGCCCCTTTCCTATCTTCCCCTTCTTCTACTTTTGGTCTCTTTACTGCTGGTGCTCCCTCCTCTTTGCCTGCTTTTCCTTTATTGTCTGGTATCATATCTTGGTTTTCAACAGGAGATTTTTTCATGAAATATTCGGAAATATCGCGCTCTGTGGTTTTTGCTGGCGGTTCTTCCTTTTTCTGTCCCTTCTTCTTCTTTTCCTCCTCTTTTAGCTCGTTTAGTGCAACTACTCGACTTTTTTGTTTGTTTCTTGCGAATGGGTTCTTCTTCTCCATTTTGTGAGTTAAAAAAAAGGCGAACTTTTCCTATGGAAGGTTAGAGAAGACTGTCGCGAGTTTTGTCACGATTTCCTTCGAGAAGTAGTTGTATCCGCGAAAGTCCTGAAACAGGTTCGTGTGGAAGCCTGTGGATGAGTTCTCCTTGAGTTTCCTATGTACTGCACATACAGCTGTTCTCAGTATCTTGTATTCTTCCTTGTCTTTTTCAGACCATTCCTTAGTGCTGCTCGAACAACTCATCAGCATCAACTCTGAGCGTTGCAGCAAAAGGTACACTAGATAATCATGTAGGAACTTGACCTTAAAAGGGTTCCCAATAGACTTCTCCATCAGTTTGTTCTCTAGTTCCTTGTCATTGCAGACTTCGTACAGATACTTTAATGGTTTGTATCGTAAGTACCCTTTCCCACGAGCCATGCTGATGTCACCGCCGCGTATTGATGTGTCGTTAATTGAGTCCAATATGTTCTGTCCCTCTTGTGCTGTGCTACCTACTGGCTGTACAATGGACAAATTCGGATTAACGAATGACCCAGAGCCTGACATGTTTAAAAGGCTGTCTTTGCTCTTATTTGTCTCTGTAGGACTACGCGAACCGATATACTCTGTTTGTGCTATCGATACTCCGTTCTTACCAAGGGCTGTCTCCATTTCTGCTGGTGCTTTGGAGAGTGATATTGTGGATACGTCCATTTTAGGCAAAAAAGAAAACTTTGCGCTAAAATTTCATTGTAACTCCATATTTTTGTATCAAATAGCTCGATTCTTTGCGATAAATCTGAATTGCTTGATCTATCGTGATCTTTTTGCGCTTCAAATCATCAACCGCCCTTTGTAACGGACTCGTGCACATAATCACCATGGCTTCTTTACTGTTGAACTCTTCAGGAACTTTGTCGAGTTTGTTGATGTTTTTCTTTATCAAACTGATGAGTGCGGTCAGCTTCTTCGTGATGGCTTCTTGCACTGCGAAAGATGTTTGGGAACATAGAGGTGCCTTCGCTTTTTCTTGCGTTACATGAGACGGAGTTGCCGTGTGAGATGCGACAGAGACATGAGATGTCTGAGATGGACCTTGTGTGATGTGAGACGTTTCTTGCGTTGTGTGAGAATAAACGACAGGTATACTCGTCAATGTCTCTTTCGTGTCTTTCACCTCTTTCGTTTCTTCTGCCTCTTTCGTCTCTTTCGCTATCCGAGATGCCCTCTCTAACCGTAACTTTCTGTGATTCTCGCAATCGTGTCTCATCCGTTCTTTTGTGTGATAATGGCACATTGTACGGAAACAGCGCCTTCTACAGCATGTACCATCTTTCCTTATGTGAGAACAGTTATTCATTTACTAGGGTGTAATCTTTACGAATCCGTAGCGAAATCTGTTTGCACACTCTCGTCTGTGAATTGTGTCTGTGTGCGTGCTCTCTCCTCTATTCTGATTCGATAGTTGTGTAATGAGCAATATTTGCCGTCGGTTGACACATTGCATTGTGTGCCCTTTCTCGTGATAAACACGCATTGGTTTGCTGCTCTTGGCCTCCCAATCGTCGTTGGCCCTTTTTGCTTCATTCTCTCGTGAGCGTAACAGAGCTCTTTTGCTGTTTTGGTACTGCATTTCCTTCCTTTTCTGCTCACATATTGGCACGTCTTCACACGTGTTACTCTACGACCAAGTTTGCCTACTTCTCCAACTTGCTCATTATTTGTATTCATTATTCTTATATGTATTCAAAAAAGTTTTCAAATTAATAAATGGATGATTGGTTAGTTATTGTGCTCTTACTCTTTGTAATAATTGCTGGAGGAATCGCAGTGTATTACCTGATTAGGTACTTAAGGAATTCCTCGGATTCACCCGACAGCCAGGATAGGGAAAAGGCTCCAATTACTGGTGGTCATATGGATTCATACTCACAAAAGCCTTGTGGTCCGGGCTCTTGCTCCGGGGTCCGAAGGTCCCTCGCACACGATCCATTTAAGTTCGGAGCCAGACCATGCAAAAACTGTCTTGCGATATTATCAAAGGCTCAGTTGGCCAGGCCTCCTGTCGCTGAGCCACACACTCAAAACCCTGATGCACTCGCACCTTTGGATGACACGCTCGACGACCTGCAGAGCCTCATTCTAAAGGCCCAGTCTGAGCAACCAAAGACGAGCACCTAAGCTTAGTGGTCTCTTTTTATTGCCTCACAAAGCACACTGCATCATTTTTTTTGTGATTTGTTGCTTGCATAAAAATGTCAACAACAACGTATGGTGGCTCTATGCATCTAAACAACATATACATCGGCCCTTCGTCTAGCGAACATGCTAAACTGTCATATGCAACAACTGAAGGTTTCAGAGTAAATGATACGTCCATGCTGATAGGTGGTTTAAACAAAACATCAGCACCAGTGCAAATATCTGGATCATCGTCAGTGCCAATAGCGTTCATTGGGAATGATTCGGAGATGTTTGGTGTGGGTGCATACGCAGTCGATGGTATCACAAGCACATCGAAACGCATCTACATAAAAGCAAACCCGGAAACTGGTCTCATACAGTGGTGTTGGTTTGACGGAACCAGTGAAACGATTTTGCAAGAACTGAAACCCAACGTGTAACTAAGCTTAGCTTTCTCTTTTTTTGCTCGCAAGGTCTCCATCTCTTGGCAGGCTTGTTCACTGCATGTAAGGGTGATTTTGATAGGGTGAAATGAAGTCGACACTTTGATACGTTTCGGTTGTACTTGGTGTTGTTGGCGCTGTACAGACTCTGGATTGCAACATTTTCGATTCAAACCATGGCTTGTTTTGCCTAAACACCATGGTTTCCAATACCCACACTTTACTAGAGAGTATATATCATGACTATGCAAGTAAGAGGTTTGTCAGATGTTAATGCTTATTATGCTTCGTTCGAGTAGTAATAAGGCTGGACGTAATTCTTCTGCATGTTTTCTAGTTCGAACATACTTATTTGAGGGTATTGTGGTTGTCTTAGGATTTGGGGTTGCTGTATAGGAGCATAATAATACTGGGGAGCATACTTGGGATCTGCTAGTTGACTGCAAGCAAGGAGGGCAACTCCATCAGTGATGAGGAAAAGAGCGAATTCATATATGTATGGGTGCATCAAGACTTCAATAAAGTTTTGTGTCTCTTTATATAGCATATAGAAATGGACCCCAAAGCAGATCGCGATGACACCGAAAGCTACTCCACAAATTCCAAAGGCGATCATTTTTCCTCCAACTGGTGGGTCTGTAGAAAAGAGAATGAGGAACCACCAAACCTGGCAAGTATGCTTGATAACTCCCACCAATAAAAAGACGATAGCCCAGACGATTTGTCCTGAGTTGATAAAGAAGAAAATGCTTGAGACATCCAATAAGATAAGGAAGCCACTGACAATAGTAAAAATAATGGCCAACACCATGAGGAAAGTTCTTACGGCCTCGCTTACTTGTTGAGGTTCCTCTCTTCTCATCTGAGTTGGAAAAAGATTCATTGTCTTATACGGTATCATAGTTGAGATTAAACAAATATGATATAATAGGTCATCTCAATTTATATGCTCTTCGTATAAGGGGTTTTGGGGTTTTGGGGTTTTGGGGTTTTGGGGTTTTGGGGAGATCGGAAG
>CAZARR010000021.1:0-15409 GCA_964487665.1 uncultured Pseudomonadales bacterium
GCAACCCATCAGGATCAATCTTCGGTTACTTTACGGGAGAATGCAGGTTGCCTGATTTTACCCCCAGGTCTTACCACCCGGCACATTTCTTCAATCGATCTGATCGGATTTAACGAGTGTTCCAAAGCTTCGACACATATCACTCGGTCAAAATAACTATCTCGATATGGTATGTTGACTAAACTTCCTTCCTTTGTATGAAATTTTCTAGGAACGTATTTCAGCTGGTTGTTTGAAATGTCTGTCCCATAGAGGGTTGCTCTACGGAATCTTTTGTTTAGCCGTTTTAAGAATCTACCCTTACCACACCCCAGGTCAAGCAGTTTTCCGTCAAAATTTTTTCCTATCAGTTTAATTACTTTCTTTAATCGGTCGTCGTTGTTTGCAACGTCATCGGGAAAGACTTTTGATTCTTCTTCAAAATGCGTTTTGACCATCAGATGGCAGGCATCTAAAAAATACTTGTTTGCCCAGCTGATCTCCTCTGATGGGAAATAAGATGCTCCACCTCCGTAACTACCAAAATATCCTCCGGAGTTGTTTTGGATTTTACTCATGTATTTGACGAGGGAACAACCTTTCTTTGTGTTACCTGTTTTAAATGCTATCACCGCCATTTGTGCAACCCCAGTACTGCATATCCATTTCACGTTTGGATATGCTGGAATTGAGCCGTTTGACTCGATTGAGTTCAATAGTTCTTGATACCATTCCCTGACTTCTGTCTCTCTTCCTGTCTCGATAAGTCCGTCGATAACATATGCAGCAAAGTGAATAAGAATGTTTTTGTCAAGCGTTTTAACTCTGCACGCATAGTAATTGGCACTTTTCAAGGCCCCCTCTTGATACTTTTTTACTCCGGTTAAGCGGTAAAGGTGCAACAGTGGTGGTAAAACGTATGTGTGAATGAGCTCTGGAACATTTGTCGAGTATGTTCCCCTCAGTCTACCCCTTCTATCCATTTTAGATAAAATATAATCGGCTGATCGTTGGGCGCAACCGAGAAATTCTCGGTTAGATATTCTGGCAATTTCTACGAAACCCCTCAGGGCCTGGCCAGTATCAAAAATCACTTCGCTTCCGTCAGGACCACAAAACGATCCGTTATTCTTCTGGGTTTTTGCTAGATATTCGACATACTTTGTCGCTAACGATTTTTCTCCAGAAGCTAAAAGCGTTGGGATGAAATATCCTGTTACCTCAGGATAAGCAGATCTTTTCTTAGATGTTGTGATTATGCCTTCACCACGCAGACTATTTTTTTTGACCCAGTTAAGGGCCAATTGATATGCGGTAAATAAGTCGCCGCTTTGGTTCATTCTATATTCTTCCTTAACGTTCTTTTAAGAAAATTTATTTGAGCGGTTTGCTCCTTCAGTAGCCATGTTTTGGGGAGAGTTGTCAGCCGTTTTTTGAGACCTGATAGTTCGAATCTTTGAAAAATCTTTGCCCTTGGAGTTGGTGAATAAAACCTGACCCGTTTCCCAAACACGAGACCAGCGACGGCCGTATGAACTCTGTCCGTATAAATATCATGAGCATTGAAATACAAATTAAGATAATCTGTCGGTATATCAGAAAAAAAGACGGCAGATTTATTCGTTCGGCTATTTAGATTAGGATAGTTAAACGTTGGAATTTCAATCTGGGGCTTTTGGCCGATTTTTATACTGATCGACTCCCTGAGCCTTTCTCTGTCTTGAGTATAGTCGACTATTGAATGGGCGGTCCTAATAACCTTGTTTTTTACTAGTATGTTTGGTTCAGGCATTGTGTCAAAATTGAAAATATCATATTCTTCTGAGATCATCCGATAGGGTTTGTAATTTAATGCTAAGAAGAAACCACAATCTATCCCGTCGTAAGAGGCATCAAATAAATCGCAGTATAACCTGTACGAATCGTGGTCCCTTGAGATAAAAGCCAGTTTGTTGTCTAACCCCGAAAGGAAACTTCTTACTGTTGATTTTTCTTTCTCATTGTAATCGCTACCACCGCAACCACAAAAGAGAATTTTAACCTTATTATCAGATAGTCTTTTTAAGACTGGTCCCTGAACATCTACAAACTCCTGACACAAGTTCATCCCCGCCACAACTAGTACGTCTGGGGTAGACATTTCAGCCAAATCCACACCCCATCGTCCGCTCTTGTTGTGGGTTGACATCATCCACTTTGAGTATTGGCTTGCTATGGCAATATTCGCCGACACATTAGTTTTGGACAAAAGGTTAGTCGCCCCAATATCAATAAACGCGTTTCCAATGTTTGTTGGCCAGCCTCCGCCATAATATAGGATATTTAGTTTCTTAGATCCCATTTTTGTGCTAATTTAATTGTACCCCTAGTGTTTCTTGGCCTGTTGACTGAAAATACTTCGGGAAGATTTTCCCATAGGATTACATTGCTTTCCGATCCCTCGCAAATGATCAAGCTTAAATTATACTTGTCAATCGGTAGGTCTAGTCTGTCGACCTTGACTCTTACGAAGCCTTTACCTTTAATATCTGAAAAGGTCATTTTTGAATATGAACTCCACAGCCCGGTGATCATCCCATTGGACCCAGTAAAGTCGAGACCGAATATCGGGGACCTTATTCTTCGTCTTGCAATAAAGCCGATACTGATCGTGATCCTACTACCGGTATTAATGCTCGTGATTTTCCCGGATGTGCCCGTAATGTTAACACTTGCCACAGAAATATCCTTGCTTATTTTACTATTGATGGTTGTTGCTAACTCCCTATGTTTAATGGATTCGTTGATATATTTTGAGATGACATCCTCACTCTTTCCCTGATAGACCAATTTGCCTTGATCCATCATTATGCAATAGTCGGTATATTCCCGCATGGCGTACTCATTGTGTGAAACAAGTATCATTGAAACCCCTTGTTGGGTTTTTAATTCATGAAGTTTGCGGTAACATCTTAATTGAAATTCACGATCTCCTACCGCCATTACCTCATCGATTAAGAGAATATCTGGCCGGCTGTGAACTGCTATTGAAAACCCCAGTCGGACATACATACCACTAGAGTAGGTATTTACCGGAGAATCCAAAAACTTTCCAATTTCAGAGAATTCAACGATATCATCGAATTGCCTATCAATTTCACGTCTTGAGAGTCCCAAGATTGAACCGTTGACATAAATATTTTCTCTTCCCGTCAGTAGTGGGTGGAATCCCGCCCCGACCTGGATTAGGGCGCCGATTTTACCATATGCTTCGATCTTTCCCTTGTCCGGTCTAACAATGCCATTGACCATCTTCAATAACGTCGTTTTACCGGAACCATTCCGTCCAATAATCCCCATAGATTTTCCTTGCTCAAGACTAAAACTCACATCCCTAACCGCCCAAAATTCGCCTTCTCTCAAGTGTGTGCGATCATAGGAAATGTGGAAAATATCTCTGGCTATATCGGAAACACCGTGTCTAACCAACCATTTAGTATTCGCGGTAAACTTCTTGGAAACACTGAATGTTTTGGCGACAGAACTCATAACAACTCTGTAATTTTTGATTGGGCTCTTCTAAAAACAAACCAGCCAAAAAAGAAAACCACTGGACCAAGCATGAGAAATGTTAAGAAGCGGTAAGGCATTATAAGGTCATTGCCTAAGACAAGATCTCTAATTGAATAAATAAGAACAAATATCGGATTGTATGAATTAATTTTGAAATTTAGACTTTCAGGATAAACCGAATACATAACGGGCATGGTAAATAAAGCAAAACCCAGTATTATATTTAGTAATTCCCTTGTATCCCGTATTGCAGCTCCAAAAACCGAGGAGACAAATCCAATTCCCAACGCCCAAAAGACAACTGGTATCGCGATTATGGGAAGAGCCAGTTCAGCGGGGTGGACCGGAAAGTTAGTAAGAAGATGGAGGATTAAGAGTAGCGTGGTTTTAATAAGAAACTCGACACTGGGTTGTCCTACAGACGATATTACCAAAACCTCGCGAGGAAAATTAATTTTTGTAATAAACGAACTCGCAGACAAAAGACTGTCGGTCGCCTGCATCAGTGTTCCAGAAAAGAGCTGCCATAGAATTAAGCCTACAAATCCGTAGATAATATATGGCTGCTGGCTTGAGCCAATCCTTAAAGCACCCGAAAGACCAAGCGCATAAAACGTAGCCATCCCTATGAGTGGATTGATTATGGTCCAGGCCCACCCGATATATGACTGCTTATACCGTGATACAAAGTCACGTAAAAACAACCTGACGATTAGCTCCCGTGAAGAATAAATAGTACGCAGCATCACTAAGGGACCTAGGTTTTCCGGTATATTGGAGTCAATCACAGTCCTTGTCACTTTGTGTATTCTAACATCGTCAGGGTGATGTTATGCTTTTGTGAAGATGGCAAAAGGGATGTTAGGACTTAGTATCATTATTACGACTTGGAAAAGAGACCGGTCAGCAAAAAACCTTCTTGAGGAAATCGCTAGAAGTGAAACCAATAGGCCCATGGAGGTAATCATCCTTGATGATAACCATCGGTTTTTTCACCATCCATTCCCGAAGACTATCGGGGACATACCTGTAAAAGTAATTTCCTTGGATTACAACCCTGGTTGTTGGATTCGTTTCAAATCTACTGTTTTTGCATGTTATGATACTCTGTTATTTCTTGACGATGACGTCAAACTTCTCTCTCCTCATTTTATTTCGAAGTTCTTACATGCCTTTGGCGGGTTAACACACAAAGATATCATTAGCTCTTGGTGTCAGAAATTGATAGGTCCCCATTGGGGCTATTTTGATTCCCAGTCTGTGAGTTTCTTGGGTGAAGACACCACCCTTGTCGAGGTGGACATCGTGGGTCCTGGAATTTGTTTATTAAATAAGGACCTTCTCACTCCAAGTATATATGAAATACCTGAAGAATATCGTGAGGCGGATAATGTTTGGATTTCTATGATGACAAGCCTCGTTCATGGTTCAAGAAAATATTATTGCCCTACTGCAGGAATGGTCGAGTTTAGAAACTCCCACAAGAATTCATCTGCGATGTATCGATCCGCGACTGTCGTCGATGCTAAGACGAGAGCAGTCAAAAATTTAATTGAAGAAGGGTACGTGCCAATTCTCAAAAGGTGAGCAAAAATAATTATCTATATCTATCGATAGTTACCCTTAGCGTACTAGTCCGCTTGGTTCACATCGAAAAAACACTGTGGTTTGACGAGGTTGGACAATTCTGGATTAGTTGGGGTCAGAATCACTTTAACTCGGGTATCAATCGCCTAGGGGTCAATGAGGTCTTGATAAATAACCGAGAATATAATTTAGACCCACCTTTATTTGGACTTTTACTCCATTACTGGACGAGGGTCAATTACTCAATTGTATGGATGAGAATGCTTCCAATATCATTGTCTATTTTTTCTATCATATTTTTCCACAAATTGGTTAGATTGTTGGGCTGCTCTTCTCGGACTACGGCCTTGGCCACGCTTTTCTTTTCGTTCGGTTATTCATCATTAAGTTATTCCCAGGAGGTGAGGTCATATTCACTTGCTCTTCTTATCACCACTCTGAGTACAATATTAGTCTTAAGATACCTAGATATTCCCAATAGAATTAATTTTGCATCCTTGACCGCCATCTCCCTCGTGGGGACTTTGACTTTGTACAGCTATTGGCTATTGCTACCCATACTCTGGCTCGCTGTTGCTATTAGTAGGAATATCAGACAGACGTCGGTGTATTCATTGTCTGTCACATTGCTGTGTCTTGTGGTCTACGTGTTTCAACTCCGCTTCCAAATGGGGGGGTTTGCTGTTGACTACCTTGATCAATTCAAGGCAAAGTCACTAATCGGTATTTTGTTGCTATTGGTAGATTGGGTGCGTTATGCATTTGGTATCAACTTGTGGTTCCTGGCAGTAAGGCCTGTAAACGCTACCATTATTTTGTCATTGAACTTTCTTTTTGTCGCTATATGTTTTTTACTTTTGGTTCCTTTGTCAAAGATCGCTAGAGAAAACTTTTCCAAGAACAAAGGCCTAAGAATCCTTATTTTTGGGTATCTGGGACTTCTTTTCGAAATAATCGTTCTTTGCCTCCTAGGTAAATTTCCTCTTGGTGGAAACCGCTGGAATTTATTCCATACTCCAATTATATTGGCTATATTCTTCGGGCTGACTAGTCAACGTTCGGATAAGATGTTGTCCCTTAGCCTAAACGTGATGATGGCAGCTATCATTGTAAGCAACACATTAAGATGGTTCCACGAACAGCCAATCAACCATTTTGTTTCTCGGAAGGACACATATTCTTATGAAGAAATTCCTCAGTTGAAGTATCAAATGCTTCTGGATGATTCGATAAAAAACACGGGAATAATAATAGAAAGAATTGACGACAAAAACTATAGGGTTCGAAGATGAAGCTTCTTTACACAAATGTTTATTATCCTAAGTTTTTTAATAGTTTCTATAAAAAGTTCCCTGGGGTAACTAAGTTTAACTACAGGAAGCACCAACAACTAATTTACGACCAGCTGATGCTTGCCTCTGACTACATTCCCGTTGCTTTCCAGGAATTGGGGGTTAATGTTGAAAGTATATTACTCAATGCCAAACCGCTGCAAGACAGGTGGGCGTTTGAACACAAGTTGAACACTCATCATTTTCTTGATTGGACCCTGGGGCGCATTCCACTTGTCCGCGGTACGTTTCGCCCAAGGTGGGTTTATAAGGCTTTTATCTCTCAAGTTGAAGATTTTAAACCTGATGTCATTTATATGCATAACATCAACTATGTCGAGCCAGAAATACTATACTCCTTAAAAAACAGGGTGAAACTCATTGTCGGGCAGATTGCCAGCCCATTACCCGAAAATCAATTTCTAACACCTTATGATATGATTTTTTCGTCTTTACCCAACTTGGTAAGGGAGATCCAATTTCGAGGGATCAGATCGGCATTGGTCCCACTTGCTTTTGAGCCGAGAATTATCCCAATAATCGGTCGGCAGAAAAGGCAATATAATCTTACTTTTGTGGGTGGTTTTTCACCATTACACCAGCAAAGAATTAAACTGATTAATAAAGTTGGGGAGGAGTTGCCGATTGATATCTTCGGATATGGTTCGCACTTAGTCAATGATATCGGATCAATGATTAGACATCATGGCGAAACTTGGGGGAAGCAAATGTATGAAATTCTTGCCCAGAGTCGAATCACCATTAATAATCACATAGACATGGCTATAAATTACGCTAATAATCTACGACTTTTTGAGGCGACAGGGATGAAGACACTTCTTATCACTGACTATAAAAGTAATCTTAATGAATTGTTTGTGCCAGGTAAGGAGGTGGAAACTTATAGATCCCCAGAAGAATTAATCACTAAGGTAAAATACTACCTGGATAACCCAAATAAAGCAGATAAAATCATCAAGGCGGGATATAGGCGTGTTATCAAGGACCATACTTACATCGAACGCTGTAAAATGATGCTCACAATTATAAAGATGTTATGAAAATTGCTTTTATCGATACGTATTATCAAGAGTTCATAAACGACGTAAGAAAGGCTAACACGTTTTTGACGGATAGAAGTTACCGTCAGCAGCTTGAATTTTTGACTTCCCAAAGTTTTGGGACGGCTAATTTTTATTCCCGACATTTTTGTCTACTTGGACACGAAGCGATTGATATCGTGGCGAATGAGGAAAGAATGCAACGAAAGTGGGCCCAGGAAAGCGGTCTTTTGGTCCGATCTTCATCCTTGGTTGATAAATTTAAACTATTTCCCTTTCTCCATTTTTTTATCGGTCGCCCAACTTGGGTACAGGAAATTGTCCTTAGACAACTAGAAAAATTTGACGCAGATGTTGTATACCTTCAAGATCTCTCTATTCTTTCTGCGAGAACTTTAAGAGAAATTAAGAAGAGGACCAAATTACTAGTGGGACAAATCGCCTGCCCTCTTCCCCCGAAGAAGAATTTATTGTGTCTTGACTTAATTATTTCTTCTTTGCCTAACTACGTTTCACTGTTTCAGAGGATGGGAATAAAAAGTGAGTACCTAAAACTGGCTTTTGAGAGAGATATCTTGCGTAAATTTCCAAGAGTAGACAAGGTCTATGATGTTACTTTTGTTGGCAGCTTCACCCCGCATCATCTAGCCTCAATCGCCCCACTTGAGTTTCTTGCCAGGTCAATTCCGGTTCACATCTGGGGGCAGGGTATTAATTTTATTTCCCCACGATCTCCGCTAAGGAATAATTATCATGGGCGAGTTTGGGGGAAAGAAATGTTCAAGATCTTAAACGAAAGCAAAATTGTCCTTAATCGGCACATTTCGATTTCTGGTTCTTATGCCAACAACATGAGACTTTACGAATCAACGGGAATGGGGGCGCTTCTTCTTACCGACTATAAAAAAAACATTGGGGATATTTTTGAAATAGATAAGGAAGTGATTACCTATAGAAATAAATATGAGCTGGTTAAAAAAGTGGATTACTTATTGGCGCACCCGGATAAAATTGAATCCATTGCTATGGCCGGGCAAAAGAGAACCTTGACGGAACACTGTTATGAAAGACGGATGGAAGAGTTGGAGAGCATATTATTAAAATATCTCGCGTGAAAAATTTAGTCGCCTGCACTCGTTTTGACCGTAATTTTTTACCCAAGGCGATTGTGACGCTCAATTCATTCAACGAATATAACCCCCGGGTTGTTGTTTACGCTGTTTGTCTCGATGAATATTCTCTTGGAATTATGAAGAGGCTAGAGCTAAAAAATGTTACGTTGATTAGCCTATCAGATCTGGAGGGTGATGATCCCAAGCTTTTAAAAGTTAAGTCTGAGCGTGGGTTATTTGAATTTTACTGGAGCTTGACACCCTCAATTATTGGTTATGTTCAGAGAAAGTCAGGTGCCGATAAAGTTCTCTACATTGACTCTGATATGCAGTTTTTTTCGTCTATAAAACCGGCTCTTCAGGAAATGGTGGGTGGGCATATTCTTACCGTTGAGCATCGATATCCCATTGGGCAAGAGGAAAGAAATAATACTTCGGGCAGGTTTAACGTTGCCTTTCAGATATTTGACAAATCAGATGAGTCTTGCCAGTGTCTTGCTCGGTGGCGTAATCAGTGCCTATCTGACACCCGCCTTGATCCAGAGGGTGGAGTGGTGGGCGACCAAATGTACTTAAATGAATGGCCAAATCTCTATCCAAATTTGGTTATTTCCAAACACTTGGGGATTGATCTGGCCCCCTGGAATGTAAATCAGTACGAAATAACCAAGCTCGAAAATCAAATCCATGTTAACGACCAACGGCTCATTTGCTATCACTATCACCAGTTTGAAATTTATAATAATGATCGAATGGTCCGTTCTCATGGATATTATCTCAACCAGGCAGTGGTAAAGAACATTTACCAACCCTATGAGGCACTAATCAAAAATGCGTTTGTAACTATCCGCTCAATCGAACCAAACTATTTTGTCTCACTTAGACCCAGAGCCAAAATGACAATTATCTCGGTTTTACTCAAAACCCTTGCTCCGTTATATTGGAGACTAAAGTCGCTTGTTACAAGACCTTCTTTCAACAAGGTCTTGTCTAACTTTGGCTCTAACCCTGTAGTACTTCAAATAAATAGTGAGGATTCGGGAGGGGGGGCCAACCAGGTGGTTAGACAAATTCATAACGAACTGAGCGATCGGTTTACGACACTGATGTTAGTCGAAAACAGGAGGAGTTTCGATCCCCGTGTCTTTCAATTCTCTGAAGATCACAATAATTTTTATAGATGGTATTTTTACTTTTCGTCAGTTGGATCAGAAATGGTTGGATTGCAATATAAGGGGGCAAAGTATCTGCTGAATCGAGACTATCGTTTTTTATCGAAGCACCCGGCGTACCAAAAGGCAGACATCGTCCACCTACACAATCTGCATGGTAATTACTTTGATTTGGATGTGCTCCCTCAAGTTTGTAAAGAAAAAAAGGTTGTTTGGACTTTACAAGATTGCTGGGCTATAACGGGGCATTGCCCGATTGTGGTCGATTGCAACAGATGGTCTTCAGGGCAGTGCAAGAGTGACTGTAACCACCACACTTGCCAAATCCCTATTCTCTTTGACACATATGATCTATTTTTAAGTAAGAAAGCCGATTTGTATTCCAGATCAGACTTTCAACTAGTTACAGCTTCACACTGGCTAGCAAAGATGGTTTCGAAAAGCATCCTTAAGAACCATCCGGTGAAAGTTATTCATAATGGGGCTGACACCAGAATATTTAGACCTCAAAATAAGGACTTGGCTAGAAGAATTCTCAATCTTCCAACAAACCGAAGAATTTTTCTTTTTGCGGCTAATTTTGGTCTAGATAATCCCTGGAAAGGGGGAAAGTTCATAAGTGAACTTGTTAACCATCCGGACATGAGTGATGTTCTTTTTGTCACCCTTGGAAACGCTAAAGAAAGTAGGGGGGATAGAGCATGGAATTTGCCTTTTATCACTGATCGAAATATTATGTCCACTTATTATAATTCAGCAGACGTGTTTCTCTATCCGTCGCTTGCAGACACCTGCCCCCTCACTGTAATCGAGTCGATGGCTTGTGGTACCCCCGTAGTTTCTTTTTCTACGGGTGGAATCCCAGAAATAATTACCCACAAAAGCGATGGCTATCTCGATGCCACGAAGTCAACGAGGGGTTTGCTTAATGGGATAGAATATTTATTCAGCGGCTCAAATAGATACCAGAATATTCGTAGTAATGCAGTCAAAAAGATTAAAGAAAGTTTTTCCCTTGATTTGATGATCTCAAAATATTCGAAAATATACTCAGATCTTCTTCAGTCGTAAATAAAATCCAGCACATAGAAGCGATGGATTGAGTGAGACGATTAGAGATCTGATTTTTTTGGGCATAAAGAAATTGAATACTTGGTAGATGGGGTAAATTATGTAAACAAACGTCTTTGCTAGCGCACTTTTTTCTCTTTTGGTATAAAGTGCTTTATGAAACATCTCTGGATCTGAATAGTGGGCTAGAGTTCCAAAGTCCCAGTAGCCCTTAACAACTTTAAGCCCAACTACCCCTAGCATCTTTAATAACCCCTTATAAGTAAAAAACCTTATATGCATATAGTTCCATTCTTCTTGTTCTCTGGTGTGGTCGTGCTGTACACTCTTCCATATCAAATTTTTCCCCAGAAGTAGTCTCAATCTAAACCACCAATAAAAATGATTGGGAATGCTGATAAGTATCTCCCCTTTTTTGCGGCTAAGTCTTTTGGCCTCGGATAATAACTGTAGTGGGTCAAGGACGTGTTCTAGAATGTCTTTTAGAATGACGATATCGAAAGTTGTATATATTGGTATTTTGTTTTGTAAATCCGCCTTAATTGCCCTGATTTTGTGCCGTTTGGCTATTGAGACAGCCACTTCTGAGGAGTCGACCCCCCAAACGTCATTGTTGGCCGTTAAAAACCAAAGGTCTGCACCCATGCCGCAACCAAGGCTTAAGATTTTTTTGCCGTGTGTTTTTTGTCGATAGTCAATAATTTTATAGTCCGGTAGCCCTTCCTCGGTATACGAGGAGTCATCATACTGCTTGTTGTAGAACTCACCTTGGTCCACGACGTAATTTTATGGCATGATTTAGAATATAGCTATGATGGGAGTTTTAAGGGTTGTTTTAATTTCGGTTTTGTTCTATTGTCTTTACTATTTTCTGGCAACACCTAGGGCATTGACTTTTTCTGACTCAGCGAAAACGGCAGATTCGGCCAGATTTTTGTTATCGAATGGTTATGTTGCAACGCACCACTCCTTTTTTGATAGTACAGGTGCGGTGTTGGAGAACTATAAGCCCCCGGGGGGGTTTATGCTATCGACCCCGCCCGCGATGACATATTTGTTTGCATTCTTGTTCAAATTTCTTCCTATCGCGGACTCTACTTTGTCAGTTGTTGGGATGGTGATGTTTGTGCTAAGCTCGTTGCTGCTTTTCTCCATTTCCAAAAAAATTACAGGCGGCGAAGGTGGAATGACGCTTACCATCATGTTCGCAACAAACTTGTTCTTATTGGAATACTCCGTAAACTTAACGTCAGAAATCGTATATATATTTGAAATTTTGGTGGCAACGAGGCTTTTGTTGTCCGATAAACTCGGCTTTGTCCTTCTTTCGATTTTTCCATTAGTATTAATGTATTTCACAAGAGCACAAGCAATGTTGGTTTATCTTTCGCTTGGAATAACGTTTGTATATTGGGTAATTGTGAAGATTGCTAGTCGAAAGAAAAAATTAGCTTTTATGTTCACTCTCTGCTTCTTTGCAATGGTAGCAATTAAATTCTTTAATTATGGACACCATTTGGGGGCGATAATGTATAAACCCGGGCTAAATCCCGGTTTGTATTTACGTGGTGATGTGAATAGGGAGTATTTAACCCCGACGGAAGTGGTGGCAAAGGTTGTTTATAACACTTATAACTTTATTAGGTTTCCGCAAAGAATAATTGAACCGTGGGTAATGTTTTTTTGCTTGGTTGGGGTGTTCCCAATGATTCGAAAATTTAAGTCGCGAATCTTTACGGTTGGGGTCTTTTCACTCTTTTGCCTCCACGTCTACGCAGCTGCATTAACTATTCCCAACGCAAGATATGTTCACCCTGCCCTACCTCTTCTTTTTGTTATTGCCAATCTCGGGATAAATGAAATCGTTATTCGACACCAAATCCAACGTCTTCGAATATTCCTGGCACTGGTCACAGTGTTACTCAGCTTTAACTACATTGGTCATGTGTTGATAGATTATAGGTTTCGCAAAAATACGCTCAACATCGGTAAACCGACGGCTGTTCGTGAGATATCCAAGGAGGCCGCAAGGTTAATACCAGCGAATAACCTGACCATAACCAATCTCGATGCGTGGGCGGCATGGTACCAAGGGATAACCACAATGTGGTTTCCCACTGACCTGAAACATTTGTCTCAAATGAGTGGAGCGGACAAGGTAAGCTATATATTGATCACGAGCTACAAAAGTGAGGATGGCGATTTTGCACTTAATGATTGGTCCGAGTTGTTGTCAAAACCAGAAGATCTCACTAATAAATATCTTCGAGATCATTACATTTTGGCTGGTGTGTTTCGTGTTGATAAAGCATCGGTGTATGAAAATATCGATATAATGGGAACAGTTCTAAAGAAGGTCTCCAAATGACATTTTATACAAAGGAATGTTTCTACGATGACCTGAGATGCCCTGATTGTTTGGGGGGGATAAAGACATATGAAACAGAACATGGCACGGGGTTGTGTGTTTGTTCCCTATGCAAAACACAATTTATCATAATGGAGGGAGTTTACCGCTTAATCGGAAAAAGGTACCAGAAGTTTAATGTTTACAAAGAATTTCTTACTAAAAAAAAGCGGGCGCTGAATAAGCTCGGAGTGTACAAGATGTTAACTGACTATGTTAATGTTATGCCAAGAGCTAGAAACCAGACTTGGGAAGATGAGGACGCTTTACATTGGGATAGTCAGTATTCCAATGAGTTGGTTGCTAAACATCAAAATGTGACAAAGTGGCATAAAATAACTTCTGGTTTAAGGCACCATACAAGAGAACACTATCTATTTAGCCATCTCCGTGCTTTTTTACGAGAAAATGATCTTGTGCTGGAAATTGGATGTGGAATAGCCCAGACGACAAGAAGCTTACTTCGAAATGATGGTCAATATATGTATTTTGCGACAGACTATTCTTACACAGCCCTAATGGCGCTAAAGAGGCTGGTACCCGATTCAAATACTTATTTTATTCAATGCGCTGCAGACCAGCTTCCGTTTAAACCAAAAATGTTTGACTTCTTGATTTGTTTAGGTGTTCTTCACCACATGCCGAAAAAAGAAGCATCGTTTAAGAGTGTTTGTAGCTTTGTGAAAAATTATGGATTGATTGCGATTAATGAACCTATTGAAAAAGACGGATTATCCCCAATAATACAGGGGCTGGTCAACAGGCTCGTTGAGCCCATTCGTAGCGTTCACGAGGAGAGAGTTTCTCTTCCAAAATTACGAAGGTTGATTGAGTTGCAGGGAGATATTGTCGCGGAACAATTAGAACACACCCCACTTCGAACCTTATTGAATAGGTTAATCGAAAAGAAAATCGATAACTCTATCACATTGACTAGACTGGTGTTGTTTCTTGATGGTATCGCGGCTATTTCACTTGGTAAGGTTTGGGGGTACCTTGGGCCAGGCGCATACCACTGCGTAGTTAAAGTAACTCAAAATGAATAAGTCGGCGATTGGCAAATTTCTAGCGATCGCATTGGTTGAGAAGTTAGATGCCATCGCCGTATTGTTGTTTAAAATTTCAAAAAAGGCAGCCAGTGTTTATAGGCGGGTTTGGTACTATACCGGACAACCGTGGTTTAATCACAATTATGACATCTTAGCTGGGTTGGCAAGCCCAATGTGGCTAGAGAGAGGATTTTTACCTTTACCGTTCATCGATCAAAAAGCTGATATTTTGGATATTGGGTGCGGTGATGGGAGTTTTGATGCCTATTTTTATTCTCGCTTTGCAAGAAAAGTGACGGCCATAGATGTTAATCACACAGCGATTGAATACGCAAGAACGAACCACGCAGCGGATAACATTACGTATATAGTCAGAGATATCGTCGATGGTGAATTAACGAATAGGTATGATGTGATATTGATGTTTGCGGTTATTGAGCACTTTTCTTACGATGATGGAGTTCGGGTGATGAAAAAAGTGAGGCGACACCTAAAAAGCAGGGGGGTATTTATTGGGTCCACACCGATCTTTATCTCGAAAGGGGGTCACAACGCCGAACACTTAAACGAATTTACGTCGGTCCCTGAACTACGCAAATTTTTACAAGTTGTTTTCAAGTCAGTCTTGATAAAACAAACCCGGTGGAGCGATGAGAGAGTGGAGTGTTACTTTTTTTGTCATTAGAGAAATGCCTCGAACTCAAATTTTTGTTATCATTTTTTGATGCAAACATGATACCTATATCAGACTCAATCGGATGTCCCTTGGTGCTAACTTTAAACCCTGAAAGTTTCAGTTTCGCTATCAATTCTTGGTGGGTATGATTGGTTATCCCATCGTGGTATTCAATTGCCATGTGATCGATTTTCTTAAGTAATTCAGGTGAACTAGAAAGAATAATGGCATACTCGGCCCCTTCGCAATCCATCTTGAGAAAATCGACTGTCCTAATATTGTTTTGTTTAAAAATAGTTATTAGGGAAATCGATTTTACCTTTTTTATTTGAGATCCGGTACGTTTGGGGTACAGACTCAGGCAACCTGCATTCTCCCGTAAAGTAACCGAAGATTGATCCTGATGGGTTGC
>CAZARR010000022.1:0-13062 GCA_964487665.1 uncultured Pseudomonadales bacterium
TTTAGCCGAGGTGGTGAAATTGGTAGACACGCGGGACTTAAAATCCCGTTCCCCCAAAAGGAGTGCGGGTTCGATTCCCGCCCTCGGCACATAGATAATAGTTTAAAATACGAACAATGCGGGTGTCGTATAACGGTATTACCTCAGCTTTCCAAGCTGATGACAGGGGTTCGACTCCCCTCACCCGCTCAAAATTGTAAACAATTTCGTGCGGGGCTCGTTAGGGACGGCCTGCCCTAATAGTATAATGCGCAATATGAGTGTGAAGGAAATAGCCAAAGATAGATTTAATACGGCTGAGCTGGAAACGGGTGTTAAGAATTTAGTAATGGTTCTATTGGATGAAAAAGAATTGAGTATTTTTGAACAAAAATACCGTGATGAAGCAACTGAGTATTTGGCATATCAAGCAAGAATGCAGCTAGAAGGAAAAGAGCCTTGGGGAATACTGTTGTCTTGGAGTGGAACAAAAAGACTTCCAACTGGTTTAGTTGTTGACAACAAAGTAGTAGCTATGGGTCAACGTGGTGAGCTGCTAGATTCAAATGGAGGATTAGTAGCTAACTATATTAGGATTGAAGATGACTTTCAAAGTGATAGCCCAAGACAGAAAATGCTTGTATTTGGAAGCTAAATTATGATTCATGCCAATAGTTGGTAGATAAAAGAGTTTAATTTGATTTGACTGTTGTTTTGCCTCAAATGACCGATATTATGACGAAATTAGCAATAGATCTTTAGTGCTTTGGGTTTTAGAATTAAGCCTAGCTATATGTCGAAGACGGTAAACGAATTGCAAGAGATGATGGTTGATCAGCTAAAACGGCGTGGATATTATCCGAAAGATGATAAAGAAGTACTGCTAAGACTGGGGGAAGAAATGGGAGAGGTCTTTGAGGCAGTAAGAGAAAAACAAAGCTTTCAGAAATTAAGCCATGAAATAGTAGACGTATTTTGGAATTTATTGAGGCTTTGTGAACTTAAAAAGATAAATTTGGAAAAGGCATTCTTGGAAAAACTTGAGAAAAACGAGTCAAGACCCTTGGAAAAAGTCGTTACTGATATTTCTGAGAACGCATAGTGCTTATTTTGTAGTCTGGAGGCAGGTTATAATACTTTTTATCGGGGTGTAGCTCAGATGGCTAGAGCGCTGCGTTTGGGACGCAGAGGCCGTAGGTTCGAGTCCTATCACCCCGACACGGTGCGAAAACAAAGTGAAACTTAACTAAGTGTTCGTACTTGGGTTATCTTTTCTTTCGAGTGCGTTTAGCATCTTTATTGCAATCTCATAGCGGCCTCTGTTTCTGAAAATGGCCAGTCTCCACTTAATATGGCTGACTGGACTTGTCCTGCTGATTGGCCTCCGATAAGTTGCCCCACTAACGCTCTAAGTATTTTTATTGCCGAGTCAGCTTCGTCTGTGTGGATTAGTTGTTCTGTCATATAACAGTTTTTGTGTAGCTGTAATTTTTAATAATCGGAATTATATACCCAGCGGTTGTTAATTGGTAAATTTGTCGAGGCCAAGGGCCTGGCGAATTTGCATATTTTTATAATGCATCGTTACAATATCTTCTACATCGGGAGGGCGAGACAAATGCCATCCACCCGCCTCAACTGGTCCCGCTGAGAGATTGACCGGAAAGGGTGAACAAAAGATACCTATTTGCAGCGGTTCGTTAGGCTTTCCATCAACAATCGCTTGAATTCCCCAGCCAAATCCGGGGCGATATTTCCCACGCTCGATTAGTTGAGCAATTGCCCACCCCTGTGGAGTGCTAGTGTTGGGAGGTCTATTAACTAACTGACAATAACCTTGACAAATTGCATCGATCTCTTCTGGCAATAGAGGGTCTTCCCGATGAGCCTTTGCAACATAATCGACAATATGAGTAAGGGGTATGCCAAAAACATTGGTGTGAATTTGGTCTAGGTGATTGTGAATGCAAAGAAAAATTGCTCGAAGGAATTGAAAAAATCTGGGATTTGAAAGGTGGTCAACGCGAAATTGATTTCCTGTGATAAAAAAACCCATCTTGTCCGGGGTAAAAGTAACATCGCAAAACAGATCGGGAAAAAGTAAACAAATACCTGTAATTTCGTCTCGAAGATCATAGCCAATTTGATAACTAATGCCTAGATCATATGAATCACCAAGCTCTGAACCGCGGTGGGTGTAGGCAGATCTTCCTTCAATTGCATCTTTGATACTGGGTCCACAAAAGGTGGCGTAGTGAGGTGAGAGAACGCTTTGACCGCCGTTTGGAGGACTACCAGTGCTGGGGATAGCAAATGAGCCCGCGGTGTTATTTGCGCCAATCGAGGCGTGCCCATGGGTTTGTAATAAATCGGTTATGTGATATTGCGCTAAGCGCATAAGTGAGCGTAGATCGTCAGAGTTGACATCAACCCAAGCGATAGGAATGGGGTGATCCGGTCTGGGGACCACCATGTATAAAAGGGAATTTTTACCCCACGGTGACCGGTGGACAGAAGCGCTACCCCCAAAATGTTCTAGACCTTCGTTGTTTACAGTTACCATCGCGTAACCATTTGGTCTGCGCTCCAGTTGAGCTAATACTAAATCAGAGGTGGGTAGATGTGCAATAATTTGACCCTCCCGGCACAAGACCTCTACTGGACACATCGAATCCCCATTAACTAAAACGTGCGCTTCGGAGAAAAATATTCTTCTAAGTAACCCGAGAGAAAGAGTATCGGGAAGCCTAAGGACATTTTCCTGAAGACTTAATATGGGTTGAGGTCCATTTTCGTCGAGACCCGTTAAATAATGTCGATGGACAATGACTTCTCTAGTCGCTGGCATGGGGTTGTTCTACTTCACTTTTAGGAATTTTTCAAGGACCTGGTGTGGCGGCGACGATCAATCTCGGACAGATATTTTTTTCGTAAACGGAGAGATTTCGGAGTAATCTCGAGTAGTTCTTCGGCTTCGAGAAAATCAAGGCATTGTTCGAGACTCATAGAAGTTGAAGGAGCCAATTGAATAATTCCATCTGTACCCTTTGAACGCATATTAGAAAGGTGTTTGCCCTTGGTTACATTTATTTCGATATCTTCGTCTTTGGAATTTTCACCAATTATCATACCTTCGTATACTGGTGTTCCGGGTTCGACAAAGGTTGATCCCCTGTTTTGAGCCGCCCTTAGGCCATATGCAACGGCGGAGCCTGGGTCGCTGGCAATTAGAACCCCCTTGCGAAGTTTTGGTAAAGGTTCCCCGGCGGCTTGGTAGCTGATAACCTGCGAGTTTAGTACGCTAGTACCCTTGGTAGCAGTCAGTAGTAAACTGCGTAGACCAATAATATTACGAGTGGGTAAATGGAATATAAATTCAGTTTCAGATGGGGTTATCGGTTCCATTTTGATGAGCTTGGCTTGTCTTTTGCCTAGTTCTTCGCTAACAGTGCCAATTTGGTTGTTGGGTACAATAATACTTACTTCCTCAACAGGTTCTTGTCTTTGGCCATCGATGGTTTTGTAGATTACTTCGGGTTTGCCAACCTCCATCTCGTATCCTTCGCGGCGTAGAGATTCAAGAAGTATAGCCAGATGTAATTCGCCTTTTCCTGAAATTTGGTACTGACCGTTTTCTAATTTTTCTACCTTTAAGCTGATATTAGTTTCTACTTCTTTTTCCAAACGCGATTCAATTTGTCGTGCTGTGTGGAACTCGCCTTCTTGGCCATTGAATGGTGAGGTGTTTGGACCAATGGTCATGTGAAGGGTGGGTTCAGACAGTTTTGCAGATGGTAAAGGTGATGTGTCAGATGGGTCAGTCAGAGTATCTCCTATGGCTCCGCTGAGGCCAGCGATAGCCACAATTTCTCCGGCGGGGGCGAAATTAACATCGACTCGAGACAAACCTTGATAGGTCATTATTTTGGAGACGGATAAATAGACATTCAAATTACGTGTGGCCACAAGTTTATCTTGTGTGGTAATTTTCCCCTGACTGATTCGTCCAATAACAATTTTGCCCAGGTGAGAGTTGTAATCAAGGGCTGAGATTAACATTTTGAATGGCTTATCTACCTCTGAAGATGGGCTAGGGACAAATGAAACGATTTTGTTTAAAAGCGGCACAACGTTTCCGGGTTGGTTCAGATCAGTTGGATAGGTGTCAAAAACTTTTCCTAGGCGACTAATAGAATACAAGATCGGAAAGTTAAGTTGATCATCCTGTGTGGCTGTGTCTAAAAAAAGATGATCTACTTTGTGAAGCGTGGCTTTGATATCGGCATTTTCCTTGTCAATCTTATTAATAACTACAATAACTTTGAGACCTAGTTCCAAGGCTTTTTTGAGAACAAAACGGGTTTGAGGCATAGGACCTTCTTGTGCGTCGATGATCAGTAGAGCCCCGTCAGCCATGCCTAGTGTGCGCTCAACTTCACCCGAAAAGTCAGCATGCCCTGGAGTGTCGATAATATTAATGTGGTATCCCTGGTACGAAATTGAGGCAATTTTGGCCATAATGGTAATCCCCTTTTCGCGCTCGAGTTCATTAGTGTCAAGTATCCGTTCAGCGAACATCTCTTGTTCGTTTTCACGAAAGACATGACTTTGTTTAAGTAGGGCGTCTACCAAGGTGGTTTTGCCATGGTCAACGTGGGCAATAACAGCAATATTTTTAGTTTTTAGGGGTGTGTCCATATACAAAGATAAAAGGAAACAATTACGTATTTTACACGATCAGAGGGTGAAACTTTCAGAATGGATGTTTTGTTGTGGGACACCCAATGAAATTAGATAATTGGTACAGCTGGTAATTAGTTCGCGGGGTCCACAAATATATATATTTTGGTTGAAATTTGTGCCTATCAGATTACTTAGAAACGATTGATTAATGCGGACCTGGGTGTTGGTAAATATATAGTCAATTTTTAGTTTGTTTTGACAAACGAAGTTATCAAGCTCTTTTTGGAAAATAACTGAGGTTGGGTTTTTGTTTGTATAGATTAGAAAATTGTTGGAACTTGAACTACAGGATTGTTCCAAAAGCGATAGTATTGGGGTGATCCCTACTCCCCCGGCAATAAAAAGATTAGGTAAGTTGTTTGGGTGAAGAGTAAAATTCCCCAAGGGACCGTCGATTAAAACGGGGGTATTTAGAGGAATTTCAGGTAGTCTGTTGGTGAAATCGCCAAGTTGTTTAAAGGTAAATCTGAGAAATCTGCCGTTGAAATTTGTAGAAAACGAAAACGGGTGTGATTCAAGGAAATATTTTGGGTGTAACAAACGTAGTTGGGCGAATTGGCCCGGTAAAAAGTGAAATTTTTCTAGTTTGAGGCCGGAGATATATAGCGAAAAACTGTTAGGAGATTCTTGGATAATTTTTTGGACATGAAATCGGTGGGTATTGTATTTTAATAATTGTTTTAAAAAGCGATAGTAAACAAAGTTGGTGACTGTAAATAAATAAAGTAAGTACCAGTATGTAACAAAAATATTATTGATAAAATCCCCTCCCCATTTAAGTTGATGACCCCAGGAAAATAGGATTGCCAGATAGACTGATAGGTGAACATAGTACCAAGTTTCGTATTTTAGTTTTTTTCTGACAATGTAAATTGAGAGCAAAATGGTGACAATTAACAAAAGCAGTCCGAGATATGCCCCCTTCAAGTCGTCGTAATATTTAATGAAACTTATCGTTTGGGTAAGCAGGCTGGACTTAGCGTTTTGGGAATAGTTAATGGTTAATAAAATGGGATGAAGGATTAAAAAAAACAGGCTAAAAAAGCCTATCAACCTGTGTTTTTGGGATAGTTTTGCGTGCCCATAAATAGATTCAATCCAGCCAGTTCGCCCGATAAGTAGGAGCTGATTTAAAATACAAAAGACCAGTAGTAGGCCGCTCAACCTTCCTAGACTAAGTGCCATAGGTAGATGAAGTGAGTTTAAAGACCAGAAAAATAGAATAATCGATAGGTTTAGGAGGACAAACAATACATAAAGATTCTTTTTCAACATTATGATGATTTTGATGGATAAGTAAGATAATAATTAAAATAGGAAATTGATTTGAGTGTCAAATCTGTCAGAAAGTCATGAAGGTTTTGTGGATAAAAATAACCTCTTTTGATAACATCTCGGTAAGCTACCTCGAGCCTATTGTTTAGTCTTTGCTTGCGTTCGAGAAGCTTAGTATCTGTCACTTCGTTTTGAGATTTTAGCTTTTGAGAGACCGACTCGTAGGTCTGCTTTTCTGTTGGGCTTGTGTTTGTAAGTCGTTCCAAAATTTTGATGGTTGCGGAAATATGTTTTTGAAAAACCTCCTCAGTCCTTAATTGTCCATCGTCAAGACCATTGTGTTTGTTACGATTGGGTATGGTCAGAGTACAAATATTCGGAGAAATTGCAAATTGTGTGAAAGACCGGGAATCACAGGAATCTTTGACTAAACCGATTTGCAGTGTCTGATTTGTTCTTGCGGCGATGTTACGAAGTTCGAGCTCAAGAAGATTTGGGCCAGGATTTTGATATCCAAAAAGGCAGCCAGTGTTGCTGAGTTGTAATACTGGTCCCAACTGATAATCAATAATGCCGAAACGGTCTGAATCGATGCTGTCAGTTTTTGCGCACTCGAGATTAAGGATATAGTCGGACTTATTTAGTTGAATTGGGTTGTTTTTTGCGAAGTGCCATGAACTAACTTGGTGCACTTCTTCGTGTTTGAAAAAAATTGTATATGTGTTAAACGCTTGCCCTAGTTTGTGGTTGCACAGTAAATAGAGCAATATCGAGACCATTAGTCCATCGTCGGCGTTATAGAGATGGAGTGTGTTTTTGTTGATTGTAAAATCGGCAACGTCAAAAAGGCCGAAAGAGTTTTTGGGAATATCGAATGTTTTTTCGACAAAGATTTTTTTGCGTGATCCCGGAAGAAGACTCGTTATTTTTGTAACTCCCAGATATTTCCCCGAGGTGTCATATACTTTTATTTTCAATTTCCCATTTGAAATTAATTTTGGTATATGGTGTGTATTTTTTAGACCCAAAAGCTTACCTTCGTGATTATTGTTAAACACAACACCTGGATGATCGGTATGGGCCATTAAGAGAAGTTTCTTTTTCATACTATCGAGCTTTTTTGGCTCGACCATTATGAAATATGGGGTATTTTTGAAAGCAATATTCGCCTGTCGCAAACACTGAGTTATATATTCAGAAGTATGTTTTTGTTGAAATGGGACGTTAGGAATTTTTTGGTATTGCTTAATTGTTTGCAAAAGCAATGGATCAATCATAGGTTATCGACAATTGTGATAGTAAGATAATTATATGGTAAAGCAGAACACTGTTGCTCGTCTGGCCGCAATAATGATATTTGCCTCAGATCTGTTGAAAATTATCTAGGCTTTTCAGAATCTTTGCTCCAGCTACACAGAGGAAGTTATTTTTAGTAGGCAGTCTTTAAGGTTTTTCTTTCCGACAACACAGTCATTTAATTCACAAAATTTACTACCATATATGCTAATATGTAGTTCGGAGATTCAACAAAACTTATGTTTATCAAGCTTTACCTTGTCGCATTACCTGTATTTTTGGCCATTGATGCGATTTGGCTAACACTGATTGCCAAAAACTTTTACGCGAAACAAATTGGGTATTTGATAGCCAAAAACCCAAACATTTGGGCAGCGTTAATATTTTATCTTATATTTATTGCTGGTCTAGTATTCTTTGTGGTTACACCGGCACTTGATAAAAAAATGTGGACTCATGCACTTTTCGCGGGTTTATTTTTTGGCCTGGTTACCTATGCCACGTACGACTTGACAAATCTTGCGACCGTAAAAGATTGGCCGCTAATTGTCACTGTAGTTGACCTTATTTGGGGAATGTTCGTATCTGCTACCGTTTCTGTTGCCACTTACTTAATTGTTTCTAAATTGGGACAGTGAACTATTATTTCATTCTCGCTCTGACGTTGTTCGGGTATATGGTTTTGTGGTTTGCTGTTTCTATTATTAAGAAAAGAAATGATGTAGCGGATATTGCTTGGGGGTTGGGTTTTGTGCTTTTGGCTTGGCTCTCGTTTTGTTTATCTGGTTATTCTTTTGTAGCACTTATTGTTAATTGTTTGGTAACTGTATGGGGACTACGTCTCGCTTGGCATATTTACGAACGAAACAAAAATATACCTGAAGATTCGAGATATATGGAATGGAGAAAAACATGGAAGAATTTTTATTTAAGGAGTTTTTTTCAGGTTTTCTTACTTCAGGGAGTGTTTCTATTTTTAATCTCTCAACCGGTAATGTTTATTAATCGTTCTGTTTCGGCTAGATTTGGAATTTTGGAAGTAATCGGACTACTTATTTGGGGAATAGGTTTATTCTTTGAGACTACCGGTGACAAACAGCTAAATGAATTTAAGTCTAACCCAGACAACAAAGGTAAATTAATGGACAAAGGATTGTGGAGTTTTTCGCGCCACCCAAATTATTTTGGAGAGGTAACTCAATGGTGGGGAATTTTTGTTATGGCACTTTCTATTTCGGGATCATTTTTTACCATTATTGGACCACTAACCATAACCATACTAATTCTATTCGTCTCTGGTATTCCATTGCTTGAGAAAAAATACACAGGTCGGCCTGACTGGGAAGAATATAAAAAGAAAACTAGTATATTCATTCCGCTCCCCCCGAGAAGAGTATGAGGAAGAGTGGTGCGATTATCC
Source organism: uncultured Pseudomonadales bacterium (assembly GCA_964487665.1). Taxonomy (GTDB): domain Bacteria; phylum Patescibacteriota; class Microgenomatia; order UBA1400; family MFAQ01; genus CAZARR01. Next base: position 8,714 of record CAZARR010000022.1, read on the forward strand.
GTTTACCATAAAGTAAACAATCAAAACCTCGCCCGGTTTTGAGCAAGGTTTTGATTGATGTACTGCAACTAAACGCTTATTGATTAGTTGTTTTTACGTGGATTTTTCTGGGTTGTGCTTTGGGAGACTTGGTAAAGGCAATTGTCATTACGCCATGTTTGTATGTGGCCTCAGGGTCTTGGGTGGTGTCAACATCTCCCGGAACTGCGACTCTATATGAAAAAGAGCTAATTGCCTTTCTATAGTATTTTTTCTGTTTGCCTCCCTCTTCTTCCTTCGTTTCTCCCCGAACCCAAATATATCCATCTTGAAAGGTTATGTCTATATTTTTCGGGTCAATTCCTGGAACAGCCGCTTCTACGTAAACCTTGTTTTCGTCTTCATAGATAGATAGACCATTTTGGGTGGACGGGGAGGTCATCCATTCCTCTGCTTCATCCCAAAATTCGGGTAGTGAAAGACTGGGAAATGATAATAATCTTCTGGGAATAATACTAGTAGTCATTTTGTTCACCTCCTTTCAGTGATGTTCTATTAGCAGTCTAACAAGCAGATTGCTAGTTTGTCAAGTATAAAAGAATTTATCTACAGATTTCTTGTCTAGGGATTAAGTATGCTTAACCTACCTGCCTACTGGGTAGTCGATTAAAAAGCTTATCAGTTTCTTGGTAAAAGGTTATAATCTTTAAATATTACAGGTGACATTCTAATTTCTAGATTTACTGGTAAGTCTAGCTCTTTGAATATTTCATCTTTTTCTTTCTCTGCCCATAATCTTCTACAATTACTTGGTGGTGTATCGAGGTAGGTTTCATTTGCTAAATTTATTGCATATTTAATTGAAGTATCTGAATCGATAAAACAAATTGATTGACTGGTTCTAGTGGCAGAATAGTAATTATAGGATTGAGTTAACGGTAAATCATATTTTAGTTTTGAACCTATTTCAATCTCTCTTATTCGACCTTGACTCAAATCATAAATATATGCTTTTGTACTTCCGAGCATTAGCACTTTGTCTACACCGTCGATCATTAGATACCCCTTCATTTTTTCTGGTAAATCATTAGCCTTTATTAAAGTAATGGTAGAGCTTTCGTTGTTCAATGGAGAGGCTGCTAATGATTTTGAGTAAAAGGATTGCTGATTACTTGAGCCGTTGGATGTGTCTCTAATGTTTAAGATCATTCTGCCTTGACTATCTATACCTAAAAATTCTTCCTTACCGTTGGGGTCGCTGTCGTTATATGCATTAGTCATTCTTTCTAGAGGAGTAACGGCAGAGGAATTTCGGTTGTACAGTGAATACACACATCCCTCATAACAAAAGACACTAACATAAAAATTACCGTATTTTGTAATTTTGTTGCCTAATAAGGATGGTAACTTGGTAATGCGAGAAGTTCTTTTCGGTGGCAGATTTATTTTGTAACCAAGGGATGGCCCAAAGGCTCCACCAACCCCGAAATAATACGTATCGTCTACAACTTGGCTTGTTGCATTCAGGAATCCACCCCATATTGGTTTTTTCATTATTAAAAGATATAGTAGAAAGAGTATTACGAAATTATATGGAGTTGGTTTCTAGTCGTTTTGTATTTTATTTGGAAAATCTTAGATAGTGGCTATGGAAAAAGGCTGCGGAATGTCATTCCTACAAAAACCACAAAGAAAATAAACCCTGAAATAAAGAGTGCTTGTGCAGGTATAGATGCCAGATAGCGGGTTTTAAGATTTTTGCGATTGAGAAAATATACCAAGGGAAAGGCAAACATCATGGTAACAGAATTTAGAACCGCGCTTAAAGTAAGAAGAGCGCGTGGTTCCTGAAAACCAAAAAGCAATATAATAACACCAAAAACGATCTGCCCCCATAGGGCAACATAAAAAGCAAGTGAAGGGTTGGCGATAGAATTAGGTTTGTACGAGATTAAAAGAAAGTTTTCAGAGATTATTCTCGAGGAGGATTCGAGTACTCCAATTTGTGTAGAAAATAGCATTAGAGAGGCAACAATTAGAAACCCGATACTAAAAATCGGACCAATTTTGGAAGATAAAACTGAACTTTGTTGGTAAAGAAAATCTATACCTGAAGTAGAGGCGGTACCAAAAACTAAACTTTTTGCTAGAACAGATAACAAAATGATCGTCAAAAAACCTAAGAACCAGAAAACAATAAAATGTTCTCTTGAAACCAACTGCCACCATTTTTTCCATAATAAATAATTGACTTCGTTATCAACAAAATCCATACCACTTATTTCCATTGTTTTTTTGCCGGGACTAAAGAGTGAAGTGATTTTTTGCGTATCTTTTCCCATGCCAAACCCTTTTTCTTTTATATAATAAGACTGGGCAAAATTGAGATTTCCTCCCGCTCCTGAATATGCAAATGCTCCTAGAAAGGAAGCTAAAGCAACTCCAGGCGGGAAGAACCACCAACCTTGCCCCTTTCCCATTAAGCCCAAACCTGCCTCTACCCAATCAGTTCTTTTGGTAATTAGAATAACTAATAAGACAATAAACGGTAACCCAATAACAATAACTGCCTTTTGGATAAATTCCATTGTGTGATATAAAGTTTTCCCTAGGGTAAGTACTACCCCGGTAAAGAGTAGAAAGGCGATTGATAAAAATTTAACCTCCGGAATATGAAAAATATTGGCAAAAATTTGTGAAGCGGCAGAGGAAAAACCCGGTAGAGACCATGGAATAAAAGTGGAAAAAATGAACCAAACAGGAAGCCACGAAATCATTTCTCTCAATCCAACAAAGACACTCTCGCCTCTGGCTAGACTGTAACGCATGATTTCGCAATTGAGAACGTATTGAAAGGAAATACCAAGGAAAGCACCCCAAATGAGCCCCATCCCCCAAATAGATGAAAGATGCGGCCACATAATCAGTTCGCCGCTACCCAAAGCTAAACCAAGAAGAATAAACGAAGGGCCAATAGAAATCCACAATCTAGGAGGGATTGGGAGGTTATGATTCGTATCCTTGCTTATACTAATATAAATAGTTTATCAAATAACAAAATGCGCGAAATATTAGAAATATTAGCTCAGGTTTCTTTAAAACTTTGTCCACCAGAAGTAATTAGGCCCGATCTTGCCGAAAACGCATTAAAGTTGGCTGCCAATTATTGATTCTCACTGCAACCTAAAATTGTACCCGAATTAGTTAACCGTTTGAACAGGTTTATTTATCGGGGTAGGCTTAGTTTGTGTATAGATAATTAAAAATAGTTAATATAAAAGTACTCAGAAATAACCTGCTGTCCGCAAGTTTCAAAAAATGCGGATTTGACGCGCTTGCCGCAGAGGTGGGCGTGGCAAGTGCTAACTATTCGCGGCTCTCTTATTCTTACTAGCTGAGCATACCGGTTTCGAACCGTTTTATCCCAATGACCAACGGGTTTAAAGCATTTATTGGCTAGTTTACTTGAAATTAATTTTTATACATTTTTTCGCTTCAGATAAACAATCTTCGTTGTAATATCTGTTGTTTATATTCTCGATTATCCAGTCGGAAATTTCTTGTATAGCAATATTTAAAAAATCTACGGTTACAACATCACTGGCCGCATTCCACATAATCCTTGATTTCGGTTCATCGAAATTCGGATCTTCTCTCTTTATTTTGGCTTTGTGTCTTTCTCTGTCTGCAGGATCAATTATTATAAACGGTTTTGCAAATGTCCATTTTTTGGCTTCCACGAAAATTTGGAGATATTCTATCGTCGGATACTCTAGAGTCACGGCAACGTTGTCCACTTCTATGGTCGCAAGATGACTAATTTTGTTCCGCAGATCATCCCATACTTCTTCAATTTTATTCTTTATCTTGGGTATTCCAATATCTTTTGGATATTTAAGTACGAGAAGCACAAACGCGTCTTTTTCGTTAGCTTCGCCCAATCTAGGCACTCGTATATACCTCCTTATGTTTGGTGGGGCATTTCTTTTGAGTTCTCGAATTTTAGTAACTTTGTCAGGTCCAATGTAAGCCTTGCTACCCTCGTTAAGTATAAAGTGGATTTTTGAAATAAGATTCAAAATCGCAAATTGTCCTATCAATGAAAGATGGTTTCCACCGCCTAATTTATATTCATGCAAAATTGCTGATCCGGTTTTTGATCTTAAAAAAATAAACGAGTTTACATCATTAAGCATCATTAACGAATTTCTTATGTATTTTGAGACGAAATCTTTCGTGTTATCCATACTTAGTCGAAGTGTGAGACGCGAGCGCGCTGTCACATGTTTGCACGCCTTGGTTGCCGGGCAGGGATTCGAACCCCAATAAGCAGATCCAGAATCTGCTGTCCTACCATTAGACGACCCGGC
>CAZARR010000023.1:0-12617 GCA_964487665.1 uncultured Pseudomonadales bacterium
CAACGAAAAAACAGAACCGATACCACGGCCTCTCAGGCCGTGTGAGGTTCATTCGCCAAAACGAGTTAAAAACCAAAGTTCATGAGATTTCTACCGAGGAATACCCCGAGAACGATGAGAACAAGCCAGGCAAGGGGAATCAAGATAACCCCGATAATACCAAAAGTGATTCGGCTCCAGGCCGAAGAGATTTTTTTTGGTTCGTTGGCTGCCCCCACCAATTCGGCAGCACCAGAGATGATCATCACCAAAGAAGCAAGGATTATCAGGGGGGGGATGACGTAGATAAAGTTAATCAACAGGCAAATTACACCGCGGATAGTGGCCACGTCACCAACGGTGCAGGAAGTACCGACCCAAAGTTGGGAGAATGGCTGGGCAAAGACTGGCCGGGGAAAGGAGACAAAGGAGAAAGCGACCAGCAACAAACCTACTGCCTTTTTTCGTTTATCGAGACGACCCATTGCTAGAAAGGTCTGGGAATTGCAACTCCCTGACCAACACCAGCGTCAACCCCAAAGAAATAGGAGATCAGTTTGGTGATGGCCCAGGCGGCGGCGATGATAGCTAAACCGGTGAGAGCAGCGGTAATTTTCTTTTGAGCGCCTTCGGTTTTTGTTTTGTCACCACCGGAGGTAAGCCAGTCGACTCCACCCCAAACGAGGTAGACGAAGACCAAGACACCGGAAAATATGATTACAAGATCAATACCACTTCTAATAACTCTATTAAGGTCTGTAATGTTTGCGTTAGCCGGTTTTTCGATGCCTACGACCTGAGCAAGTGCATACGGAGCTGTGCTTAAATAAGCGATGGTGGAAGTGGTAAGGGCGAGAAGTTTTTTGTTCATTCTTGTTTTGTAGAGATAGTTATTAATCGATGGTGAGTTAATTATAGAGAGATTGTCGGGTTAATGTCAAACACCCGTTTTTATAGGCAGCACGTTCCGCTTCCACCGGATGAATTGGTGCAACCTTCGGGGATACCCCCAGCGTTGGTACAGGCCATTCCTCCAAGATTAACACATGTTTGGGGAGCACAAGAGTAGGTGGGGGGCACGCCACCTCCACCACCACCAAGGTGGATATCGCAAATATCGCCGGTGATGCCAAAGAAGGTGACGACAAATACAAATATTGCCCAAGAACAGGCAATTAGGGCTAGCCCCATAAAAGAGTAGGTGATGCGTTTTTGGGCAGATTCAACGTGGGCTTTGTCGCCGCCAGAGAGAAGAAGTTGCATTCCGCCCCAAACCAGCATCACAAGGAAAATTATCGCCGAGATGATGATTGCAAGCTCGATGAGCTGGGTAATTAGTTCACCAACGCAGTCGTACGTAAACCATTTAATACCTCCACCGTGAGGACCCACATGGAGGTCGATGGGGAGGGTGACATCCTCTGGGGCCGCGAGAGCCTGCCGGACAATAACCGAGATGTAACTTGTTAAAGAGTTCATAGGTTATCTGGAAAAACTGGTCTTAGTAGGGATATCCCCGTAACTTTTTCGATAAAAACGATTATTGTAAAGGCGATTATCAACAACAAGAGCCCGAGAAGGGCATAGGTGATTTTGTGCCAGGCATTTTCTACCTTGCCCTTATCGCCTGCAGACATTAATAATTCTAGGGCGCCCAAAAGTAGATAAGCTACGAAAGCCAGCCCGCCGACAATAATAAGTGTTTGCCAAAGAATGCCGATGTACATCGCCAAGCCTTGACCTGGCCTTTTATTTAATATATTAGCCGGTAGCGCATTGTTGACTATTTCATTCATTGGCGGTGTTGGTTTTGTTAGTCATTTTATAATCCCAGAAGTCTTCCTGGGTTAAGGATGTCTAACCCAAGAACGCGGCCAATAAGACCCAAGACAAAGTAAGCAACAACAACGATTACTAAGCCCAGGAAGGCGTTTGTCATCCTGGAAGTCGCCTCTGCCAGCTTGGTTTTGTCACCGCCCGAGAGGATCATGCCAAGGGCGCCGATAATAAAATTCCCGAGAAAAGCTAATCCGGCAATGACCGTCAGAGCGGTAACAAAGGTGGTCAGATACAGGCCCATTCTGGCTTTGAGGGTAGCTCGATCGGGGATTGTTCGCATGAAGACCCCTGTGCCGTCGATGTGGCCGATGCTTATATCCAAGGCCCAGATTGGACGAATGAAAAATTTGTGAAAGTTGGTAATGAGGCCTTGCATCATAGTGTTCTAATGATTGGATGCAGGAACGCACCAGGGTTCCCAAAAAGAATCCAGCCGGCTAGCGAGATGATAATGAAACTTCCAGCAATTATGGCCAGTCCGGTAATGGCCAAGGTGATTTTTTGCCCTGCTGAAGCGATTTTTGTTTTATCTCCCCCAGAGGTGATAAAGTCAAAGCCACCAGAAATAATTTGCCACAACGTGAATAGACCGGCAACGACGACCATGGTAATAATTACCATGCTGATGAAAGGGGGAATATCGGTAGCCAAAGCACGCACTCCGGCAGGAGGAATGATCACCCCGACGACGTCCCCTGCGGCTGCGTGGGCTGACTTGAATATGTTCATTGAATGATTTTATTCTACAATTTTTTTATCGGACTGGCATATCGAAAAATCGGAAGCCGGTGATTCTTTCAAATAGAGCAGTAATCATGGGTACGGAGAAGGCAACCACAAGCCCAATAATCGCGTACGTGAGCATTTTTGAGGCCTGTTCAAGTTTGTTCTTGTCCCCAGCAGAGGTAATGTAGGTATAGCCTGAGAAGATAATAACAAAAAGAGCTCCTATGCCGATAATTAAGTATGAATTGTATAAAAGCAGGCTGATATATTGACCAATGCCAAACAAAGGGAAACCGCCGCCAGCGGTTCGGTTGGGGTAGATAGAGCTGAGGTTTTGGAACATCGGGTTCATTGGTCAGTTATTTTTGGATTGTTGAGTTTCCTCCGAAGCGGCGGTCGCGTTGATAATAGTCTTCGAGGGCGATTTTGAATTGGTCGGGACCGAAATCGGGAAACAAGGTTGGGGTGAAATAGAGCTCGGAGTAAACAGACTGCCAGGGAAGATAGCCAGATAGACGTTTTTCTCCGCCGGTGCGAATAATTAGATCCGGGTCGGGGATACCAGAGGTGTCGAGGTACGAAGAAAAGAGTGCCTCGTCAATTTTGTCAGCCGGTGTGTGGTCGTTAACAATTTTTTTGACAGCACGAAGTATCTCGTCGCGACCGCCATAGTTAAGCGCGAAGCTAACGGTGACGGAGTGGTTTTTCTTGCTGATATTAATAAGCTCGAGACATTTTTGGGCAATATCGGTGGGGAATCGATTGACATCCCCCAAGATACGCAGTCTGGCGCCTCGCCTGATAAAACGAAGAGCCAGGTTGTTGAGGGCGAAACGAAAAATGTTGAAGAGTTCGTCGAGCTCCTCTTTGTCGCGTTTCCAGTTTTCGGTAGAGAAAGCCCAAAAGGTAATAAAGGGGATTTTGAGTCTGCCAACCTCTTCGATGAGAGGTTCGATGGCTTTTTCGGCTGCCTGTTTGTGGCCCAGAGATGGGACAAGCCCCTGGGCTTTGGCCCAACGCCGATTGCCGTCCATGATTATTGCTACGTGTTGAAGTTGATTCATTTTCTATACTAGGGACCTAATGTTTAGAATATCAGAGATAAGTCGAATAATCAGAAAGCTGCAGAGCAAGACGACTAGACCGAGAATTGCGTTGAGCAAACGGCTGGTGGCGGCTTCGATAGACTTGGCGTTTCCACTACTAAAAATGTACTGCCAGCCTGAGGAGAGGAGGTTGAAAAAGAAATAAACTCCGACGAGAAAAAAGAGCAAAAAGATAATATTTATTCCACCTCGAGATAGTAGATCAGCTACGCTACTTATGGGGTTTGCCACATTAAATGGGGGGACGTTATTCCCGACCGGGAATAGCATTTGAATAGGATTAATTCCTCCAGCTTGGTCACTAAACGTGAGGGCGAGTGCCGGTTGCTGAGAAATATAAAGCAGGAGGAGGAAGATGATTATTGCACTAGACATTGATTAAAAACCAGGTATTTGTAAGGTTCTGTTGAAAATTAGGTACATAAGTACGACCGACATTATTATAAACAATAGGCCGGAAAGTGCGGCGATGATCAGTTCCCGACCCTCTTTAATTTTATCGGGAATGCCTCCTGAAGTGGCAATGAAAAAGATGCCAATTAGAATGAGAACGAGAGCTATCCCTCCGCCAATACCGATTACTAAATTAAACAATGTTCCATAAAGAGAAACGGCTCCAGGTGCGCCAGCCATAATATTGGTGGGGATGCAACCAATCGCCGAATTGACGTTATTTATTCCGCACGGACCATTAACTGCTGCGGGTTGGGCTAGAGCTAAGGTGGGTGTGAAGACAGCCAAGGAAAACAAACTGAGGATGGTGGTGAATGTTATGCGTGTCTTCATGATTCAGTGTCGAGATAATTTTAGCATGGTAAGTTAAACTTTAAGGTGAAATGGGTGCGGGTAAAAAACTATTAGTGGCTTGTTTCCTGATAATGGCTGTTTTTCTCTCTTCTCAAGTGGTCACGGCGGAGGTTGATTGTTCAAACTTGGCGGGGGAGCCTTTGTATAGCTGCTTGGGAAGACAGATCGATGAGTTACAGAAGTCGTTGGAAATGAGTAAAGCTGCCACAGCTCCATTGGAACAAGAGGTGGCGAAAATACAAACTAGACTTAAATCTACCCAAAGGCAGCTGTCGGCGGCGAAAATAAAACAGGTTGTTCTTGAGGGGGATATAGGACGAAGAGAGAAGTTGTTGACTGGGCAGGTGGTGGTGTTCGGAAACAAGATGAGAGATTTTTACAAGGCGTGGAGAAGTGAGGTTCCACTGGTTCTATTGTTTACCGGCTCGGCCAAAGGAGAGAGGGGATTGGCTTATCGGCAGGCAGCCAGTAACAACGATAGAAAGATTGTCTTGGAGCTATCTTCGCAAATAGTGAGACTTGAAAGTGACAAGAAGAAGGTTGAAGAAGAGGGCAAACAGCTAGCAAAACTGCAGCAGCAGATGGATTCCCAAGCCGACGAGCTGGGTAAGATAATTAAGGGGGCAAAAGATTTTCAGGCAAGTTTGTCAAGCAAGATTGCCCAGCTTTCTTCTAGGCAAAAAGAGGTATTGGCAAGCAAAAACGAAACGTTTCAAACTACTGTGGGTGATGTGCCTTTGGCCGATGATCCTAATAGTCGTCCAGATTTTAATCCGGGATTTTCCCCTGCATTTGCCGCCTTTAGTTTTGGGGCAGCACATTTCAAAGGCATGAGTCAGTATGGCGCGTTTGGAAGGGCAAAAGCCGGGCAGGGGGTAGAGGAGATTTTGAGAGCCTATTATGGTTCTGGAATTGAGATTAAAAAGGACTATTCAACATCCATTAACATTCGGGTTAACGGTTATGGAACGGTTGATCTAGAAACCTACGCAAAAAGAATTTACGAGATGCCTGGATCATGGGGAGATCAAGGGGGTTTTGAAGCATTGAAGGCTCAGGCAGTGGCTGCCCGATCGTATGCCCTGGCTTACACCAACAATGGGGCTGGAACAATATGTGCTACCGAAAGTTGCCAGGTGTACAAACCTAGTAACAAAGGGGGTAAATGGGAAGAGGCGGTAAATGCTACGCGCGGGTGGGTACTAGTGGCGGGAGGCAAGCCGTTTTCAGCCTGGTACTCTTCGACATCGGGAGGATATTTGCAAAGCTATACCAGTAATAGTTATTCGACGATCGGATTTTGGGATACACCAGTGGGAAGATCTGGGTGGACAGGACAGGCATATGAGAAGCAGGCTGGAAGTCCATGGTTTTATAAAGGGTGGTACAAAACCAGATCTGGGGATACGTGTGGTAGAAGTCACCCGTGGTTGACTAGCGAGGAGATGGCAGATGTTCTGAATGCGTGGGTGGTGGTGGTGAAAAACGGAAAAAGTGACGAGAGGGTGTTGCCGTTGGGGTCTTGCTGGGGAGGAAACCCGTACAGTATGAACGAATTGAAAGACAAGGGAGGTTTTGAAAGGGTGAGTAGTGTCAGTGTGAGTTATAGCGATGGGGGATATACATCAAGTGTTCACCTGGAGACAAACAAAGGTGGGTTGGATATAAGTGGGGCCGAGTTTAAACAAGCCTTTAATCTACGAGCTCCGGGGAGAGTTTCAATTAAAAGTGGACTGTTTAATATAGAAAAGAAGTAATCATTTATAATCAAGTCATGCCCGAGCTATTTAACGCAAGTAGTGCAACCAAAAGCATAGAGGTATTAAGAAACCAAGCTCGAGAGCAGGCGCAAAAACTGTTGGAAAACTTGGGGCTAAAAAATGTTTTTGGCTCGATGAGTGTGTTACCTGAAAAAATAAAGTTTGAAACGCAGGACGATGATGAGGTGGTGATCTTGTTGCTGAGGGCGCACGTGATTACCAATGTTTGGTGGATTGGGGTCTTTTGTTTTCTGTTTTTTATTCCTTCTTTTTGGGCGGGGTTTCCGCTAATTGCAGTATTGAACGAGAAAGTTTTAGTGTTAGTAAACCTGATTTGGTATGTGGGTTTGGGCTACTTTGCGATAGAAAATTTATTGTTGTGGTATTACAACGTTTATATTGTGACAAACCAGAGAATTATTGATGTAGACTTTTTTAATATTTTGTACAAAAATGTGGACGTAGCCAAGATAAACAGGATTGAAGATGTGAATTATAAACAGTTGGGAATTTTTTCGAGTGTTTTTAACTATGGCGAGGTAATTATTCAAACAGCTTCGGAGCAGGCTTCGAATGATATCTCGCGCGAGGCGTCCCCATTTACATTTGAGAAGGTTCCCAATCCAGACTTGGTTGTACGAGTAATATCAGAATTACAGCAGCAAGACGATGAGCAGACTCGATTGAGGAGGGACCGGTAATGGAAATTGTGAGCGGGTTAAACCAGTTGGTCTCGGTGTTTGTTTTGTGGATGATTAGAGTGGTGATGGTATTGATGGTGATTTTTGGACTATTGATGGTACGACAAGCATCCCAGATGGACAAGGTGTTGAGCGTGTCGGTGGGGGGTTGGTTCAAATTTTTAGTGTTTGCATATCTGCTGCTGACGGTGTTGTTAGCCTTGGCAGTTGTTTTGGCATGAGTAACTTACTGGGAGTCAATTTTTATCGGGCTGTCAGCGAACCCAGAGCCAATGATTGGGCTCAGGTTTACGCAAAAATTCCATTTGATCAAACTGAGGTTGGTGTAAAGGGGGGGGTATTTGGAGTGGTTGCCCTTTCGGGGGGTGGGGTAATGGAAGAGGGTGGTAGAACTATTGCTAATCTAGAGGAGTGCTTTAACAACTTTGAGATGGGAGATTTACTAAAGGAACTTCGAATGGTGTTGGGCGGGGTACGAATGGCAATGGTTCAGATGGTAATGGAAGAAGACAGACGGGTGCTACGGGTGGTGGGTGGAGGAGGAAGGGTGAGGATTTACCGTGATGGTCAGGGGGTGGTCCTGGTTGATCGTGGGTCAAGTGACGCTGTCGTGGTGGGGGAGGTAAAAAGCGGGGATCGAATCGTTATTGAGGTACTGGCAGAAGGTGAGGACTTTGGTGAGGCTAATTGGGGGACGGCTAATTTAGAGTTGGAGGTCGATGGTTGGGTGCAAAAACAAGGAGGGGTAGTAGGGGCGTTAATGGTGTTGGAGATAGGGGAACTTGAGATTAGCGGTGAACCAGAAGCGGTCGAACCAATAAAATTGATTGAAACAGACACTCCTGCTCAACCAATGGCGCGCTCAGCAAATTTGTTAATCAAGTGGCCAAAGTGGTTGTGGCAAAAGGGAAGTACTTATGTGCAGCGAAAGCATCCCTGGCGAAAGTATGTCTTTATCGCTGGAATTGTATTTTTGAATTTGTTGGTGATTAGTGTGGGGTTTGGCTGGTGGCGAATGAACAGACAAAAAAGCGATAGTGATTTTGAAAAGGTTTACGCAAGTTTTGATCGACGACGGCGCGAAGCGTTCGAAATGTATTCTATCAACCCGTCGGGTGCGAGGGAGTTGATGTCGAAACTTCGCGAGGAGGTGGAGAGTAATAACACATATCGTGATGGGAAATACAAAGCACGTTGGAGCGATTTGACAAAGAATATCGAGGAGGGATGGGTAAGAGTGTCAGGTGAGGAGGTTGCCTCTTTTGAGACGATTTACGATCTAAGTTTGGTCCGGGCAGGGTTTGTGGGAGACGGAATGGTTTTTGGTGGTACTCAGGGTTTGTTGATTTGGGATAATACTACCGGGGCGGTGGTGAAATTTTTGTATCCCGGGAGGAATGTGGAGGTGGTGGCGGGGAAGAATGGGAACGAAAAGATTGAAGCTGCAGTATGGTGGGAGGATAAACCAATAGTGTTTTCGGGGAAAAAGTGGAGAATGGACCAGCAAAGTTTGGGTGAGGTTGGGGCGGTGGTGGGAAGTGTGGTGGCTGCTGAGCCATTTGGAAAGTCTGTTTACCTTTTGGATAGAGACAATGGTGAGGTGTGGCGTATGCCATGGGAGGGGGGTGCTTTTGGGCATGAACTGCGGTGGATAAAGGGGCAGGAGGTTCCAAGTCTGAAAAAGGGAGTAGCTCTTGGTATTGATGGAGATCTGTGGGTGGGGTTGGAGGACGGACAGGTAGAAAGGTGGCGGCGTGGAGAAAAGGAAAGTTTCGTTTTATCTGGTGCCTCGGGATCAATTACAATCGGGGATATGGTTGTACTTGGGGAGGTAAAAAACGGGGCAAAGTTAATTTTATTGGATACGGCTGAAAGCCGGTTGGTGTTCTTTGACGAAAAGGGAGTGTACGTGCGGCAGATAAAATGGTCGGGTCTGTCGAAGGTGAAAGCCATCGAGGTTGTGGGTGGTGATATTATCGCCATGGGTGAAGGAAAGTTGTACAAAATTGGGTGGTAGAGGGTTGATCGTGAGATAATTTAGGGGTGAAAATAGAAAACAAAAGGGTAAAATTTGACTACCAAGTGGTTGATACCATAGAGGTGGGGATTGTGCTTTTGGGCACCGAAGTCAAAAGTGTGAAGCTGGGTAGGGTGAATCTGGCGGGCGCACGGGTGGTGGAGAGGGGTGGCGAGATGTGGGTGGTGGGCATGACGATCGACAAGTATCCCCATGATGGGAGGTTGGAAGAAAACGAGCCTCAACGCACCAGAAAGTTGTTGCTTAAGAAGAGGGAAAGGATTGGTCTGGAGGTAAAATCGAGGTCCGAAGGTTTGACTATGGTGCCTCGCGCGGTGTATAATAAGGGCGGTTTAATCAAACTAGAAGTTGCCTTGGTGAGGGGGAAGAAGAAGTTCGAAAAAAGAGAGGTGTTGAAAGCTAGGGCGATAGAAAAAAAGTTGAGGCAGTTTACTAGTTAGTCAAAATAATGACAAACAAGAATGACGGTTTTTGGTCGTTGGTGATGCCCGGAGTGGTGACAAGATGCAAGTGGGATGTTGGTTTTATGGAAAAGTGCGCCAAACAGGGTTTTGAAAAGGGGTTGAAGGCACGGGTCAGGCGTATGTCAGACGAGGAATTCAACCTGTTTTTGGCTCAAGTAGTTATGGAGGCCTCGGCCAAGCAATTTATGGGGGTGGACTTGACCGGTCAGATCCAGGTTTTGAGGGAACTAAGAAGCTAGTTTAGCTTGATATTTGGGCTTATTTCTGCTATACTATCGGTTGTATTGTAATACTGGGGACGACAGGTATCGATGGGGTAGGCACTTTGACAGCAGCAAGCCTCCGATGGACATACGGGGTTAAACAGGTCCAAAAAGTAACTGTCAAGAAACAAACTGACAGACTTGCGAATATGACCGTCGAGGGCTTTAATGCTCTCTTCGGGGCACTCGCAACCCAAAGACCAACTTACGCTTTTGCGTAAGCGGCCTAAGGCGTTTCTAGCTTAAATTACTCAAGGTTTGGCTAGAGGCGGGTACAAACTTGAGTTGCGATCTGGCGCCTTTGTTTACGGTAGTTAGATGAAGCAAGGGTAAACAGACTCCTGATCGATCTTGTTTGTGGGAAGATTGGGAGTAAATTCACAAACTAAGCTTGTAGAAACTGCGGAATGTTTATTTCAGACGTGGGTTCAATTCCCACCGTCTCCACAAAAAAATGGTGAGTTAATATGTATTGGTGTGGGTTAGCGATTGTTTGGTTGATTTTGTTTTTCCGAAGATGTGCGTGGGGTGTGGAAGAGAGGGTGTGTATTTGTGTCCCGGGTGCCGGGGAATGATAAAAAGGGCAAAACAAATTTGCCCGATTTGTTGCAGACAATCCTTGGATGGCGTGGTCCACAGCCGATGCAAGAATAGTCATGATGTGGATGGTTTGACAGCGATCTGGTCGTATCGCGAAAAGACAATGCGCCAGGTGATTGAGGCGATTAAATTTGGTTTTAACCAGAATCTGGTGGCTGATATTCTAGCCAATGTGACTTTGCCAAAACAGGAAAACCATGTCTTGGTACCGCTGCCACTTTATTGGTATCGAGAAAATTGGCGGGGTTTTAACCAGGCGGAAGAGGTGGCCAGACAGTTGGCCAAGAAATGGGGGTTGCCCGTGGTCAAGGCGTTGGAAAGAACAAAAAACACCAAACAACAAGCAAAAGTAGCAAACAAAAAAGAGCGGGAAATCAATTTGGCGGGAGCGTTTCGGGTTGTTGAGAGTGTAAAAAAAAAGAAAGTAATGCTACTTGATGATGTTTTTACCAGTGGGGCTTCGATGCGGGAAGCAGCGCGAACGCTAAAGCAAGCTGGTGCAATTTGGGTGTGGGGTTTTGTATTGGCCCATTAGGCGGTGGGTGAGATAATATCTTTAACTTGGAGGGGTGCGGTAGTGGTTTATCCGGGAGGTCTTGAAAACCTCTGTCCTCAATGGACTCGTGGGTTCGAATCCCACCTCCTCCGCCATTGTGTACGAATGGCTGCAAGAGCCTCTGATTGTGCCTTGGTAACGGGCCTTTTGTTCAGTTCTAACCCTAAGTATTGTTTTTGCAGTAGAGGTGCTCGTTGTTCAATAGGGACAAACCATTCCATTTTGTCGATATAGAGTTTTCCAGCCTTGATTTGGGTATTTAGACCAAGTGCCATTAAGATTTCCTTCTTCAGTTCTAACCCTTGTTTACCCATCTCGTTTGCCTTGAGGAACATCATTCGGGCGTAGGTGGCAAAGTTAAAGGTCTTTTCTGTTAATTCCAACCATCTCTCGGCTCTGTCTTCTGTGTGGCGGAGTTTGCCTTTCATCTCGGTAATCTTTGACTGCAGCTCGTTTCTCTCCTTGATAAAGGTGTTGTCATCAATCAAGTCTCGATAGCGCATCTTGGTCAGGTTATCCAGTTCCTTCTGGGTGGTAACCAGGTTACTGTGCTGCATTTCATAGACTTTGGTGCGATCTTCAATTTCCCTGTCGTTATTCTCGTTTAAGACCTCCAGCGCCCAGTCTCGAAACTCTGGGAGGATGGTTAAACCCTCAAGTTCTTTCTCGATTTGTGTCTCCAATTTGTCCAGCGAGAGCATTTTTCTCTGGGAGCAGTTAATGGTAGTCTTCTTCCTGGTGCAGTGGTAATAAGTAAATTGTTTAACTTCACCTGTTTTCTTTATAAACTTTTTCTTGGTTTCAGCGGTATAAAGACAACCACACTCGGCACAGCGGATAAAGCCCGTAAAAGCAAAGAAGTGTTCTTTTGGTCTTGGCTTGCCTTTTCTGCCCAATAAAACCTGAACTTGGTCAAATTCCTCTAAGGTTATCATTGGTTCGTGCTTGCCCTCAAATTGCACGCCTTTGTGTTCGATAACACCTGCATAGAAGATATTGGTGAAGATCCTGTAGATCCCGCTTCGGGAGAGTGGTTTGCCGCCTAATTTCTTGCTTTTCCTGGTGCGGTAACCCCATTCCTCGTTAGCGATTTTCAGGATTTGGGGTGGTGTGTATGCTCCAGTAAGCATTAGCTGCCACATTTTACTGACCAGATTAAATCGCTCCGTGTCTTTAGTGATAGTCTTTTCCAGCTGGTCATTTAAGTAACCTGATGGAGCAAGATTTGGTAGCCAGCCTTTGGTCAACTTTGTCTCCAAGCCTCGTTTTACATTCTTGCTTAGGTCAATAACATATTGATTGGATGTGGCTGCGTCCACACTGAAGATAAGGACATTGTCTCCTGGCAAGTATTCTCGGTCATATGTCTGGATTGATTTAATGATGTTTTTTTGAAGAAGCCAACTGATTCTGCCGCTATCAACAGGATTACGGGATAGGCGGTTAATCTGCCAGCAGAGGATGCCATCCGCCTCGCCATTCTCGATTCGCCCAATCATTTCATCAAAGATTTCTCTTACTCCTGGTGCTTTGGCAGATTTGGCTTCGGTGTAGATTTTAACAATCTTAAGACCGTATTCTTGCGCCAGCTCTTTTAATTTAGCTTTCTGACTTTCAATGGACTGGATTTGCCTATCCTCGTCCTCCGAGGACTTTCTGGCATAAAGAAAGTAGCGGATATGGCTTCGATCTTGGTTCATTATCATGTTGGTTTTATCTTAAACATATAATGCCTCGCGCCTATCCACCGGCATGTAATGCCGGGGCAGGAAAGCGTT
>CAZARR010000024.1:0-12123 GCA_964487665.1 uncultured Pseudomonadales bacterium
CAAGCACAGCTTGAATTAGAGTAAACCGGCTGCGTAAGCTGCCGGTATTTCATTTGTATCCACGCCTGTTCAAATTTGCCCTGATATGGATGATGGAATATCGGGTGAGTTTTGTGGTTGAGCTGATTGTTGAGTTGGCTTATGCCAGCTGGAGCTTGTTGTTGTTTAGTGTGCTCTACTCCAACGTAAAAACTCTGGTGGGATGGAGTTATGATCAAACCCTATTCTTTTTGGGACTTAATATTGTGGTGTCGAAACTATTTGTAACATTGGTGTGGGTTTATGGTATTAGAACGTTGCCCGAAAGAGTTCGTAATGGTCAGATCGACCTGGTCTTGTTGAAACCTGTCAACTCGATGCTACTGGCCACAGTAGGGACTCCGTATATCAGTAGCGTAATTTCGGCACTGGTGGGTGTATATCTGATGGCTGTGTCAGTAACTCGGTTAGGGGGGGTGGAACTGGTTAACCTGATTACCGGAATGATGCTGGCGATGTTGGGGTTGGTGTCAATGTATTTTGTGAGTGTACTAGTAATCTCGCTAGCATTTTTACTCGAGGGCAGTTCATTTTTGACGGGATTATCGAACTTTGTACTGGATTATTCTGCCTACCCGCACGGAATTTATAGCCACAGTATCTGGTTAAAGACGATTTTTTATTTTATCTTGCCGGTAATTTTTTGGGTAAGTATCCCGGCAAGCATTGTAGTTAAGGAATGGCTGTGGTGGTTTGTGCCGGGAAGTATTCTTAGTACGCTTTGGTTGGGGTTTTTGGCAACCAGTTTGTGGCAAAGGTTGAGTAGGAACTACACTGGGGCGAGCAGTTAAGTAGAATAGAGGGGTGGCGAAGTATTTGCAGTTGGTGGGACCAATGCTAATGGAGGCAATGGCTTATCCAGTCCGGTTGTTGGGTTTTTTGTCGTCCGATGCGGCGATTATTGGGCTGGCAATGCTTCTTTGGGTTGGGGTATATTCGCAAAGATCAGATGTAAATGGCTATAGTTTTTTGGCTATGGCTAGTTATTATTTGATCACCTTGGCAATGAAAAATTTAACTTTGTCTGACAAAACGGCGGACGTTATCGGAGACGGGGTAAAAAGCGGTAGTCTCTCTACTTTTTTGGTCAAGCCAATTAGTTATTCGAAGTGGATTTTGGTACAGCTGACTACCGAAAAGTTGATTCGAAGTGTAGGGCCAGTCTGTCTGCTTTTTTTGTTGGTTCGAGTTTTGGGTTTACCCTTGGGTTTGCCAAATAATTTGATTTTGTTTGTAATTTCACTTTTGCTGGCAATACTGATGAATTTTTTGGTCTCAGTTCTAATGGGTTCCTTGGCTTTTTGGCTGATAGATATCAGTGGCTATGTATCTGTGTTTTATAGAGCTGTAAATATTTTGAACGGAGGAATTTTCCCGCTTGATTTAATGCCTGCTTGGCTTGTGTCAGTAAGTAATGTGCTCCCTTTTCGATATATGCATTACTTGGTATTGTCCATCGGCCTGAACAGATTGACAGGAGAGGAAGCATTAAAACAAGTAGGTTGGCAAGGGGTTTGGTTGTGCATTTTGGCTCTAATTTATAAATTGGTTTGGAAAAGGGGCTTGAGAAAATATGAGAGTATCGGGACTTAAAAAATTTTTTAGAGCGTATTGGCTAAGGTCAAAGGTACAGATAATGGAGTTTACTCAATATCGGTCTAGTATGGCTATGGGCACTATTGCCTCGTATGGGTACAACGTGGTGGCCTTGATTTTTATCGGTGTCATTTTTTCAAAAGTAAATACGCTTGGGGGGTGGGATAAATGGCACATGGTTACCTTGTATGGAGTATCTCAAATGATCTTTTATTTTTACGTAATCTTTTTTTGGTCTTGCCATCAGTGGTTGGGGCGAGCTATTGCCTCTGGAGAAATTGATAGATTTTTGCTTCGACCTGTCTGGACCATAGCGGAGTTGGTAACTTATAAATTTAACTTAATCATGATGCTTCCGTCCTTGTTTTTGGGAATGGCAATTTGTGCTGTGGGAATAGAAAAAAGTGGTGGAGCTGAGTGGTTGAATATGATTATTTTTTTGGTGGATATACCAATATCGGTAGCCATAACAGTTTTGCCACCACTAATGGTAGCCTTGTTTTCTTTTTGGGTAGTGGATACACAGGAGTTATCAAGAACTGTTCAGCATGTAAGCGATTTGAGACACTACCCCCTGGAGATGTACCCGAGATCAGTTCAGGTGATACTGATTGTTTTGCCCTTGGCAGTGGTGGCTTACGTACCGACAAGATTTCTTTATTTTGCTTTTGATTGGCGCTGGCTAGTAGCCCAGATAACTACTTTGGTAGCCTTGATTTTTTTAGCTAGGAGCATGTGGCATAAAGGCTTGAGGATATACTCATCAGTTAGTGGCTAATGGACAAAAATAGCATAAAATAAATGATGCCATGAGAGCAATAAAGGTCGAAAAACTAACTAAAATTTTTAAGGTTCACAAAAAAGAGGCGGGGTTACGGGGTAGTTTGAAGGCGTTGTTTAAAAGGGAATACAAAGATGTCAGGGCGGTGGATGAAATAAGCTTTGAGCTGGAACAAGGGGAGTTGGTGGGCTTTATTGGTCCAAATGGCGCGGGAAAAACAACCACATTGAAAACTTTGTCCGGCTTGCTTTATCCCACAGAAGGAAAAGTGGAAGTGCTTGGCTACACCCCTTTTGAGAGAAAGCACGATTTTTTGAAACAAATTAGTTTGGTGATGGGACAAAAAAATCAGTTGTTCTGGGATTTGCCAGCGATCGAAACGTTTAATTTGAACAAAGAAATTTACGAGGTACCGGACAGCCGATACAAAAAAGTCTTATCTGATCTAGTGGAGATGCTGGATGTGGCCGAAATACTAAACCAACAAGTGCGTAAATTATCGCTGGGGCAGCGGATGAAGTGCGAGCTGATCGCTGCTTTGTTGCACACTCCCAAAGTTTTGTTTTTGGACGAGCCGACCATCGGTCTCGATGTGGTGGCCCAGAAGAAATTGCGTTCGTTTGTGGCTGAATATAATGAAAAATACCAATCGACCATAATTCTCACCTCGCACTATATGGGAGATGTAAAAGAACTGTGTAAGCGAGTGATAATAATTAATAATGGCAGAGTGGGCTATGATGGCGATATTGATAGCCTGATCAGGACTCATGCGAAAAACAAAACCATTACCCTAGTATTTTTGGAACCAATCAAGAGACTGCGGTTGAAAAAATATGGCAAAATTTTGAAGTTTGATCCGCTTAAGGTGACGGTGGAAGTGGAAAGAAGTAGGACCCGGGAGGTGGCTAGTATGATGCTACGTGATTTGCCGGTGGACGATCTGGATATTCAGGAGACGCCGATAGAAGAGATAATTAGAGGAATTTTTGAGCGGGGGTAGTCGACTGACCTAAAAGAGCATTGTCGAAAAGATGGTAGTGCAAGAGCGTATTTAGGTGTGACAGCCTACGTTTTTGGCGGCCACTCCTGTGGTTTTTGCACTCTCCAACCCGGCCCATAAGAAACGCTTCGGAGTACTTTGCCGTCCGGTTGCATCGTGTCTGTGATTTGAGCAATCCCCTGTTCAGGATATTGGTTATCGATCGTATTGGCGATGGTGACTGAATGCAATATTGGTGCATTTAGCGGACCTCGATATTGTGCCACAGCCTCTAGGTTGCCGTTTGGATCGCGAAAGAGAAGTTCGGTAACTGGTCCTTGGCTAGATGTTATATCTGCTGTGCTTGGAAGATGTCTAAGGCCCTTAGCGACACGGCCGTTTGTGTCAACCAACGCCTTAACGTAGACGACATCTAGATCTGGTTCGCGTATATTATTTACTTCGGTAGGCGATACTAATCCTTCATTGGTTGGCAAATCACCAGTAAAGCGTTGCACACTCTCTGGCCAGGGGGAGGGTGGTTTAGCGGCTTCGGGCTGCCCGAGAGTAATTCCCGCCTCGGGTCTAACAGGTAGTTCACTAGGACGTACGGCTACTGCTGCATGTACAGGACTTTGTTTCGTGGGCGCGGTTTGAATCCCAGCGCCTGCGAACACTTGGCCTCGGTCTGGTGTATTAGGCTTCCCAGGTACTGGCGGTTCTTGGTTTGGATTCATATTTGAGTATAGTTATTAATTTTTAATTACGGTTCTTGAAAATAAGGCCGTGTTCAATGCTTTAATTCTTACTCACGACGGGGTGTGTGTCAATAGGTCCTTATTATTTTTATCAATTCGTAGTAAAATGTGGAGCGTGTTGTTATTATTTGACGAGGGTTATGTTAGGCAAAACTGCTGAAGGTGGTTATGACTCTATCGAACATTTTTTGGCTCTGACCGCTGGAGCTTTGGATGATAAATTGTTAGAATTCGCTAAGGATTTTTCTCAACGTAAACCCGGCGAAGGAAGCACGCCATTTAATCGGGGTTTGCTTTCTACTGCAGCACCAAATATGGGAAACTTGGAGACTTTGGAGACTACTAAAGCCCAAGGAGTGCAAGCTGACCCTAAAGCGTATTTGCCCAACCCTCGTAGATTAGCAGTAGATTGGATAGGTATGGCTAGCAATAGTAACCGCATGACACAAGAACAACAAGATGCGGTGCTAGGAGCAATCACGGCTTTAACTGCTCGATTACAGTATTTAAGGGTTACCAAAGACGCTAGGTTTGTGGGTGGGAAACTAGACGATCTGGGTGAAGCGCTGACTAAGGCGAATAGTTATTATGAGAGCTTACCGTTGAAGGTAAGTTAATTTAGGGTTGGATACGAATAGGTCTGGCAACCGCGTAATTGGCGAATCGACGAGATGTGAATTGCGAAGGATTCAAGCCATTCGCTTCGTCCAATGTCAGTATATAGGATTCGAAAACTTTTCCCGAGCATTCATCTAGCCCAAAGGTGTAGCGATCGAAGCTGCCCACGCCGCGGAATTCTCCATGGGGATTTGTATATTGTACGGTGTTTAAGAACACGTGCGGATTCATTTGGCGGTAGTAAAGTACAAAGATGTAGGGCATGTTGACATTTCCTGTAACACAGATGGGACCAGAGGTATTCTCTGATGCATAGTTTATGGCTTCACCGAAAGAGGCGAAGAAACGTGGTCCAATTTGTTTTGGAAAGGTTGTGAAATATGTTCTAGAGAAAAAGTAGAAGGAGAGCAGGAATGCTGTAATGATGCCCGCAAATATTAGACGGTTGCGACGGAAGACATCTATACCCACCGCTAGGAAGAACAGGAGTGGTAGAAAAATGCAATTAATTCGGTTTACATTAACTGAGATAGCGAATGCGAGAATTAGTGATGCAGCAAACCACACTAGGAACATCATTTCTATCATCGAACGCGATGAAATTACTCGTCGGCAACAGACAAGGAATCCAATCACAATAAGAGGCAAACTCCAGATGTAGGCGTATCCATACCCTGGAAGAACATTGTAGAAAGTGTTGTCATCTTGAAAAACGAGAATATGCCAAAGAGTGCGCGCATTATCCCAGATTCTAGGTAGTGCATTATCCTGAAAGAGTGTGGGAAAGGAGCTGTAGCGCGGTGTAGCGGGGAAACGCGGAATCGAGAAAAATCCGAAATTGAGGGAGGGTAGTTGAAAGTGGTTGATGATAATGAAGGCCACTAATGGTAGGGCAACAATCAGGAACACAGCCATACTTCTGACCGCTGATTTTAGCGTGAGTTTTTTCTTGTAGAGCAGAAATGAGTAGGTAATTACAAGGAAGATTGGGACGACGAGATATGCAGTTCCATAGGCGTACAGGCAAATGCCAAACAAGGCGGCAGCTAAGAGTGGGGTTCGACGCTTGTCGATAGCAGACAGGAGAGCCCATACACCCAGCAATAAGATACCTGGAAAGGCATTTGATTCTAGCCCCCAGCGCGTTAGCATGATGTGCCAAGGAGAAATTGCCAGTACAAGCGCACCCAAAATACCAAATTTCGGGTCGATCCTTCGGCATACAGCATAGAATGCAATAATGGTGAGTATTCCCAGAAAGAACATCGGGAGCCGTGCTGTTAACTCGCTTTCTCCAAAAATTGCCAGGAAGGGTATTGTAAGCATTGTTGCAAGGCTGTTCATGCCCGAACCCCACGAGATAAGGACGACGGGAAAGGGAAATCCATTGCGGTCGATGCCGTAGTGCAGGAGCGAGAATGCGTCGTATGCAGCCGACGCCTCGTCTTGATTCAGTCCTGGGGGGATAGTCCCAAACTTCCAACTACGAACGGCTATGGCGAGAATAAGGATAATAAGGAGGAAGGTGTGTTCACGTAAGAAATACCGGAAACGGTAAGGGAAATGGTGGGTTGTTTTGTATACACCATGCCTATTCGCAGATGATTCCGGCATGTCTTTAGTGTAACAATTGTATTTTGGTTGTGCTATTCTAGTGAGTAGAGTGCAATTGGTAAAAAGAATTGGTTTGCTTCCTATTTTGATGGGTGTGGCTTTGTTGCTTTTGTTAGCGAAAGACTTTTTGGTAGGGAGAGGAACAAATGTTTCTTCTGTCCAATTCGGGGTGAGCAAGGTGGCGGAAATGGCGCCTTTGGGCGGAAGTGATGTGGCTTACCCAAATGTGCGGCAGGTGGCGCCAAGTGAGACCAAAGACCGAATGGTGGTGCAGAATACCAGTTTGTCTTTGTTGGTCAAGGATGTCGGTGGCGTAATCAGTAGTATTGAAAAGTTGGCAAACAGACATGGTGGATACATGGTTAGCTATTACCAGAACAGGCCCGAGGAAGCGTCTACGGGAAGTATCAGTATTCGGGTGTTGGCTGATGAGCGTAGTAAAGTTTTGGAAGAAATTCGAGTTTTGGGAGTCCGGGTGGTGGCGGAAAACGTTTGGGGGAGTGATGTTACTGATCAGTATCAGGACTTGCAGGCGAGGTTGGATGTACTGGCAAAAACCAAGCAAAAGTTGGAATTGATTTTCTCTCAGGCTGAGAATATTCCTGATTTGTTAAATGTACAACGCGAATTGATAAACCTGCAGAGTGAGATAGATTCGATCAAGGGCCAGCAAAAGTATCTTGAACAGACAGCGAGACTGACTTTGATTGACGTCAGTTTGTCTACTGACGAGCTGGCTTTGCCCTATGCGCCCGACAAAGCTTGGAGGCCGGCTGTAATTATAAAGATGGCGGTCCGGTCGCTAGTCGGATCGATGCGTTCGGTGGTAACCGCCCTGATATGGTTTGGGGTTTATAGCGTCGTCTGGGTACCGATACTTTTGGTGATCTGGCTACTAGTGCGCCTTTACAAGCGACCCCGTGTTTGATATATTATGGCAGTCGCCCGGAATATGATGTTTAACCAAATAATTGTCAGCCTAAAAAGAACCCCGTAGGCTGTTTTTGGACCATTTCATAGCTCCGCTCGACGGAGCTTTTTTATTTTAAAACTGAATATTCGGGACTTGAGCTGGGCCTGTAGCTCAGTTGGCTAGAGCGCTACATTTGCAATGTAGAGGTCAGGGGTTCGAGACCCCTCAGGTCCACTCGTTTGGCTGATGACAATTGGCTCTTTTTTGATACGGAGCTGATTGTGATTGGCCAAGGGCTAATCAATGGCTCCTTGAAAAGTGAATAGAGGGTTTTATGTAAGAATTGAAATCAAATTCGCAGAGAATTGATCTATCTACTTTAAAGCAGTCAGTGGATGCCTTGGCAGCAAAAGCCGAAGAAGGACGTCTCAAGCCAGCGAAATTCGCCGAGAAGGCGGCAAGAGCCTATGATCCGGCGGTGTCCGAATGGGGAAACCCACCCCGACGCAGGTTGGGGAACCCCGATTTTTAATCGGGGAGGTAAGCCGGGGAACTGAAATATCTAAGTACCCGGAGGAAAAGAAATCGAATGAGATTCCCTTAGTAAGCGACGAGCGAACAGGGAAGAGCCTAAACCTTTAATTTATTAAAGGGGTTGCAGGGCTGGGCATTAGCAAATATTTTCGATAGAAGAACATTGTGGAATAAGTGGCCATAGAGAGTGAAAGCCTCGTATTCGAAATTGAGAATGTTTGCGCCTGGTACCTAAGTACCTCTGGAGACGGCAAACTCCAGTGGGAATCTGGGCCGACCACGGTCCAAGGCTAAATACTTTTGTTGACCGATAGTGAACTAGTACCGTGAGGGAAAGGTGAAAAGAAGGGTTAGTAACCCAATGAAATAGTACCTGAAACTGATTGCTATCAAACAGACAGAGTTCCGATTTATCGGAATGATGTCGTGCCTATTGAAGAATGAGCCGCCGAGTTGTTCTACACGGCAAGGTTAAGCACTTTTTGTGCGGAGCCGAAGGGAAACCGAGTCTTAACAGGGCGATTTAGTCATGTAGTGCAGACCCGAAACCGAGTGAGCTAACCATGAGCAGGGTGAACCTCGATGAAAGTCGAGGGAAGGCCCGAACTGGTGACAGTCGCAAATGTCTCGGATGACTTGTGGTTAGGGGTAATATGCCTATCGAACTCGGAGATAGCTGGCTCTCCCCGAAATACGTTTTGGCGTAGCCTTTTTGAGTAAACGCAGGGGTAAAGTACTGAATGAGTGAGAGGTGGAAACGCCTTTTTCTCAACCAAACTTTGAATACTGCGTTGCAATCAAGAGGAGTCAGTACCTGGGGGCTAAGCTCCAGGGGCGAGAGGGGAACATCCCAGATCCTCGAATAAGGTCCCTAAATATGTGTTGAGTGGTAAAGGAGATATATTTCTCAGACACCCAGGAGGTCGGCTCAGAAGCAGCCATCCTTGAAAGAAAGCGTAACAGCTCACTGGCCGAGAGATATATTGCCGAAGATTCAACGGGGCTAAACACATTACCGAATTCAGGAATTTCCCGATGTTAAAGTCGGGATCTGGTAGGGGAGCGTCCTTACATCTATGAAGGTGAACCGTGAGGTTTGCTGGAGAGGTGAGGAGTGAGAATGGCGGCATGAGTAGCGAGATCGAAGTGAGAATCTTCGACGTCGAATGTTCAAGGTTTCCAACGCGATATTTATTAGCGTTGGGTTAGGCGACCCTAAGGTGAGGCCAATTGGCGTAGCCGATGGATAACCGGTTGATATTCCGGTCCTTATTTGTGTTCGTTATCAGTTGGGGCGGGACGAAATTGGATAACCCAAGCGGTGTGTTGAAGTTACACACGTTTAAGCAGCAAGTCAGTCTCTTTTGGCAAATCCGGAGAGGCGTTTATATGAGCTGTAAATACGAGTCTGGTGGCAACACCGGGCAAGTTGGGCGACTTCAGTTTCCGAGAAAAGCGTCGCAACGAGAACATAGATAATCCGTACCGCAAACCGACACTGGTGAACTGGTCGAGTAGACCAAGACGGACGGGAGAACTTCTCTTAAGGAACTAGGCAAATTAACTAGGCGTAAGCTATGCAAGATGCCTTTCCCGGTGTAATAGCCGGGATACAACAAAAGAATGCAAAGCGACTGTTTAACAAAAACACAGGTCTGTGCAAAAGCGAAAGCTGAAGTATACGGGCTGAGACCTGCCCAGTGCCGGAAGGTTAAATAAGTGGCTGACCCCCAAATCGCAAGATTTGGGATCAGGCTGCAAATGAAGCCCCGGTGAACGGCAGCTCTAACTATAAGAGTTCTATGGTAGCGAAATTCCTTGTCGGGTAAGTTCCGACCTGCACGAAAGGTATAACGACTTTGCAACTGTCTTGAGAGGAGGCCCGGCGAATTTGAAATGGCAGTGAAGATGCTGCCTACTAACAGCAGGACAAAAAGACCCCGTGGAGCTTTACTATCTCTTGGCACTGAAATGTATAGAGTAACTGTCGAGTATAGGAGGGAGTCCCGATGCATTTTGTTTCGGGACAACAAGTGGAATACCTCTCTTTACTTTATGCGTTTCTTACCTAACCCAAATGCAAACTTTGGGAGGGACACTGTCTGGTGGATAGTTTAACTGGGGAGGTTGCTTGCTAAAGAGTAACGCAAGCGTACAAAGGTACCCTTGTCCCGAATGGAAACCGGGATGAAAGCGCATAGGTAAATGGGTGCTTGACTGCGAGGCATACAAGCCGAGCAGCTACGAAAGTAGGTCTAAGTGATCCTCGTGTACTTCGTGGGAGGTACCGGGCTTAACGGATAAAAGCTACCCCGGGGATAACAGAGTAGTTGCGTCTGAGCGTCCACAGCGACGACGCAGTTCGCTACCTCGATGTCGGCTCAGCACATCCTGGGGCTGGAGAAGGTCCCAAGGGTTGGTCTGTTCGCCCATTAAAGTGCTACGTGAGCTGGGTTCAAACCGTCCAGGAGCCAAACAAAATATTGGCTTTTGAACCGTTTGAACCCGTAAATCAGACATCAGAGAATAATACGACGGCATTTCCGAGTAATCGGAACTGAAAATCGACTCATATCGGTGGGTTCCTAGCAACACATTTCAATCTGTTGTATGCTGGGATAATACCGAGGGAAGTCGCAATCTTTTTGTTTACAGTATGAATAAAGGTTTTTGGCCATATATAGCTGGATTTTTAGATGCAGATGGAAGTATTTTTGTGCAGTTGAAACACAATTCAACTTATCGTTATAAATACCAAATTGCACCTTCGGTAGTTTTCTATCAAAAGAAAAAGATAGAAGTTGGCTTACCACAGATACAGAAGAAATTAGGATTAGGCTATATAAGGGACAGGAACGACGGTATGGTCGAATTGGTAATAAATGATCGTAAATCGATCAAAATCATATTATCAAAAACGATGCCATATTTAATATTGAAAGTTAAACAAGCTAAGTTGATGATCAAGATTATCGATAAAATGGATAAGTTGACGACAGCAAAACATTTTTTGTCTTTAACATTGTTGATTGATCAATTTGGACAACTTAATTATTCAAAGAAAAGAACTGTGAACAGCCAGGTGGTATATCACCAACTGAAGAAAATAGGGTTGTTGACCCCGTAGAGACTTGTCTGTTTGATAAACAGGCAGATGGAGAGATCCATAACACGTCGATCCCGATAAGAATTCGGGAAAGGTATAGTCCATACTTTTAGAAATAAAAGAGTATATGCGTAAGACAGGTTGGTCTCTATCCGCTGTTAGCGTGGGATTCTTGAGGGGAGTTGCTTCTAGTACGAGAGGACCGAAGTGAGCCAATCCCTAGTGAGCCAGTTGTCGCCGTCAGGTGCAAGGCTGGGTAGCTACATTGGTATCGGATAACCGCTGAAAGCATCTAAGCGGGAAGCCGTCCCCAAGATGAGGAATCCATTTTCCCGATTTATCGGGAGATAAAGAACCGTAGTAGACTACTACGTTGATAGGCAGGAGGTGTAAGTGCCGCAAGGTATTTAGCTTACCTGTACTAATGTTCAATAAGATAGATTAATTTTTTGTGGTTTGTTTACTTTCTTACATAGAATACCTTTATTCACTTTTCAGGGAGTCAGCACATTATTTTT
This sequence comes from uncultured Pseudomonadales bacterium, assembly GCA_964487665.1. GTDB lineage: Bacteria > Patescibacteriota > Microgenomatia > UBA1400 > MFAQ01 > CAZARR01. The sequence goes on from CAZARR010000024.1 coordinate 11,460, forward strand.
GCTTTTAAGCCTTTCGGTCTTCTGAGCGAAGTGGCACTACCTCTTCCCATTCCGAACAGAGCCGTAAAACACTTCAGCGCCGACGATAGTATATGGGCAACTGTGTGCGAAAATAGGTCAAGGCCGGGGGACTTAAGAGCAAAAACGACCAGAGAAACGTTCCAGTGTGCGAAAATACGAGTCCCCTTCCCCCGACTGAGGTTGGGGTACAATTGTATGAATTATGGCTGAGACAGCTGATTCGGATGGCAGAGAGTTGGCATCGGGTGAGAAGCAAAATCCGGTTTGCATGGAAATAGTCCGACATTTGGGCGACCTAGACATTCCAATTGGACCCGAACTGTCCAATCTTCTATATAAGGGTGACAGTGCGTCGATGATGTACGGTGGCCCATATGCACTTGCTTCGGGGAAAATCATTCGGGCATTGACTGAACACGGACCGGGAAATGCAACAGTTTACAATACACTTTTTGGGATTAATTCTACGACTGCTTGGTCGGATATTGAGATGTTTCTTGAGCGAGAGGAACCGGATTTGACCATGGAAGAAAGACGGAGTTTAATGTTACTTGAGTTGGCTGAGGTATCGGGGGATCCTAGAGCGTTTTATAATGCCTCGCGCCTATCCACCGGCATGTAATGCCGGGGCAGGAAAGCGTTT
>CAZARR010000025.1:0-10884 GCA_964487665.1 uncultured Pseudomonadales bacterium
CAAGCACAGCTTGAATTAGAGTAAACCGGCTGCGTAAGCTGCCGGTATTTCATCACACTTTCCCAATGAACAAATCCTCAATCTCCCAGGAGACTGCAGAGCCACCATAAAAACGTCCTCATTCTGTAAGGGGAGCGAAATTGTTGGCGTCAAAACAGTCGACACGCCCAAGAGCTGTTGAATTTTTTCAATTACCGACACATTCCCAAACCCAATCACACCTGAATGGTTTGTGGTAAACCCAAATGTATTGACATAGGACCCCCGAGCACTGTAAGAAAGAACTGTCCCATCTCCCACGCTAGATAATTTAAAGGGATTCTGAGCTATAGGCTTTCCATCTTCCCACTCACCAAGTAGTTTGTCCAAAATACCACGATCACTAACATTAATACCATTTTTTGTCGATTGGCCACTGCCAAACAATACAGACAAAGGTTGTTCTGGCAGCGCATTAAGATTTGAGAGGTACTTATTATATTGTTTCATCGTCTGCCAACCAACCACCTGGTTAGACCGAAAAAGATAGTCAAAGGTCGGTAAAATATCTTCAACAGAAGGTACCATCCGGCGAAGAGTTTCAACCCTAGTCTCTCCCGGTAGTCGATTTAAGGTTGTTAGTAGCTCCACTCCTGCTTTTTGCCACCAAGACGAATTCCACATTGTTGCCCCCTCCCATATCCCATAGGAGTCGATTGCTCCAAAGTGCGGTGAGCCTGCCATTATAACCGCTCCAATCTGCTGACTGCGGGTGTCTAGGTGCAAAAAACTTCTGATAACAAGACCACCCATACTATGGCCAACAAGGCTTACCTTATCGTCGTGGCTAATTTTCCCTTCATAAACCAGGCGGCTAAGATATGAGTTCAAATCGCGGCCTGACTGGACAACTTTTTGCCGCCAGTCATAAGCAAAAATAAACAGATTTTCATTAAGTCGATACCCATTTGCAACCAAACTATTGACCAAGTCGGAATAGACATTGATGAAATTTGGAACAGTCCAGTTATCCCCTTTTTGCCCAGTCAATATTGCTTGATAGTCCCAACTTGACCCCATCCCGGGTACCAGAACTATTGGGTCAAGTGTGGGGACTGGTATCGGGGATAATGATGGAGAAGGAGATGGAGATGTGGTGGGATAGGGTGTTAATGGTGGACTTGGGGAAGGACTCGGACTTGGAACAAAGTAATCAGTTGTATATATTTCACTAACTAAAAAAGAAGACCATGTTCCGTTTGTTAGTGTAATCATTGGGTGGCCGAGCCAAACATATTTCGCTATCCTTCCGGTGTCAGTAGAAAAATAACGATTTATGCCATCTAGATCGATTCTGTATTTATTTCCGATGGGTGTAATTCTAAAAACGTGTTCAGCAAAGTCCGGTGACGGGGAAATATAGAATATATTTATTTTTTCAACACACGATGGATTTGATTCGGGACAAATCGAACTTGCTAAATGCAGGTTATAAACTGGGTCTTGCCAAAGATAGAACAATGTATAAGATGAAAAATCATTAGGGAAATACATTAAACCATCTACAGGAGGCAAAGAGTCAGTGACTGCTATACCGTCACCGAATGTTGGCCCGGATGACAATAGGTAAATTTTATTATCAATGACTCCCCGGGAGGTATCTCCAACACATTCTTCGAATATATATAGGGAAAAGTATTTGAATTGTTTGGTGCATTAAAAATCAGTTTTCCACCATTCAAACTGTATCCACTGTGTCCAACAATCCAGTTCTCTTGGTTCAAACTTGTCTGATCAAAGCCGTCATAAAAGGCAAGCGAAGTTGTGGTAAACACATACAAACCGCACATCAATACAAATACTAATGATATAAACAACCGGGTCTGAGCCCCAAAAAACATATTCGATAACAGTATTTCAAAACCAAATACATGTGTCAATAACAACTTGTGCTGTGTTGTGACCAGGCTCAACACCCCATCAACCTTGCAGAAGAGTTTCGGAATACATAAAGAGTCGCGGATGTAATCTTACATCAGAGCCGGAATAAAAAACGTTGTAGGAGTAAAACCCCCCAAACTAAGTATTTCAACTTTATCACAAATCTGTTTTACACCAGTAGTTACGATTAAAAACGACGTTACAATAAAGCAACTAACAACCGTTACACGAACTATCTGATTTAATATAATCAAAATACCCGCAAAGGAGGGGCAAATTAAATGAAAAAACACAAATTTTGCCAGAACAGTTACGTACGCACATGGAAAAAGTCGTTGAATAAATTAGGACTACTGATTACTAAGTTATGAAAATCTCAATTATCCGCGGGGCATTTTTGAATCCTTTTGAGCTGCAAAATTATTACCCTTTGAATAATCAATTCGAAATACAAGCTATCTCAAGCCTGCATCCCACAAACCCAAACATCGAACTTCCATTAATCAAACTACCCAGCCCAACTGATCTCCCGAATTTTCCTTTTAAATTTCCTTTATTAAACAGAATCTTTGTTGATGCTCATCAGCTTTTTGGCCTGCAAAAAATGATCCGGGGTTCCGACATTGCTCATGTAGCCGAAACTTATTACGGTTATACCCACCAAGCTTTGCTAGCCAAAAATAGTAGAAGTATAAAAAAGGTAGTTAGTACAGTATGGGAAATTATTCCTTACAACAATGAACGTATCCGTGGCAGAAAAAGCTACAAAAATCTTGCACGAGAAGAAGTAGATGTTTTCATTGCCGCCACACACCTTGCCAAGGCTGCCCTAGTCGAGGAGGGTGTAAACCCCAATAAAATTCAGGTCATCTACATGGGGGTAGACTTGTCTCGTTTTTGCCCTACAGTAAAAGCAGATAAAAAAAACTTTAACGTTCTATTTGTGGGTAGGTTGGTTGCAGAAAAGGGGATATCCGAACTATTAAGTTCATTTTCGAATCTACAAGAAACACATCGGAATATTACATTAACACTCGTTGGCAGTGGCCAGATAAAGACAGCTGCTCGCCCGGGAATAAGCATTCGCGAGGTTGCCTATGATGAAATCCAAAAAGTATACCAACAAGCCGACATTTTTTGTTTACCTAGCAAACCGTCACGTTTTTGGCAGGAACAATACGGCATGGTCTTGGTTGAAGCGATGGCTAGCGGTTTGCCAATAGTAACCACGCGAACAGGTGCCATTCCAGAGGTGGTGGGGGACAGCGCGGTGCTTGTCCGGCCGGGTTCGGTTAATGAGCTAACCACAGCGATCAAAAACCTTATCAATCAACCCAACTTGCGTAAACAACTTGCAAGGAATAGCCTCAAGCGCGCTAGACTATACTTTGATTATCAGGTAGCCGCGCAAAAAATCGCTACAGTTTATTCAAATTTATGTCCAATCGAAAAATCCTTTTAAAAAATAGTCTGCTTAACGTTGTTGGTTACGTATATTTACTAGTTGCATCTTTTTTTTCAATATCCTGGATCCTAAGAGGGGTAGGTTCAAATATGTTTGGGGTATATGCTTTGTTTACAGCCACGATTCTCATGGCCGCTACATTTGATTTTGGCATTGGGCAAGCTGTAATACGTAATTTGGCTCTGCCTCAGAACAGCGAAGCCGACAAGCTGAAAATTTGGCGAGTCTCTCTGTGGATATTCTTAATTACCGGAATTGCTCTGGTAATTCTGGTATCACTGGCAAGCTTACTAATGCGACTATACCTGCCTGACATGCAGTCACTCGGGTTACGCGAATACTACTTGTGCTTCTTCGGAGTAGGGATGGTTGTATTTTTAAATCACCTAAATTCCCACTTTTTGACTTTGCCCCAGGCAGACCAACGGTTCGACGTTTACAATCTCCGTACAATTTTTACTGGGACTGGGAACACAGTGGTATCGGGGGTTGCAGCCATCACTTTCCACAGCGTAGGATACATCTTTATTGGCCAAGTAATTATGCAAACGATTACTTTCGCTACGATGATTAGCTACGCTCGAAATAGATTTGGGCGAGATACTTTTAGCCCCAAATTTGATCCAATCTGGTCGAAAAATCTAATCAACTTTGGTTTGCGAGGTTTTTTGGGTAACATTGCGGGTCAAATCCAAGCCCAATTTTCAAAATATGCTCTCGGCGGGATGCTTTCAGCTGGGGCAGTTACCGCCTTTACCATTCCCCAATCCCTTGTTTACAAAGCCGCAGGTGCCATTTCCCAAATGGCCCTAGCATTTTTTCCATTTGGGGCATCGCTTTCTCGCCATGACCAGATTAAAAAACTAAAATCAACATTTGTATTTCTTCAAATTTTTATTTTTTGCTGTTCGCTCGTGGGGGTTTATCTCTGTTTTAATTTTGGATATCTATTTTTGCTCTGGTGGCTAAAAGATGCTCAAGTTGTTAACGAAGCATATCCTGTATTAAAAATTATGAGTATATTTCTCGTCTCGATGTCACTTACACCACTTCCCAGCGTGGTTGTTAGCGCTCTAGATTATCCCCAGATTCCTTCTTATGCAGCTGTTGCAACTGTAATTATCGAAATTACATTAATAATCTTTTTCATTCCTAGATACGGTGTACTTGGACCGGCCTATGCAGCACTTGTTGCCAGTCTTGTTACAACCCCGCCGTTTCTGCTTGTTTGTTGGCTAGCAATCACAAATAAGGGAAACTTTTCGGATACTAAAATACACATATGATCTACGGAAGTATACCAGCGGGGGGAAGGGGGACACGGCTCCAACCTATAGGTTTTTCTAAAGAACTTGCTTACGTAGGCGGAAAGGCCATTATCGAGCACCTGATCGAGAGGATGGTAATCGCGGGGATCAAAAATATATTTATTAACACCGCATCCGACAAAACTGATAAAGAGGTTAATTTTGACAAAATCACAAAGGCTAGCATTAGTCATTTAATAGGCTAAATGACAAAGGTTGCCACTATCATCATTAACTTCAACACCGCAGACCAGACCAAAAAGTGTTTGAATAGCCTGGCTCAAATAGATTTTGATAGCGATATTGTGGTTGTGGAAAATAGTTCCACAAATCGTTCTCAAAAAATTACCAAACTAAAACACTCGAGAACAAAGCTTGTGTCAACAAACAATAATTTGGGATTTTCGGGTGGTGTAAACTTTGCACTTAAGTCGCTAGATCAAAAGAAATACTCCCACTTTCTATTGTTAAACAACGACACTCAAATATCAGACCGATATTTCCTAACCAAGCTAATCAGTCCAGGATCAGACATTACCTCTGCCCCAGCACTGTTCTCCCGCAACAACAAAGCACTATTTGGTTACGGCGGGACTGTTGACTGGCTATTTGGGCGAAACTATCATTTCGAATCGCGCAAATTAATATCGGACCCCCCCGCATTTGACTATTTATCCGGGGTGTGCCTGCTAATAAAAAGAAAAGTTATTGAACAAATTGGTTTACTCGATGATAATTACTTCCTCTATTACGAAGACGCCGACTACTGCCTTCGGGCTCGAGAAAAAGGATTTCGGCTAAAAATGGTTACTAACACTAGCTTTATGCACGAACTGTCTGCATCTAGCAAAAAACTTGGCATAAAAAAAATAAGACACCTCGCTAGCAGTCACTTACGATTCTGCAAAAGACATCTACCGCTAATCTCTTCACCTTTTTACCTTTCCTACAATTTGTTTCTGCGAGCAAAAACATAACTATGACGCTTTGTGTCGCCTGCATTTGCCACAAGATTCCAAATCAAAAATTCCTCAAATCGTTGCGATTTGCTGACGAAATTGTGCTGATTACCGATCAAAAATATATAAACGAGAAACAAACAAAATCGATAAAGTACAAACAGTATTATCGTCAACTTGCGGGTGATTTTGCAGCCCAACGAAATTTTGCTCTTCGGAAGATCCGTAGCGATTGGGTTTTGTTTCTCGATGATGACGAGACTATTGACGCAAAATTGATAAACGAAATTCAGGAAAAACTCGTCCATAAACCATTTGTCGGATATTATCTTCGCCGCCTAGATAGCTATTATTCTCAGATCCTCTTTCACGGAGAAACTGGCAACATTCGAATTCTCCGTTTAGCTCGGCGCCGATCGGGACGTTTTTTTCGAAAAGTTCACGAGCAATGGAAAATAGTTGGGGAGGTCGGTTTTCTTTCGAACCCAATATTTCATCATCATCGGAATCTAGTGGCCTCGCACCTTACAAAAATTGCTTCCTATGGCCCACTTGATGCAGTCGAGTTGACGCGAGAAAACAAACCATTTTCATATCTTCGTCTTATTGTCTACCCAACTATCAAGTTTTTCAGAAACTATTTCTTTCGTTTTGGGTTTCTCGACGGTTACCTTGGACTTTTTCATGCATACCTTATGAGCGTCCAGTCTATCTCCAATAGAATCTATCAATACCAGATAAGGTAAATCATGGAATTTGCATACGAAATCATCAAAAGTCAGCGTCGTCGTCGTTCTAGCGCAATCAAGGTCACCCCGGACGGTAAGGTCAAGGTATACATCCCTGGTTATTTGGCTATTGAGGCGGGTGTGCGTATGGTCAACGAAAAGAGGGCCTGGATCGAAAAAATGTTACTCAAAATAAAATCAAACCCACAAAGAAAACTGAATTACATAAATGATGAACCCCACCTGTTTTTTGGCAAGACCTACCTGTTGCAAATAATTCCATCGGCATACCGAAATCGCGCTGCTGTCCGTGTGTCCGACCAACATATCAGGGTATCGGCGCCGATGGCCGCAACATCACCATCAGCAATCAGGAATTACTTGACTGCTTGGTACCTGAGCCAGGGTAAGGACATTATTACCAAGCGAGTATCCTACTTTGCGTCAAAGCTGGGAGTAGAATTCCACCGAATCACCCTTAAGCGCGTTTCGTCGATTTGGGGTAGTTGTTCGCACAAAGGGAACCTGAATTTTAATCGCAAGTTGGTAATGGCCCCACCAGAAATTGTTGACTATGTAGTACTTCACGAGGTGTGCCATTTGGTTTATCACAACCACTCGAACAAATTCTGGCATCTAGTTAGCTCTCTTGACCCACAATACACAGCCCATCAAAAGTGGCTCAAGAACAATCATCACCTGCTCACTTTGTGATCAAAACACTAATAAACCGTACCAGAAACACTACAATCCATCGCCGAGTATATTTTGCGACTCAGTTTACCGATCGCTTGCGAGGATTGATAAGTAAAAGTAACAAAGATGCGATTTGTTTGGTAACTAGGTTCGGAATTCACACTTTCGGACTTTCGCACCCAATAGACGTGCTGCTTCTCGACGACCACCTAAAAGTTGTGAAGATTTGCCAGAATCTAAAACCCAACAGACTATTCGTCTATCATCCAAAATATTCGATTGTCATCGAATTGCCCCAACAATCAGTTCATAGTTCCCAGACACACAAACTAGACCAATGCGCTCTATTGCCAACAAGGGTAAAATAGGCCTATTACCAATTACTAACACCGTAATGATTGTTAATCTTTCTTCAGAGAATGTTAAGATCGGTCAACGAATAAAAAACAGGGTCCAAACAAAATTTGGTGCGCTAGAAAAATATCTCCGACATTTTAATGACGAATTCAAAACGGCCAGTATCAATATTCGAAAGAACCGCAAACTTGGGTATCAATTTAAGTTCGACATGGGTCTGCCAGGCTTGCACATTCACTCTGAAAATCAACACCACAGCTTGATCACAGGCATACTTCGACTTCGCGACACTGTAAAAAAGCAGCTTAGTAAGGGCGTGGATAAACTTAAGGAATAATCCGTGAAAGATCCATATTCAAGTCTTTGGGTTTCTCATTCATCAATTTCTGATTATCTTACCTGTCCCCGCTTGTATTATCTAAAGAATGTTTACAAAGACCCCAAAACCAATAGAAAGATTCAGATCACCAACCCATCCTTTTCCTTGGGATCAGCAGTTCACGAGGTTGTCGAGGCACTGTCTTTGTTACCTACCCAAACCAGGTTTGCTAGCTCGCTGAACGAAAAGTTTGAAAAAATATGGGAAAAGTATCACGCTGAGAAAGGTGGTTTCTTCGATCCAGAGACCGAGTATCGATATAAATCTCGTGGGCAAAAGATGGTTGCCCAAATTTCGGAAAATCCTGGGCCGTTAGCCAACTTAACCATACGACTCGATCAAGACTTGCCTCACTACTGGTTATCTGAGGAGGATGGCATTATCCTTTGTGGAAAAATAGATTGGCTCGAGTATCTTCCCCCAACAAACGGTGTACACATAATCGATTTTAAAACTAACAAAAACGAGGTAAGCCCTGACTCACTGCAACTTCCGATCTATTTGTTACTGGCAACAAACTGTCAGACCAGACCAGTTGAGAAGGTCAGCTATTGGTATCTCGGATTTAGTCCATCGCCCTCTGAGCAAGATTTGCCCGACCTAGACATGTCAAGAGAAAAAGTTTTGTACCAATCCAAGCTTATCAAGGCCGCGCGATCCCTAGGGGTGTTCAAGTGTCCCAAAGCCGGTTGCTCGCATTGTCTACCCTATGAGTCTGTCCTCAAGGGTGACGCCACACTAGTAGGGTCTAACGGGCGTCAAGATATCTACATTATCCCCGCCAACAATTCTATCAGCCCCCAAGAAGGGGAAATCTTTTAGCCATGTGGCTAAACCTTTTATCTTTATTCTGGCCTTTTTACCAACTATCAGAAGTTTCAATCCAGCTTCCATTCCGTTTATATTTCATTGATTTTCTGGTCATTCTTACTCTGCTTGGTAATTGGAGACAAATTGTCTACAACCGTCACCCGTTACAAAAACCAGTTGCACTTTTCGTTTTTTGGTGTTTGCTCTCCTTGGTGCTTTCTATTTCAACACAACATCCAGATAACAATATGATAATTCGATCGACCGCGTATTTATTTAGACTGATTTGCTATCTATCAATTACTTTTACCTCTTTGGTGCACGATAAATATCTAAAGATAGGTTTGGCCGCTGCTGTATTAATTAGCCTAGGTCAATATGTATTTATTCCCGATTTGCATTACCTTAAAGAGCTTTACTACGATGATCATTTTTATCGTCTAACTTTTCCTACTCTCGACCCGAATTATTCGGGTGCTCTGCTCATTCTATCCATGGCCGTGCTTGTACATTTCAAAAAACCTTTCAATATTGTATTTTTGATTCTCGCCTCGGTTGCAATAGTATTAACTTTTTCTCGTGCCTCATACCTTTGCGCGATTATCGGAATCATCCACCTATTTTACAGGCAGCACAAGTCGCGAGCTTTGTCTATCTATTTGCCTATGATAGTAATACTCGGCCTAATGATTGTGCTATTAGCCCCGAAACCAGCGGGGGAAGGGGTGAACCTGTTTCGAACCTATTCTGTCGTATCTCGCCTTTCAAACTGGCAACAAAGCATTGCAACTATAACAAAGCACCCGATTTTCGGAGTAGGCTATAACACTCTTGGGTCTGGTGATCAGATCCACCCTCTATCGCGGTCAGCGGCTTCGGTGTCGAATAGCTATCTGTTTGTAGCCCAAACAACGGGTGTAATAGGGTTGTTGCTATTTATCAGATTGTTACTGAGTTATTATCGTTACATCAGACCCAACAAGTACCTTCCTAGTATTTTTTTTGCCCTTGCGCTTCACGCCTTCTTTAACAACACCCTTTTTTATGCCCCAATATTTATTGGGGTGGGTCTAATAACCGCTAGGGAAAATAATTTATCGTAAGTATCCTCTCATCTTTGTTCCCCGTCCTGTCCACCGCCTTGATTACCAATTCATTGATACCGACCACCAGTTGCACAGTTCGTGTGAAATTTCCTTTGTTGTCTACCATTGCTGCCAGGTTGTTTACGCTGACAGTGGCATCACTTTTATTCACCGTCCCTGATATTTCAACCACATTGGCTTTTCCGGAAATTGTCTCATTATCACTGGGGGATTTAATCGAAAGATCCAATGTTTTTTTGTCCATGTAGATACTTATGTCAGTCGATTTGCTACGATTTCCCGAGTCGTCAATCGCTACTGCCGAAAAAATATTATCACCCGAACTTAGCCGTAATTCCACTCGAAACAATCCCTTTTCGTCAGCCTTCGTAACAAATTTTTGTTCGCTCTTACCCACCAACTCGACCCCGGCTCCGGATTCGGTAAAACCGCTTACCAAAATTACTGCACTGTTCGTAGCTTCGGGTGTAGCGTTAAAGACAGGGCTCTGGGGCGGTATTAAATCACGATTTGAGTTGTCTATTGTTGAGCTGCTACCACCACCTTGAGCAATAACATTTACAAACACCGGAATACCCCACTTAACTACCACGAAAACCAAGATCAACAACAAGATCAAATATAATTTACCTCTGCGTTCTCTCTGCTGCTCACCATACCTCCCGCGAGGTTTTCTATTCATCACACCAGTTTAGCAAAAATCGTTTAAAATCACACTCAATGCGGGTGTAGTTTACCGGTAGAATGCCACCTTCCCAAGGTGGAGAAGAGGGTTCAATTCCCTTCACCCGCTCAAAATTGACAGAAGCAACTCTTAACACAGATGAAGTTGCTAGAAAACAACATAAAATGCCAAAAACAATTCCCGTCCTTACAATAGCCAAATCGTACTTAGTTGCTGAGTTAAGTAAAATTTTTCCTGAAAACAGTTTTCAAAAAGGGTTAGAAAACAATATTGGAAAATTATCAGAGCAAGATGTTTGGAGATTACTAGAGGCGTTGTCTTTTACATATCGATTAAACGGCGTTTTTTGGTCAATTAGCAATGATAGCTATGTTTGGAGCAAAGAAGAGGTTAATTGCAATAGTTTAGTTCTTACTGGTATGAACCCCCGGGTGGATAAAGTCATTCACTCAGAAACTATACAGAATAATCC
>CAZARR010000026.1:0-10690 GCA_964487665.1 uncultured Pseudomonadales bacterium
TCGAACCCCAATAAGCAGATCCAGAATCTGCTGTCCTACCATTAGACGACCCGGCAATGTAGGTGTATTTTACTATTATGCAGCAAATACAACAAAGGAAAGAAGATCACTTAGCTTTGTCACTTAACCCCCAATCACAAATTGAGGGGTGTGTGTTTAGTAACTTTAGACTCCCCTACCGAACATTACCTGAATTAAACATGGCTGATGTCGACACCTCTACCACTCTATTTGGAAAGAAACTTAGACAGCCGTTGATTATCGCCTCGATGACCGGAGGGGTTAAACATGCGGTGAATATAAACAGTAATTTAGCTAAGGTAGCTCAAGAAAAGAAGATTGCCTTGGGGGTCGGATCACAAAGAGTTGCACTAGTAATACCCGAAGCCGTTGAGTCTTTTGTGGTAATTCGTAAATTGGCTCCTGACGCTGTTATTTTTGCCAATATGGCAGCGGTTCAACTGAATTATGGATATGGATTAGATGAGTATCGAAAGGTAGTCGACATGGTTAAGGCTGATGCTCTGTACTTGCACCTTAATCCCCTGCAGGAAGCCATTCAACCCGAAGGAGATACAAATTTCGAAGGATTATTGGGCAAAATTGAAAAGCTAGTAAAAGTGATTGGTGTGCCAGTTTTTGCAAAGGAGGTTGGTCATGGTATTGACCAATTAACTGCAAAAAGACTGGTAGAAATTGGGGTTAGTGGAATTGATGTTGCTGGTGCTAGCGGAACAAGCTGGGCTTGGATAGAAGGAAAAAGGAAGGGTGGCGGAGTACTGGCCGAATGGTTCAAGGATTTTGGGATAGTGACTGAAAAGGCCCTGCTTGGTGTGAGAAAATTAAAAGATATTTCAATCGTGGCTAGTGGCGGAATAAGAAATCCAATTCAGGGATTAATCGCCCATGCATTAGGTGCAGATTACTACAGTTCGGCTAGACCATTTTTAGATAAAGCCATCGAAGGGGAAGACTCATTAACAAAATTTGTGGATGAGTGGGAGACGGGACTTCGAATTGCAATGTTTGCCTGCGGTGTAAAGAATTGGAAAAATGCAAAAAACTTGATTCTGGATAAAGATTGAGGCAAAAATGAGCGGGCGATGGGATTCGCACCCACGACCTTCTCCTTGGCAAGGAGACGTTCTACTCCTGAACTACGCCCGCGTGTTTATTTGTCAATGTGGTGCCGAGGGTCAGAGTTGAACTGACATCTGAAGTTTTTCAGACTCCCGCCGTGACCACCTTGGCTACCTCGGCAAGATGTCGACAGGCTGATTATAACAAGCTAACGATAGCTTTAGCGAGCTTGTCGGGATCGTGGCGGATGAGACTTCGTGCTAGTTTATCGCTTTTGGGTTTTGTGTAGACATCACTGGATAGCAAGTCCGTGCGAAGAATCACTGGTTTGGGGACTGGATTGGAATGATCAAAATCGTCCGCGACAATGTGAGCATTTTCTTCACTGTATTTTTTAATTATTGTTTTTGAAATGTTAGTATTCGAGTTGATAAGAACAAAATCAATAATCCCACCTTTAAGATATTTTTGAACTTCAAAAAGATGGTCACTGGCTGTGAAAGACTCAGTTTGGCCAAACTTGGTCATCAGGTTAACCACAAATACCTTTTTGGCTTTGGATTTGGCGATAGCGTCGGAAATTCCATCGATAACTAGATTACAGATAAGGCTAGTGTACAAATCACCCGGTGCGAAAACAATAAGATCCGCCATTGAAATGGCCTCGAGTGCTTCTTTGCTAGCCTTGGCAGAGGGAAAAACAGACAATTCAGCTATTCGAGACTTGCCCACCTGAGGATCCGGCTCATCAATATAATGCTCCCCCAAGACCTGTCTTCCGTTTTGATATCGAGCGATAAGGTTAGTGTTGTCAAAAGTTACCGGAAGGATCTGCCCCTCTACCTCCAAAATTTTGCATGTCGTGGCGATAGCAGCCTTTTGGGAACCCTCTATCTCCGTAAGAGCTGCCATAAACAGATTGCCAAAGGTCATACCGGTGATGCCAGTTCCATGGTCGTAACGATAGGTAAATAGTTTTCTAAGAACTTCACTTGATTTACTGCCAGATAACGCTAGGATTGCCTGGCGGATGTCTGAGGTAGGCAAAAGCCCGAATTCGTCGCGAATAATACGATTACTTCCTCCTGAGTCCATCATGGTGACAACAACAGAAAGATCCAGGTCAAACTTTTTGAGACCTATGAGGGTGGTGTAAGTACCGGTACCACCCCCTAGAACAAGAACTTTTTTTGGCATGTGGACTCGGAAGGGATCGGACCTTCGACCTTTCGGATGTAAACCGAACGCTCTAACCAGCTGAGCTACGAGTCCAGCTTATTAAGTTGGTGCCGAGGAGAGGACTTGAACCTCCATGAGATTGCTCTCACAGCGTCCTGAACGCTGCGCGTCTACCAATTTCGCCACCTCGGCAGCAAATATTTTGTGGGCGAGAGAGGACTTGAACCTCCATGGGTTGCCCCACAGCCTCCTCAAGGCTGCGCGTCTACCAATTTCGCCACCCGCCCAAATAGAAGTAACGATTGAAGTAGTATTTTACAACTAGTTATACCAGAAGGGTATAATCCCACGAGAAAAATGATATTTATTTGGAAAATATAGAAATATAGCCGGTAGCTCCTCCATCAAAACTTTTTGAAATTCTAGGTAAATCTGTTTGCGTTGTTTTTCGTCTAGGGTGGTACGCCCGTCTTCGAGTAACTTGTCGATTTTGGGATCTTTGATGTGGGTTATGTTTGAATTTTGCGTTGAGTGCCAATATATATATTGGTCCGGATCTGTGGGAATTGCCAAATCTGCAACAAGAAGCTGGTAGTTGTTAGGCACGGAGTTTACTACTCGAACTACACTTTCGATAGATTGCTTACTTAGTTGTTGTTTAATGTTTTCAGCAATGGAAAGATAGTCAGGAAGTGTACTGATTTCGAGGGCGAAACCCCTTTTTTCACTTGGGAGATTGTCGTTAATTAGTTTTTGTGCTTTCAATGGATCAAAATTGTAGTCTTTGGTGAAGCGATTGTATGCCCAAGATTGAGGGGGAATAGGGCCAGTGGCGCGAGTAAAACCAAAGGACTTATCTTCGATGTAATAAGCTATCGCCTGTCGAATACTTTTGTCGGTTAGGATGGGATCTTGAATATTAAAAAATAATGCCACTACCCGATGGTGGTCAATGTCGGTTTGAAAGTTTATTACGTCGGAACGTTTGATGTTTGGAAAAGAAGGCAAATCAACCAAGTGGTCAACCTGCCCCAATTTAAAGGCTGTAGTTGCCTCTCGAACAGAGGGGTAGACCTTGATAAAGACAGTTTGACTTGGAGATTTAAGAAAATAGTCTTTGATGACGCTGTTTGTTCCTTGGGTAATGCTAACGGTGTAACCAGTGGTTGTTTGACCCTTGTCGTTAAAGGTTGGGTGGGTAAGTATAGCCGGGAAAGGGGCAAAAACATCTGAGGTTTCGAACGAGATCTGATTTGTGTCGGGGTAGTCAATCTTCACGCCAGAAATTTGAATGTTGATATCCTTGGAAGATAATTTTTTGCCACTAGGCCATACAAGGTCATTCCTGAGGGTAAAGATATATTTTTTTCCTCCCGGCAAGACTTGCCAAGATGACGCGAGCTCGGGAAGTATTCTTTGGTTTTCGTCGAGCCTAGTCAAGCCGGATGAAAGTATTCTTTCTACCAGAGGTGGGATTGTTTGGGTAGTGTAGTTGCCAACAATACCAACGTAGAGTTTGGGTTTGTTGTTTGGTAGGCGTGATAATAATAGTTTGAGTATGAGAAAACATAGAATTGAAAGAGTAATGCTACCAATAATTACATAACGATAACGGATAATGTAGCTAGATAGGTACCAAGAAAAACGGCGAAGCCATTTCATTGGATTAGGGTATCAAAACATTGGCAAGCGACGAGACGAGAAACATAATGGCTATCAGTATGGTGAAAAGAAAAAGAAATTTTTCGGGGCCTTTTTTGGTGTGGTATCGATTTGTCTCGGAACCGCCGGATTGATTTGAACTTGGTTGCTGAAGCAAAACCAGTCCGATCATCAAAATGCTTAGGATTAGTTGGATCGCTAGAAGAGGTTTCATTGGGCTTAATTATAGCTTAGGCTGTGGTTAGCCAGCGAAAGATGTCGGAGGCGAGCCTTATAAGGGTGGTTGTGATAATGTATGAAAAAATCAGGTTTATTTGAAGTGAGGGGATGACGAACCCTTGCGCGGAAAAACCTTGAAAGTAAAATGGAATTACTTGTATTTGATCAATAAGAGCAACCAATATAAATAAGGTAGCCACGCCAGCGAACCAGCGGAATATTCCCAGGGTGAGAACGTTTATGGGAAGTAAAAATAATTTAATAATTGGCTTGACGAGACGATTTAGTAATGTAAGGGCAACTGATGCGCTGATCAAGGTTGGGGCTCCTCCACTGATATTAAAGCCCAGATGAAGTTGGGAAACAAAGTACATAGCCAAGAAGTTGATAAAAGTAGCTTTGATTAATCCCTTCATAGAAATAAGTATATCAATTTTGTAGCATCTGGCGTCTAAAACGTTTACGGTGAAAATTGTTGGTAAAACGGTGGACCTCGTCACGTGCTGTTTGCAAAATCTTGATTTCGGGACAGTGCATAGGTAGTTTCTTGTTGATAAGTGTACCGTCCCGATAGTAATGTATCTCCTCGTGTTGTTTCGAAAGAGCAATGATGGCAAAAGAAGGCGGAATACTGCGGGAGACAACCGACAGTTGGCTTGTGCCTCCATCTAGGACAATTAGATCCGGATAACCCCAATCGGGGTGTTTCAGCCTCCGGCTGACGATTTCTTTTAGTGCATGCTGATCTCCCCCGTCGGTTTCGCGGATGAGGAACAAACGATACAAATCAGGCCTAGCTTCACCATCAATAAGAACACTCATACCACCAACCCGTTGTTGATTTTGCAGGTGAGCTATATCGAAACACTCTATACGATGAGGGGGTTTATTGAGAGTACGAATCCCCAGAGTGTGGACAAGATTGTGTAGAGCGATTTGGCGACTTTGTTGATATTCGAGAAAAAAATTCAAGTGAGTTTGTGATAGTGAGTAATCCAAGCGTTCTAGTTCGCCTTTGGTGGATGACGCCTGTTCGAAGTTTTGTTGCTCGGAAAGCGTGATGATTTTCTTCTTTAGTTGTCGGCGGATAAGTTGCATTTCGCCACGTAAAAAATGTTTTATTTTGTTTAAGTGGAGTAGATATTGGTATTGGGTAATCGCTTGGGCACAGGGTCCTGGGCATTGGTGGAGATGGTAGTAGAAACATGGACGATGAAGCGTAGGATTCTGACAATAGCCAAATATTTGTCTAATATGACCAAGAATACTTTTGGCGGTTGAGGACGACTGATAGGGCCCAAAAATTTGTATTTTTTCATTTGGATCCATACTTGAAATATCAGAGGTATGGACGATGTTGATGGTCTGGCGATTTTGGAGATTGATAGTAATGAAACAACCAGATTTGTCGTCTTTTGAACGAGAATTGTATAGGGGTTGGTGAGTTTTGATTAAAAATGCTTCCAATATGACCGCCTCAAGGTCATTTTGGGTAGGGCGTAGGTAAAGATAACGGCAGCGGGAAACAAATTGAGACTGCTTGGTTTTGTAGTCCAGAGCCTCGTCTAGGTGTTGATGAACTCGAGTACGTAGATTAACTGACTTACCAATGTAAAGAGGCGTTTTGTCTACGTTTTCGAAGATATAGATACCCGCTGACGAGGGTAAGGATGACCAAAATTGCGCTGACTGCGGTTGGAATGGCAATCGTCTCCAGGTCGGACTTGAGTTCGATTGGGATTGCGTATTGCTGATTGTTTGCATTTAATTGTAGTTCGAGGTTAATTTTTGTTAGCCTTGCCTTTGTCGATAGGGCAATGGGTATTGTAGCGCTAGAAAACGGAGCAAGATTGAGTGTAGTCTGTTTTGATAGGTGAATTGATTGAGAGGATATTACTAGCGGACCAGAAAATGAAACCCCGGAATCGTTTTGCACACTTAGCTCTAGATTACTTCTGTTCTTAGGGGAGGCAAAAAATTTCAGGACTGGATTTGGAAAAGTAATTGGGGTGTGAGGTTCGACATAAACATCTTTCGAATTTGAGTTGGATGTTTTATAGGAGCCGGCTGGGGAAGGATTTTCGGGGTCGGTTCCGTGAATTGCGAAAACGATATGGCTCATATCTAATTTGTTAAAGTAGTCAATTCCCTTGGTGGTGTTGGCCCAGGTAGGGTCGATTTGGATCCATGTTTGCCTTGATGAGTCGTAGTACTCGGGCCAGGAGTGAAGAACGTCCTGCGACAAACTAACCGGTCTAATTTGGTCATTATTGGAGAATGCGAATCCCTGTAATTCGCGAGCTGGAATTTTTTTGGAACGCGACAGTGTGATAAACAAATCGCTAAATTCAGTGCAAATAGACCGTTTGGGATTTTCCAGAGCAAAGAGAGCACCAGGCCTGACCTGTTTTTCGCGTAGACGGGTCAAATCATAGCCTAGATTTTCGACAACGTATTGATAAATCGATTCGGGACCTGAAAGTTGCTGTGAGAGTTGGATGATTTTTGAATCATTGGTAGGCCAAAAAATACCAGCTGATTGGGTATATGTGTTTGTTTCGGATAATGAAGATCGTTTGGGGTATAAATCAATTCTTGCGAAAGCTTTTACTTTTACTTGAAGTGATCCTTGCGATGGTAGCTGATACGAGGCCAGCCAATTTCCATCAAGGTCGGATTCGACCATTGCGGGTTTGGGGTCGATTGAATAAATATTAATCGTTTGATAATTGGTGTCTGGTGGCAAGGCTATTTTAGTCAATTTCTCTTTTGGTAGTGTGTTTTCGAGATTGTAGTAAAGGGACAAGTCAAAATATTGAGTCTTGCCAAATATTGCTGTTATTGGTCTATTTGCTAAAGAGAGGTTGTTAAATTTGTATGAATATTGTTCTGAGGATGTGGGCTTTGGCGATATATATGCTAGCTCAGGAAATGTAGCGGGAACTTTCAGAGAAATTTCAACATTTCTGGTGTTAGAATTTCCGGCCAAATTGGGGATGTTGATTTCCCAGATTGAGCCAATATGTCGCACAACGTCCTTGGTCAAATATGTAATGGAAAAGTGGTGTACTTTATCTTTCCCCACGACTCGGTTGGCAAATGGGAAGCTGATATTGGTTGAGTTTTGGGTTGATGATATATTTGGATAAACTGACTGCGACTCATCGATTACCACGACTGAAGATGGTTCCACCTGGCCAACACTAAGACTAAATTGAGTTGCATAAACGGTAGAAAGATTGTTTGTCTGACTGACAAGATAAGTAACTGAAGTTAAACCATTTTCGTGGACATCGTGTTTGATCTGGTAATCTGTACTAAACTCCGAGATCGCGATAACCGGAGAGGTCACGCATATATACGTGGTAAAGACAAAAAGAAAAACTATAACCCTCTGGAACA
The DNA here is from genome assembly GCA_964487665.1 of uncultured Pseudomonadales bacterium. Classification (GTDB taxonomy): domain Bacteria; phylum Patescibacteriota; class Microgenomatia; order UBA1400; family MFAQ01; genus CAZARR01. Next base: position 7,543 of record CAZARR010000026.1, read on the forward strand.
TAATTTATTTATGTCAGTTTAGCATTATCTGCCACCGAGGAATCTGCGCAACTCTATTGAGGTCGGAGTTTGAAATTTTGAAATAATTTGGTCTATAGAGCCAGAGGCGATAATTTGGCCACCGTTATCCCCTCCTCCGGGTCCAATGTCAAGGATGTAATCAACGTTTTTTATCAGGTCGAGGTTATGCTCGATTACAATGACTGTGTTGTCGTTGTCTACCAAAGCTTGAAGGGTGGCAAGGAGGTTATTCAAATCATGAAAATGCAATCCTGTGGTTGGCTCATCGAGAATGTACACAGTATGACCAGAATTGGTTTTGGATAGTTCGGAAGCCAATTTTATTCGTTGAGCTTCACCACCAGAAAGAGTGGTTGCTTGTTGGCCTAGTTTGATATAGTCGAGGCCAACCTTTCGAAGAGTGTCTAACTTATTTTTCAATATGGGTACATCAAAGAAATCGTACGCTTCTTTAACTGTCATTTCGAGTACTTCGGCAATGTTTTTACCTTTGTAATCGATGTCTAGAGTCGGTTCGTTGTAGCGGCGTCCCTGGCAGGTTTCGCAGGTAACGTAAATATCGCCCATAAACTGCATCTCAATTTTGATGACGCCATCCCCCTCACAGGTTTCACAACGCCCACCCTTGACGTTGAAACTGAACCTCCCCTGATTGTATCCGCGCAGGTGGGCTTCTTTTGTCTGAGAGTATATTTTGCGTACATAGTCAAATATTTTTGTATAGGTTGCCGGATTACTTCGTGGTGTGCGACCAATGGGACTTTGATCAATTAGACTAACCCTCTTGATAATGTCTGGAATTGTGACCCTACCGAAGGGAATGTTTCTTTCACGGTGATCGGGGTTGATTTTTTGGGCCAAAGCCTCGTAAAGAGTGTCGACAATTAGTGATGATTTTCCAGATCCGGATACACCTGTGACACCGATTAACAAACCCAAAGAAATTTCTAAATCGATGGATTTGAGATTGTGGTGAGTACAGTTTTCCAATGCGATTCTCCCAATGGATTGTCGTGGTGGGATTTTTTTTCCAATACTTTTTTTACCTGATAAATATTGTCCAGTTAGTGATACAGAACTCAACATTTCGTCTACTGAGCCCTGAAATGTAATAGTGCCCCCACTGTTGCCGGCCAAAGGGCCAAATTCGACCAAGTGGTCGGCAGACAATATAGCGTCTCGATCGTGTTCAACTACCACTAGCGTATTCCCCAGGGTCACTAAATTTTTTAGGGTGTTAAGCAATTTTTGGTTGTCGACTTGATGCAAGCCAATTGTTGGCTCGTCAAGAACATAAAGAATACCAGTTAATCGCGAGCCAATTTGACTAGCAAGACGAATGCGTTGAAGTTCTCCGCCAGAGAGTGATCCTGCCTCACGATCAAGGGTTAGATAATCTAAACCGACTGATTGTAAAAAACTCAATCTGTCCTGGATTTCCTTGGTAATAGGGGAAGAGATCGATTTTTCCATTGTGTTTAGGACTAGGTTCAGTTTGGAAAAAAAGTCGACAGCCGAATCAATTGATAGGTGGCAGACGTCGGCGATCGATTTATCAGCTATTGTGACAGCTAATATTTCCTTTTTTAGACGAGCTCCGTGGCATATCGGACAGATTTTTTTTATCATATAACGCTCTAGTTCGTGGCGGACGTAATCTGAGCTGGACTCGTTGAAACGACGTTCTAGCTCACCGACGAGACCAGAAAATTGAGTCTGCCACTTGGCCGGGTTGCCCTTGGAGTTGGTTCCCCGAACGGTGTGAACTTTCGCATTGGTTCCATGCATTAAAATTGTGTATTGTTTTTCGGTAAGAAATTTGAGAGGGGTATTGTCGGCAAAGTCTGCTTCTTGCATGACTTGACGGATGAGACGCGCAAACCAAGTAAGAGTTTCAAACTGCGACGATAGTGGAATAATTCCTCCTTCTTTAAGAGTCAAGTTGGGTGCTATCAGTGTGTCGGGGTTAACTGTCAACTTACTCCCCAAACCGGAACAACCCAAACAGGCACCATCGGGCGAATTAAACGAAAACGATCGAGGTTCAAACTGGGGCAAAGAAATATTGCAAATGGGGCAAGAAAGGTTTTGGGAAAAGAGGTGTGTTTCGAGCTGTGTTGGTGAGTCAGGAAAAGAAAGCGCTGCGTCTAGAACAATAGCGATAACCACCTCCCCTCCGCTGAGAGAAATGGCTGTTTCAATTGAATCTACCAAGCGATTTTTTACCGGGCTGATGTCTATACGGTTGTCATCAAGAGGTATCACAATTTTGTCAATTACGGCGTCGATATTGTGCCGATTGTTTTTGAACAAATTGATAGTTTTACTATTGTCAAAAAATTTATCGTCTACACGGCACTGAGTAATCCCTTTTTTGAGCAAATTAGGAAATAAGTCGCGAAACTCACCCTTTTTGTTTTTGACAATTGGAGACATCACCATAACCCAACAACCTTTGTGTTTGTTGGTATTGGGGTGTTGTTGTGACAGTTGCCAAACCTGATCGCGAATTTGAATAATATCTTGGGGTTTTACCTCGCGATTACAATTTGGGCAGTGATAGTGACCTATTCGGGCATAAAGTAGACGGAGGTAATCATAGATTTCGGTGACTGTACCAACAGTAGATCGTGGGTTGTGAGAACCTTGTTTCTGGTCAATCATAATAGCCGGAGAAAGCCCGTCGATTCGATCGACATCTGGTTTGTCCATTACTCCTAGGAATTGGCGCGCATAGCTCGAAAGTGACTCGACGTAGCGCCTCTGCCCTTCGGCGTAAATGGTATCGTGGGCCATACTTGATTTTCCCGATCCCGAAACTCCGGTAAACACCACTAGTTGATTTTTGGGAATTGTTAGATCGACGTTTTTAAGATTGTGTTCTCGGGCACCTTTGATGATCAAATGTGTTGCCGGCGATACTGTCTTTGGTGAATTCACGAGCTAGCATTATACCAAATTTTTCCCGAAGATGAGATAATACTGTTATGGATATGGAAAGAAATGTTTTAACCGAGGATGATCTAATACAATTAATTAATTCATGCACTGATGTTGAAGAGCGGCGGAGGTTAACAATGGCATTAGGTAACCTTCAGTCTAAAGGTGTACCCGGCTATGTTTCATA
>CAZARR010000027.1:0-10513 GCA_964487665.1 uncultured Pseudomonadales bacterium
TTGGCCGTTTCTTTTGTTGTCAATGTTTTTGTGTTTTTTCAATTTGGGAAAGACATATTTGTTGGTGGAGGATACCGCTAGGGATAGTGTGAGGATGATACAGATTTTTCAGAACAAAGAGTTGACACTGATTGGCCCGCCGGCGTCGTTGGGGCAGCGGACTGAAAGGGAATTTTATTTGGGTTCGGCAGCTTATTACATCGGTATTGCCGGCTTGGTAATAACAAGATTTAGGGTTTGGGGGGCCGCGATACCGAATGGAATTATTTTTTGGGTGTCGATCCCATTTTTTTACAATTTGTTACGGGATGTTTTCGGGCTGAGAAAGCCGTGGGTGGGAACGCTGCTGTACGTCATGTCACCACTGTCTGTGATTCACGTTCGCTTCTATTGGAATCCGAATGCAATTATTGGGTTGTCAACTTTGTTTTGGTATTTGGCTTTGGATAGAGATCGGGCGTGGTGGAAAATGGTCTTGGCAGGGCTATCGGCAGGGTTAATTTTTAATTTGCATTACGTGGCGTTACTGCCAATTGTATTGTGGTTGGCGTGGATGGCGTTTGGTAGGCAGTTTAAACAGTTAATGTTGATCAAAAGCGGTTTGTTGGTGGGTATGCTTCCGGTTTTTTTGTTTGAAGTTAGAAACAAGTTTTTTTTGACCAATACATTTTGGTACAACTGGCAACATAGGCAACCGGGAGTGGTGAGTCTGGCAACTTTGATAGAAAACCTGAGTCGATTCCCCCTGGCGATAGTGGGAGTGCGACCGGCGGAGATAGGTTTTTCTCCACTTATTGATGATCAGCTATTTCAACAGACGATGGGATTGGTAGTGATAATTTTGATGCTGGGGGTGGGAGTAAAGATGCGCAAGGAAAAAAGGGGTTTGTGGTTAATTTGCCTGATATCTTTTGGTCTGGTGTCGGTGTTATCGGGAAAGGAGTTTATGGCGAGATATTTATTTGGGATTTTTCCGTTGGTGGTGTGGCTGGTTGCCGAAATTGTGCAAAGAACTAAATATATATTGGTGTTACCGATTCTTATTTTGATGATAGTGGTTAACTGGAGGACTTTGTCGTTTAGACCTGATCCCGGTAAAAATTATGTCGGGATTGGTACTTTGAAAGAGGCAGGCCGATTGATTGCCATAGATAACCCTCAGGGGAAATATAATTTGTCCGAAAACATCTATGGCGATGCCCAAGCAAGGGGCTTGAGGTATTTTGTGATAAGAGACGTGGTAAACAAACCAGAGAATGAGGTGACATATGGTTGGTTAAAGACTCTGTATGTGTTGACACCGAGCTTAGAAAAAACAGAAAAGGATCACCGGTTCGAATTTTATGCGCCGGATTTGAAAAAAATTGCCTGGGAAAAGGACCTGGGAAAGGTGAAACTAATAAAGTTTGTGGGTGAGTGACCGTGTAAAATAAGCAATGTTGGAGGAGTCGCCTAGTGGCCTATGGCAGAGGTTTGCTAAACCTCGACCCGCAAGGGTCCCGTGGGTTCGAATCCCACCTCCTCCGCCATTGTGTACGAATGGCTGCAAGAGCCTCTGATTGTGCCTTAGTAACGGGCTTTTTGTTCAGTTCTAACCTTTGATATTCTTTTTGGAGAGCAGGTGCTTCATTTTTGATGGGGATAAACCACTTCATCGGCTCTATTGTCAGGGTACCAGCCTTAATTTGGGGATTAATGCCAAAGGCCATCAGGATATTCTTCTTCAGTTCTAACCCTCCGTTTAAGAAGGCCTCATGAGCATAGGTGGCAAAGTTAAATGTCTTCTCGGTTAGCTCGAGCCACTTCTCCGCTCGCTCCTCGGTGTGGCGGAGTTTGCCTTTAAGCTCTGTGATCTTGGTCTGTAGCTCGTTCCTTTGTTTGAGGAACATGTCATCATCGATTAAATCTCGGTAACGCATCTTGGTCAGGTTATCCAACTCTGCCTGGGTGGTGAGTAAAGTTTTGCATTGATTCTCGTGGATGGTGGTCCGATCCTGGATTTCTCGGTCGTTATTGTCATTAAGGACCTCCAGCGCCCAGGTTCTAAAGTCGGGAATCAGGGCGATACTATCAAGCTCCTGCTCAATTTGTCTCTCGAGCTTGTCTAGTGGGACCACTTTCCTTTGGGTGCAGTCGATGGTCGTTTTCTTCCGGGTGCAGTGGTAGTAGGTATACTCTTCGACTTTGCCAGTTTTCTTGATAAACTTCCGCTTGGTTTCAGCAGTGTATAGACAACCGCACTCGCCACAGCGGATAAAGCCGGTGAAAGCAAAGACGTGCTTTTTGGGTCTAGGTTTGCCTTTCTTGCCCATCAGGACCTGGACTCGGTCAAACTCCTCTAAAGTAATCATGGGTTCGTGCTTGCCCTCGAATTGCCGGTCCTTGCTCATAATAACGCCAGCGTAGAAGACGTTGTTAAAGATTTTGTAGATGCCACTGCGCGAGAGTGGGTTTCCGCCCAAGCGTTTTGATTTCCTGGTTAAGTAACCCCATTCCTCATTGGCCACCTTGAGGATTTGGGGCGGAGTGTAAACGCCAGTGAGCATCATCTGCCACATCTTCGCAACTAAAGGAAATCGTAGTGGATCCTTAACGATAGTGTTTTCCACCCGGTCATTGAGATATCCAGCCGGAGGTAGGTTGGGTAGCCAGCCATGATTGAGCTTTGTCTCCAGTCCGCGCTTGACGTTCTTACTCAGGTCCAGGATGTATTGGTTGGAGCTGGCTGCTTCGACACTAAAGATAATCACGTTATCGCCTGGTAAATATTGCCGGTCATAGGTCTGGATGGACTTGAGCACATTTTGTTGTAAGAGCCAGCTGACACGGCCGCTATCGATGGGGTTTCTGGATAAGCGGTTGATTTGCCAACAGAGGAGGCCATCAGCTTCGCCATTCTCGATCCGGCTCATCACCTCTTCAAAGACTGGGCGGTTGCCTGGTTTCTTGGCAGATTTAGCTTCAGTGTAAGTTTTAACAATCTGAAGACCTTGGTCACGGGCCAATTCCCTTAGCTTGGTCACCTGGCTTTCAATTGACTGAACTTGGCGATCCTCACTATCGGAGGACTTGCGTGCATAGAGAAAATAGCGGACTGATTTTCTGTTACTGCTCATCATATTCTGGTCTGAGTCTGCCAACATCATAAATCAAATAGGTACTAATATCTAGGCTAATAGATGTATTATAGTCATCATTTATTTTCATCGTCATATCCGTATGGCAACATCGGAGGAATGTCAGCCTTAGTTTTCTTTTTTCTGATAAAGGGCTTCGGGAAACGGTTGTATTTCCTTCTGTCTTCGGGTGGCTCTATTTTTCTAACGACATCAAAAAGGGCTCTAGCAAAGGTTTGGCTCTCTTCGGTATGCCTCTCTCTGAATTCTTGGGACAGTACTTCAACAATGTAACTAGTCTGTTTGTCCTTGCGTTTTCTCCAATGAAATTTACTGCTCCATCGCTCGAGTGTTCTTTTTGCAGGAGTAGCCTGGAAATGCCCAAAAACCGTACTCATCTTGTCTCCATCTTGGCTTACTTGTACCGACACCTTTCGCCATAGTTCTTTGAGACTATCTGATTCGCAGTACAGTAGAAAAACGGCATATTGGAGGTTTGTTTCTTCTGGCAATTTAGGGACCAAGGAGCAGAGGTCGTCTTTCATAATTGTTCCTCCTTGCCTTCGAAATATGCCTTAACCTTGCTATTAAATACCGCTCCTGGCTTTTCGATGGTCGAATCCTGTTTAATCTCGCTCACGAACTGGTAAAACTTGTCTGGTGGTAGGCCCTTATGGAGAGCGGTGAGATAGGTAACCTGGAAAGCCATGGGGTTGCAGTGTTCGAGCTGATTCCAGGTTTCGAGGGCTGCCACCTCACCTTCGGTACTAGGTTGAAAGGTTTTGGGGTTGGCCCATTCTTTCCCTTTATTAGGTTCTGTTGCTGGAAGCTTTTTTTCGCTTGTATTCTTTTCGCTTTTGTTAATTTCTCTTTCTTTAACTTTATTTACTTTCGCTTGGGGAGACGGGTTGTCACCAGTTTGTATACGCTCTGTATCCAAAATGTCTCCAGGTTCTTGGTTGTACTTGGGTAAAGTCGAAGCCTTGAACCGATCTTTTTGAATATATTGGTGGTCGGTCCACTTCACAAATTCGATAAACCACTCATTATTCTCTTGCCAACGATAAATTAGTCCTTCTCTTTTAATGGCATCAAGATAACTTTCCATCCTTTTAAGAGACCAATGTTTCATGGGGACCACCAAAGCTCTGACTGATTCAGCGTCACCCTTGAGTCGTCCTTCGTCATCCGCGTGGGAAATCATCCAAGTAAAGAGAAGTTGAGCCTGTTCCGGTAGTTTATTTACCTGCAAAGAAACCGATATCTTGGCATGTAACATTCTTCGTTTTGTCATATTAATTTTCTGTTTTGTGCCAAGAATGGGAACTTGGCTGTTTTAACCCATTGCCAATTGCTTCCGGCGCTCAAGTACTTGGTGGTACTGAGTAACGGTGATTGGCTTATAAACAATACTCATCATCAAGACCAGCTTCTGGGCCTTGTCGTAGGCATCCTCTGGACTCAACTCCTCATCAAAGTGTTTCTTGTAGAGTGCTTTGAATTTGGTGATTTGGGTTTCCGTAAAAATCATAGTTATATGGCCGATGAGTAAATCCGGTTTTTGAGCATCTTGATGTTTTCAAAGAACGAGCGGGCATCGAGCATTAACCGGCCCGCAAAATACTCCTGAGCGGTTTGTTCCAACTCTGGAGTGCGTGCAAACACAAACCCTATTTTTCTGGGGTTGTCGCGATTTAAGGTGAGAAGCTCGTAATGGAGAGTGGTTAGGGCTGAAGAAAGGCCTATGTCGTAATTAAGAAATTGGAGATTATCTTGGGGATCAGACGATATTTTGTTCATAGTATGTTCTGCTGACTAAAGTCTAGGCAAAACACACTGTCCATCTCAATAAACTTACTATCCGTTTATGTTTACTATTGGGGACAATAAGCCGTAATACCCTGGAAGATAGGGGTTGTGTTTGGTACACTTCAACCAATGTTGTCCAAGAAACTGATTGACGAATACAAACAAATTATCAAGGAAGATTACGGGGTGGAGTTATCGGACCAGGACGCCTTTGAATGCGCCACTGGCTTGGTGAGCTATGTTGAGTTACTTATGAAGATCGATCAACAAACCAAAACGGAAAAGGGAGAACAAAAGACTAAAACGGTAGCAGCTCAGAAGAGTTGACCTTCAAAGCCTTGGCTATTTTGTAGAGTGTTCGAACGGTTGGGTTACGTCCACCGCGCTCAATCAGGCCAATATAAGTCCGGTCCATAGAAATCTTGGCAGCTAGCTCCTCTTGGGTAATACCTTTGCTCTTCCGGGTTTGCTGCAGTTTCTGGCCGAATTTCTCTAAGATATGTTTGTGAGTGATAGGTTTTCCCATTGTTATTATCCTAGGGACTCCTTGTCTTCTTTACCTCCGACTCCTTGTCATCATTTGTGTTAAACTTAGCCTGGTGATAGGACGTGTTTCGATTTGACATCTTGAGGTAAAGGAAGCTAACATCTCGACACGTTATCAGTTAGCGCTATAGGAGGACAAAAATATGACAATGAAAATGACTCAAAACAAACCCCTGGTGATCGCTTTCGCTCTCTTGTTATTGGCTGGCTCTGTCTTCTGGCTCATTCGCCCCAAGATTCAATCGGTAAAGGTGCAACAGGCTCAGGATCAAAAGCTCCAGCAAATTAAAGAATTAACCCAAGCTGCCAACAATGATCCCAAATACCGGGAGCATAACTCTCAAGCTAGTCGTGAACTATCTGATAAGCTCTGTTTTTTGACCGCTCGCTCTCCGGAAGAGAGGGAGAAGGCTGTGGCTGCCGTCCGTGATTTCCTGGAAATGCCAACCGTAGTTGTGAAGTATGAATGCAACGATGCCTTTTATAACCTGGAAGAGGATCGCCTTATTCCCGCCAAGAGTGAAACCTACTCCGTTGATTCAACCTATTATGTTGTTAATTCTGTAACAAACCATATCATGCAGGTTGACGAGATCCCTGGGACCTGGGGATATAAAGCCGATGGCTCGCGTTGGTTTAGCGACCAAAAACAATATGATTACAGTGGCAAATACAGCCAAGCAGTGATAGAGCAGTTGGCTCGCAACTTCATTGCCAAACACTCACTAGCACTGGGGAACATCGATCTCTCTAAATTCACACTCGAGACTGGCAAGAAAGATGGTGGAAATGGTAGGGTAAATTATTTCCTCATTTGGAAGGGGGAAGCCAGAACTGTCCACTTAGATCCACCCACCGAAACTTGTAGTGAGGATTTGGATAAGAGTACTCCTGGTTTATACCGCAACGGTAATGGCGTTCCTTGTATCAAGGTCTACGAATCTAAAGAACAGCCTAGCTTGACAGTCGCCTTTACTAATGGTGGCCAACTCATCAACTTCTCCAATGAGCTTGAAGGACCGCTTGCCAGAGCTCGCATGCGTTGAGGTTTCTATGAAAGTAATCAAACATCTTACTCTCCTGATTTTCGTTGCTCTGATCGAACTCCAAGTGAAGCTACTCAAGACATTGGCCCACACTGACTCACAACGTTCCCAACGAGCCGTTTGAAGCTAAATAATGGTGAACTATGCCATCCCAGGCACAAAGATGGCATACAAGCTGACACAAGGGGTTACGTGTTGGATAATTCTATTCCCCTGGTTCTGGCTCGATCGATAACATATTGAACGTTTTCTGGTCTCTCGAATCTTTTATAACCTTCAATAGCATCTTCATACGCTGATTTCGCTTTTTTTATATCGCCACTTTGGAGATATAGTTCAGCTAGGGTGACAATGCTTCTAATTGGGAAGTAATCAAAATTTTCTTTGCCTTCCTCTAGAGTTTCAATTGCCTTTTGGGTTTGACCTTCGTCTATATACAATCGAGCCAATTTTTCTGTGGAGCGATAAAATAAGTCCTGATCAGAAGATCTCAATCCTTCATAAACGCCAATCAATTCTGTGCGTGTTTGCTTTGCTTTTTCGGGGTTGCCACCCTTGTTATATAGTTCACAAATCCTGTAGTAGTCTGTTTTCCAATAATCAGCATTTCTTTCTCGTATTTTTTCGAGTGTTGTAGTCGCTTCATTGATTTGGCCACTTTTTTCATAGTAATCCACGAGCTTAAATGCATTTGGACTAGAATAATCTCTCGACCAAAAATTATTATCAACCTCTTGTCCTTGCAGCATGGTGCTAATTGCTTCACTTGTTTGACCATTTTGTTCATACAAAGAGGCTAACTGGGTATAACCCCCATAATTAGACTCTGGATTTAGAAAGTTAGGGTCCTTTGTTTGTGCCTCGAGACTAACTGCAATAGCTTCCGAAATTCTTCCAACTTCTGCGTACATTTTTGCAAGCTGAGAATAACCTCCGCTGTAAGAAGCTTTCCAGAATTGTTGGCTGGTTGTTTTTGCTTCTTCGCAAATAACGATTGCCTTGTCAGTTTGTTTGGCCCTCGCGTATAAACGGACCAAACTTTCATAAACTGGGCTATACTTGCCGTTCCAAAATGAGTCTGGGTTTGTTGATTTTGACTCTTCATATAGAGCAATTGCTTTATCACTATCTTGATGTTCCTCATAGAGTTTAGCCAAGGTAGTAACGTTCTCATTTTCTTGAAAGAAAGTTTGTGGAGAATTCGCTCGTACTTCTTCCAGCATTGTAATGGCTGGTTCTGGATCGTAGTGTTCCCTTTGTAGATAAAGGCCGGAAACGTATGAATGGACTTTTTTACCGTAAAACCTACTTTCTCGTGCTTTTATTTCGTTGGCGAACGCTACAGCACTATCACGAACTGAGGGATCGTTTTTACTTTGTTCAATGTAAAATTCCATTAGTTTCTGGAAGGGTGGGGTATAGTCGCTTGCATCCCAAAAACTTGATTCTTGAATTCTCCTAAATTCTTCATAGACTTCAATTTTCTTATCTGTCTGGTCGTCATACAGCCTAATCATTTCCGTGACGTTGAACTGATCCATGTAGAAAACTGATGGGTTTTCCTTTCTTGCGGATTCCATCAATGTCTTCGCTCTAGATTTAAGTCTGGTTGCTTCTTCTCCGGTTTCTTTATCTGCTTTATTTCGAATGTGTTGCGATAGTTCATGGACCTTCCTGTAATAAGCTGAGGCGTTCTTAACCTTTGTTTCTTCGAATACTTGTGCAGCCATGTCTAAATTGCCTTGATGAGCATACATTAAAGCGTGCTCGGTACTCATTCCTTCCCAATAAAGTGCTGGTTGTGTCTCCTTAATTTTTTCAAGAAAGACAATACCATCCCCTTCTGAAAGTAGTCCGGCTAAGCCTGTATATGCACGAGCGTCATAAGGGCTCATTTCAATGTGTTTTTTGAACAGATATATCCCGACTTCTGTATAGTCTTTGGTCGTGAAATGCGCAGTGTTGTTAGTAAAGGAAGAGTTGATATATAGATACCCATCCTTATCAGGTGAAGTGACTAAATGTGGATAAGGGATATTTGCCCGCCAAATTTCCTTTTTACCTGTATATGGGCTAATCCTAATTAGTAAGTTTGGATTATTTCTTGTCTCTTGTAGCTGCTCATCACTTGCGGCGATTTCTCCTGTGTTTTCGGTTACATACATCAGTACTCTAGAATCCGTAGGAATAAACCGAGCGTTTGCTATTGCTAAATGAGTGTATCTTAGTGAGGACTCGAGTTCGGGATCACTAATTCCAGGGTTGTTTTTCCGTATGCGTGTAATTAATTCGTCATCTGTTTTTCCGTCAAGTCCATATTTATTACTAAAATTGACATCTATCACTAGTTTTCCTCCACTAGGAAGGTCACATTCATAACACACATGCCCGGCGGTGTTGTTATCGAGAATTTCCTTTACTGAGTTGGCTCTGGCGTTAATACCTAAATACTTCGAGATGGCTAAGAGAACATTTACTTTACCGGCACAAATTGCATCCTCTTTTTCCAGGACGTCTGCAAGGTTGGTTGAGCCCTGATGAGGAAAGAGCCGGTCAACTTTATTAGCGATGGGGGTTAATAATGATTGCATTTGTCTATCTAAACTAGCCAGTTGTTGCTTTTTCTCTTCTTCACTTGAGGTTGATGAACTTATCTCACTAGCCCGTCTGTTTAAGTCGGCGACTTTTCCCCTGGTCCCTACCAGGTCGATTGCCTCATCTTGGTCAGTCTCCGGTGTAAATGATTTTTCAATTACTGGACGACACTTTTCTTTAAAATCACTATTAAGCTCCTGAACTCTTTGTTTTTTCTCATCATCTGTTAATGATGATCCATGAACTTGTTCAATTTCACTTCTAAGCTTAGTGAAATCCTCAGCAAGACCATTGCCTTCGATGATTTGCGTATAGGTGGAATCAACCTCACGTCCCTCCAAGCATGACGTGAGTTTCCTAAACTTACCGTTAAAACCAAGGGGGCGTTGTATTCTATCCAGTACTCTTACAGCATTAAGAGTAAAGGCTGTTTCTAGATATTCATCGATAACGTTGTCCGCAAGTGCTTCCCCTTGATGTGGTTCTAAGTATGAAGAAATAAATTCCATTGCTCTGGGTTTTTTAATCAATTTATCAAGTCTTGAAGAGTAGCTCTCGACAGTTGATGTTTTAACTTCTCCATCCGGCCCCTTAATCGTTCTTTGAGACGGGTTATTTAATTTTGTAATATTATTTTCAACTAGGCTTTGGTAATGAGATTCCTCGGCTTCACTACTACATAAACCTCGAGCAATTTGGTCTATTGTGTGTTCCCAGGTTTGAACTTTAACCTCAATATCGTTAGGTGTGTCGTTTGTTTGTTGGTCTAATACACCAATAAAAACTCGTGCCTTTGCCGTTATTTCAGCCAGCTTGTCAATTAGTTTGGGATTTTGTCCTAGAAGTTGTTGTACAAATTCATCTTGATTAGGAATGACTCTTGATTCAGGGGTAGACTTTGATGCGTCTACCATGCCACCTTCTGATGCTTGTTCAAACAATGAGTGGCGGAGTTGTGAGCTTAATTCGGTGATTCCCAATAAGTTTGTTACCCTGGCTTGTGTTTCGGTCGACAATTTCAAAGTATCGTCTTCAGCTATCTTGACCCCTCCTTGCTCTTGAAGAACGTAGGTCATACCCAAACTAGACTTTGCCAGTTTATCTGCGGCAGAACTTCCTATTTGTTTAGCGAATTCTTCTGATCCTGTTTCCATAAATTTCTCTGTAAGGATTACGCCCACAATCTGTCCCGCATAAAAATAAAGACATTTTTGTTTGACGTTAAATTATAGTTCAATTGTACTTGATTAGCTGAAAAATATTAACTGCAGAGATAATTTGAAAGACTATAGTTAAATAGCCAATTGTGGCTGTAAGTCTGGGATATAGATATAGCCTGGATAGTTCTGTATAATGCCTCGCGCCTATCCACCGGCATGTAATGCCGGGGCAGGAAAGCGT
>CAZARR010000028.1:0-8769 GCA_964487665.1 uncultured Pseudomonadales bacterium
CAACGAAAAAACAGAACCGATACCACGGCCTCTCAGGCCGTGTGAGGTTCATTAAATCAAAGATATGGAAAAATATTTGATTTATATTTTAGCTGGTTTTATGGGTGGAATAATTAGAGGATTAGTTGGTCTTGTTAAAAACAAAACCATTGAAAAGGCTGATCATTTTAAACTTTCGTACTTCGTAATTACTATTTTGATTTCTGGTATTGTTGGGGCGGCGGCAGGAATTTTAGCTGATACCGAATGGCAGATTTCTTTTTTAGCTGGTTATGCTGGAACAGATTTTATTGAAAATTTGTATAAGATTAAAATAAAAAGAAAGTATGGTTTTTAACCACAACATATGTCGAACGAAAATAATCGCCTACTATTTCAGCTTGAACAGGACATCGCAAAACTGCTTATAGCAAAACTCGACCATTTTGAGATTTCTTTAGAACGAGCTTCCCAAATAGCTAAATTTATTTTAGCTCATCTTCCAGACAACCTAACTGATGAACAGGTGGCGCAGATTATTCCTTCCCTGGATGATGAATTTACGGAACTTGCAGGTATCGTTCACAAACACATGTTGGATTATGAGGAAAAATATAAAAATGAAGTTGTAGAAAATGTACAGAATTTGATAAAACATCATCATTTTCAAGAGGCAAGCAGCAAGATTTCTAATTACTTTAATCGGAAACTAAAAGTTGAATAATATGGAACAACCAATAATTGAGACTCCTCCTCCACAGCCAAAACCGGAAAAACCAGTTGAAGCAATAAAAGCAAGAGTGCAAGAGTGGACGGAAAAAGGCACAGCTTGGCTTGCCAAACTAAGAGGAAAAGTGGACGACAAACCAAAAGAAGTGATTGAGGAAGTGGCCGAAGCTCCAGAACACGAATCTGAATTAGTTATTCGACCTGATGAATCCACGCAAGAAGCTGCAGAACCAACTGAATATGCTGATACTTCACCACCAGAGGACGAAGCTACTGAGGAAATAAAGACAGAAATGGTGCCCTTTGGATATAAACAGCCAGTAATTAAGTTGTCTGAAGAACAAATCGATCCCGACCAATCTTTTTCTTCGGTGCCACCAACGATAGGATTATCACTAAATGAATTTGCTATTCAAGTCGCAGATTCAACATGTAAGGATACAAACGAATGCATGATCGCAACTAATAAATCAGGAAGACAACTTTTTACTGATTCAGGGTATGACATAGAGTATGAAGGGCGTCAGTTAACAACCGTGTTAGTTAAAAGTACAGGAATGCCTGAAGTTGTTAGAAGAAGATGGGAAGAATATCAAGACGCAACCGAACCATTTTTTTATGCGAAAAAAATATCTGGAGGTGATGTACCTACGGGACTATTAGGAAAAGACGAGTATATGGGTTTGGCATTGAGGGAAGATCAAAGGCTTGATGCAGAAAACTCTCTTCGATTGCATAAAGCAGGAGTAAAGGTGAGAATTCCGCTTGGTGGTTGGCAAGTAAAAGAGCTTCGTGTTGGTGGCCAATGGAGAGATGTTGAATGGTTTAAAACACAAGGATATGAAGGAGAGGAATTATTCCAATCAGCATGGGGCATGACATGCCCTTTAAGATTAGAAGATATTAATGGAATGCTAACACAGGCTATTGCTGTTGATAGAGATCCTAGTAGTCTTGATCCAGTATTAGAAGAATTACTTCAATTAGCTAAAAGAGATCAATCACAACCATATCAAGAGTTAGTAGCAAAATGGGGTGGAGACATCTCTACTTTAACTAATGATCAGAGAGTTACGATATGGACGGATTTTGGAATTGCTTTATCTAGAACAATGGGGCAGAATTTTGAAGCGTTACAGAAAGCAGGATTGGTACACGGAAATATACATGATCAAAATATTACATTTTTTGGAGAATTATGTGATTGTTCTACAGTAAAGGAAGGCTTATTACAAAGTGCAGGAGCTCAAAAGATTGGCGATGATGTTGATAGTTTTGCTGATGGAATGAGAGTTTTCGCTGATAGAATATTACAAATGCAGGGCGTTGACACATGGAAAGAGTCTCAAAAGACCAGAGAAATGCTTGATAACGTTTTTTATCCTCAGGTTAAACAAGGATGGCAGAGCTATGAACAATGGGTAAAAATAAACACTGAACAATTATTAACAAATCCTGAAAAAAGAAGTGAATTTAGGTCTAGATTAGCGGAATCATACGGAGAATCTGACGTTACAGAAGATATGATTACAGAAGAGATTATAAGAAGAACTGGAGGAAAAAATAGATTTAGAGCCTACGGATAAATAAATTTAGTTATACCGATAAGGGAGGGTGTGTCCGCGCACGGGCGGGCAGGGCAAGGACAACTAAAATAAATTCCTTACTCGCCCGAAGGGCGAGAAAATCGCGCGCGCAAAAAACAAGCGAGGCCGAAGGCCGAGCGGTAAAGATGGCGCGGCAAGCGGGTGGGGGCGCTTGCCGCGCTACCTTTGAAAAATAGTTCGAATTTTTTCGTAAAGAGACCGCAGCGTAAGAAAATTTCAAATAAAGGAACTAAATTTATGTAACCTTAACGTCGCACTTCGTATTTGTCCAAAACGGGGTTTGTGAGATAATTGGGCACGTGGAGCAGAATATAGAGGTTGAGATTCAGGTGAAGGTTGACAATTCCGAGGACCTGTTGGCATTTTTGCAAAAGGAAGGGAGATATGACGGAGAGAAACGTCAGATTGATAAATATTATTCTCCTGAGGGTCGTGATTTTTTTAGGGAACGCCCACTAAGAGAAATGTTACGCTTGAGAGACTCTTCTGGTAAGTTTTCAATAAATTATAAAAAGATAAACTATGGTAGTAGCGGAACAAGAGAATCGTCTGACGAATACGAATCGGGAGTGGGTGATATTGCCAATTTAGAGAAAATATTAACATCCTTGGGTATGAAGATGGCGGTGGTAGTAGACAAGGTAAGGAGGATTTGGAATTACCAGAATTACGAGATTTGCTTTGATCGGGTAAAAGGCTTGGGTGATTTTGTGGAAGTGGAGTACAAAGGTCAGGTTGCTGGTCGACCTACCAGTGAAATAATCGGAGAGATGATAAACTTTTTAAAACGATTTGACTGCGGTAGGATACGGAGGAGTAATACAGTTTATCCTTTTCAATTAATGTTTCCCAAGGAAGCTGCTTTTGTAGAAGAGTAACAGATGGTAATAATTAGGCAGGCGGAACGACGGGAACTGAAGCTATTGAATGAGTTTTTGCCGACAAATATTCCCAATTTTCACGAGCAGAGAGTTGCAGAACAGGAGTGTGGTGATTCAAATTGGTTGATTGCATGGATGGACAACATTCCAGTCGGGCATTTACAAATTCGTTGGAATGGAACAAAGATTGAAGCGGTTAGGTCGGTGATTGGTGTGATACCTCATATCGAGGCTGTTGGTGTGGGGGAAAAATATAGGAGGCGGGGTATTGGAACCAAGCTGACAGTACACGCGATTGCGCTCGCTAAGCAAAAAGGGTTTGGGCAAATAGGGCTGGCCGTGGGCAAGACAGACAATCCTCACGCTCGAGAAATGTATGAAAAACTTGGTTTTCTGGACTGGGGTATGGGAGAGGTGCTGGATCGCTGGACGGTTATAGACGGGAACGGACTGGAGAAAATTGAAAGTGAAGAGTGTGTTTATTTATACTTAAATCTTTGAGTTAAGCCGGGACAAACATCAGGGCGCGCTTACTTTATGGTTGAAAGAATGTTGACTAGAATCTGGCCATCGGAAAGGGTTGTAAAAACCCCCGTGGCGGTAAGAGGTCGGTTTTTGTCCTGGCGTAGAGGCACTTGGAACAGGAAGCGATTGGTAGAGGTTTCGTGGTAAAGCGGGGTGGTCAGTTGGTGGCCAAAAACGGGGAAATTAAGCGTACCAACTTGGTTGCAAACGGGGGTACAAAAAGCGCCAGTAGAGGAAAAAATATTGGGGTTTCCCAGGTAGAGGGTGGGTGGATTTTTGGGTAGTCCGAGTTGGTCCAGCTGGGCAGCAATGACGGTGACTGGCCCGTCGTTGTTTTTTGTAATGCCTAGTTTCCATTGGGCGGGAAACGAAAAGTTGACGTTCAGGTCTGGGTCGGTACGAGTATTGGGATAATCGACAGGGTACTTGGGGGTAAGACTAATGATGGAGTCCCCTGTTGGTGTAGACGTGGGGGTGATTTCGGCTATAGTACTACCGGCAAATTTTAGACTGACTTGTTTGGTGTTGCTGGGATTGTCGAGATAGTGGCCAACGGCAAAAAGTCCCATGGCTAGGGCGAGAATAAGAAATGAGGTAAATAGATATTTAAAAGGCATACATTAATAATACTATTTTTGCGGTGTTAGAATGAGGGCACATGGATCAGGTGGAAGTTGTCAAATCTAAGGTAGATATCGCGTCGTTGGTAGGCGAGTATATAAATTTAAAGTCTTCGGGAAAAAACTTGAAAGGTCTGTGTCCGTTTCATCAGGAAAAAACACCTTCATTTATGGTGAACGAGGATTTGCAAATTTACAAATGCTTTGGTTGTGGAAAAGGTGGCGATGCGATTAGTTTTGTAATGGAGATAGAAGGGCTAGAGTTTTTCGAAGCATTGGAGAAATTGGCAGATCGAGTGGGAGTGAAGCTAGACCAAGCTGTACGGGGTGAAAAAACAAACAAATCGTTGGTTTACGAGATCAACAAGGTTAGTGGAGAGTATTACAATTATTTGTTAACCAGTCATCCTCTGGGAGAACAGCCGAGGGAATATCTACACCAAAGAAAGATCAACGACAAATTGATCAAGACATTTTCATTGGGATATGCATTACCAACTTGGGATGGCTTGTGTATTTATTTGACCAAAAAGAAAAGATTTCCAATTGACGTGGTGGTTGATGCGGGTTTGGCAATCAAGGGAAACTCAGGTGTCTATGATCGATTTCGAGGAAGATTGATGTTCCCATTTGTTGACATGTCTGGTCGGGTGGTAGGGTTTTCGGGTCGGGTGATTCCGGGAATATCGGATGACAAGGATGGGGCAAAGTATATAAACACCCCCGAGACTGTTGTTTATCGCAAGAGTGAAGTTTTGTTTGGTCTGGAACAGGCAAAACAGGCAATAAGAAACAATAATCGAGTAGTAGTAGTGGAGGGCCCAATGGATATGATTAGCTCATACGGGGCAGGGGTTAGTGAGACAGTGGCAATAAATGGGACTGCTTTGACAGGTCGGATGTTAGCGCTGATATCGCGACTGTGTAATCGGATTTATTTGTGTATGGACGCTGATGGAGCCGGAGAGGCGTCAATAAAAAGGTCGATAAGCGAGCTGGAAAGCTTTGAATTGAGTACAAAAGTGGTAGAGGTGGTCGGAGGTAAAGATCCTGATGAAGTAGCTCGAAGCAAACCGGAAAAATGGAAAAAAATGGTAGATGCCGCGGTGGAAATTTATGATTATTTTATCGACAGAGCCTTGGTTAAGTGGAAAGTTGATAGTGGGGAGGGGGTGAGAAATATTGCCAAGGAGGTGTTGCCATTGTTGGCACAAATCGGAAACAGCGTAGTGCAAGCCCACTATATCGGGGTGCTGTCGAGCAAGCTTCGCATGGGTGAACAGAAACTTTGGGAACAACTTGAAAGGGTAAAGAAGACTACGAATTTACCTACAAATGACATGACAAAAAGTTTACCGGTGCAAAAGGATGAGGACCGGGTGGAGGGCTTGACCAAGGAACTGTTGAGTGTTTTGATGAATATGCCAAAATTGTCAGAGTTTACCAGGGAAGTCGAGAGTCTAAAGAAGATTACTTGGACTGGGGGGGCTGGAAAGGTAATAGAAGTAATTTTACGTAAAAATGGGGTGGGTGAGGTAAGGAGATTTGTCGAGAATTTACCGGCCGAGCTTCGAAATATAGCGGGGGAGGCATATTTAGCGGAACAGGGCGGAGCGGAAACCGTGGAGGCTACTTTAATCCAACTGACTAGGGAAATTGGAATAGAAACTGCCAAGCGTGAATTGGAGCGTCTTTCCCAAAGAATTTCACAGAAGGAATTGGCGGGAGACGACAAGGAGGTAGCCAAATTGCTGCAGGAGTATCGCCGATTGAGTTTGCAGGCAAAATAAAGTAAAATTAGCCGGACTTTTTCGTTCCCCAAAATGCAAAAAAAGAAAACCGGACCCATTAACATCGAGCCGTTAATCAGTAGCGGTAAGGTGAGAGGTTTTGTCACACAAGACGAAATTCTTGAGTTGTTTCCGGATGCCGAGAATAGGGTTGTTGAGCTTGATGAGCTTTATGCCCAACTGATAAAAGAAGACATTGATGTTTTTGAGACGGTTCAGGCGGGTCAAGAAGCAGAGGTACCAGAGACGGCCTTGGATTTGGAAAAAGAGCTGGGAGAGTTGGCAAAGTTGTCGGACCAGGGGGTAAACGACCCGGTGAGGATGTATTTACGGGAGATCGGAAGAATACCATTGTTGAAGCGGGAGGAAGAAATAACTTTGGCACAAAAATCGGAAGTTGGTGACAAGTTGGCTAAGGATAAACTGATTAAATCAAATTTGAGACTGGTGGTATCTATTGCCAAGAAATATATGGGAAGAGGAATGAACTTTTTGGACTTGATTCAGGAGGGCAACAAAGGTCTGATCAGGGCGGTCGAAAAATATGACTGGACCAAGGGATTTAAATTTAGTACATATGCCACCTGGTGGATTCGTCAGGCTATTACCAGGGCAATTGCCGATCAAGCAAGAACTATAAGAATTCCGGTACATATGGTTGAGACGATCAACAAGTTGATTCGAACACAAAGACGATTAATGCAAGACTTGGGTCGAGAACCACTGGCCAAGGAGGTGGGGCAGGAGTTGGGAATTGATGAAGATCGCGTGCTAGAGATTTTAAAGATTAGTCAAAAGACGACTTCTTTGGAAACACCGATTGGCGATGAAGAGGATAGTTTCCTGGGTGATTTTATTCCTGACGAGACTCAGGAGACGCCTTACGAGATGACCAGCAAACAACTAATGCAAGAAAATGTTCACGAAGTTTTGGGTTCTCTGTCAGATCGAGAGGCAAAGGTGTTGTCAATGCGATTTGGGTTGTCTGGGCAGAAGTCTTTGACGCTAGAAGAAGTAGGCAAAGAATTTGGGGTAACCAGAGAAAGAATCAGACAAATTGAAAGCAAGGCTTTGCGAAAGTTGCGCCACCCCAGCAGGCGAAAGAAATTGCAGGATTATTTGGAGTAGGTTTTTTACAAACGGGGCTTTGTTGGATTAGAATGTTGCTATGCTTATAAAATTGTTGATCAACGCAATTGCGTTTTACGTAGTAGCTTATTTAGTTCCCGGGGTAGTTATTAATGGTTGGCAGGCATTGTTGGTGGTGAGTGTAGTATGGGGAATTTTGTCGGTTTTGGTAAAACCAGTACTGGTTATTTTGACCTTTCCGATAAACATTTTGACGCTGGGTCTTTTTACCTTTGTAATCAATGCCTTTTTGTTACTATTGACCAGCCGATTGGTAACCGGTTTTTTTGTAGAGGATTTTGGGACGGCATTGTTGGCCTCGCTGGTGTTGTCGCTAACCAACATGGTGCTCGCAAGATTGAAATAGGGTAAAGTGGACTTGTGGCAGAATCGGGGGAAGGTGGTTTATTACAACGAAAGTTTACTCGTAGAGGTTTCTTAACCTTTGCTGCTGGTACAGCTTTGGTGGGGAGTGGAGTAATAAGTGCTTTTGATGACTGGCCTCGTGTAAAAGCATGGTTAGGTAGATTAGAGTTGCCACTCACTTCGTTAATGGGTACATATAGCATAGAAAAAGTAGGGTCGATAAATGATTTAGCACAGTTCGTGGGTTTTGTTGAGAAAAAATATCATCAACTGCCGGGCCTTTCGGGTGCCAGGGTTTGGGTAAGCAATGGGCGAGAAGCTGCGGAGGTGGCTTTGGGAAAAGGCAAAGAGGAATTGTTTGTTCCAGCATCGGTGGTGAAGTTGATTGTGTGCCAGGAAATATTCAGAGCAGACAAAGATTGTTTTCGCGAAGACTTGGCCTGGAGAATTTTTAACAGAAGTGAGCCAATTGACGAGCTGGTAATCAATTATGCGAAAAGAAATAAGTTAGACGTGGATGTGGGGAAGGTGGTCAGAGAAATACTATACAAAGCGGGAATCACACAAGTGGAGGGTGGTGGTGATAGGCCGCTAATGGTTTCGTTTGGACAAATGAGGAATTATTTTGCCAGTCACGAGACCCCCATGGAGATTCTACGACCAATGAGCCAGGAGCATGAACCGTTTGCGGCAAACTACGGTATTCCCAGAATACTACAGGCTTTGGAGGAATGCAAATGTTATTTTAAAATCGGGCTTTATGGAGAAACAAACTCGTATTTATTTGTCCTGCAAAACAAAAGGACTGGGGAGCGAACTACCGTTTTTGGTTATGCGATAGGGCCGGATGATCGAAGTGTGCACACGCAGATGCTCTGGACTGCGGGTGCCTTGGTTAGTTTGGGAAACCGAATGGTAATTTCTGGTTGAATTATCTAGTTTTGCTATGTTTTGCCCCACCGTTACCATATAGATAGATTTTCAGGCAGTAGCTGGCGCAGAGGGCGATTATGGCGAAATAGGTGATGTCGATTGCCCAGGCAAACATAACAGTTGGTTGATTCCCTACAACATAAAGATGGTTAACCCTTATAATGCCTCGCGCCTATCCACCGGCATGTAATGCCGGGGCAGGAAAGCGTTT
>CAZARR010000029.1:0-8130 GCA_964487665.1 uncultured Pseudomonadales bacterium
AAACGCTTTCCTGCCCCGGCATTACATGCCGGTGGATAGGCGCGAGGCATTATATTGGGAGCTGTTTGTTTGAGAAGAAATAAGTTCGGGCTTTTTGGACAACTAACGATAGTCATAGCCTCAATTACACTACTTGCTTGGTCTATATATTGGTTCTATCTTTAATTAGTATGCGATTGCTGGTTGCAATTGAAGCGTTTCAAAGACCGTTTTTGTTTGTGATAGGTCAATATCTATCTCTCTATTTGTGATTAATAAATGAGTTTTTAGGGGGAGCGTAAAGCAAATGTAGTAGCGGTAAAGAATTTACTTGGATTTCAGAGAAAGAATAGCGGCACCGAGGGCGGTAAGAATGGCCAGGATTGAGGCGACGGAGCCGATCACGGGAAGGTGAAAGATTGCCCAGGTGACGGGGACGCCAATTAAAACCCAGGCAAGCGATGAATTTTTTTGGTTTGGTAAAAGTTGGTGGGTGAGCACTTGGCCAAGCAAAATGGCGGCAAAGACACGACTAATGACAATTGACGCGGCAAAAAATAGAAATCCCAGAAGCGAAAATGGAATCCCAATAATAGTGATAAAGACCAAAAAACAAACAATGGGGGTTGCTACGGCAATAGCCAAGCCAAGGAAAAATGATTTGGATGGATAAGTTTGTATCGATTTGAGGACACGGTTGGTAAATTGGGGTAATAGCTTGACCAAAATAAGACCCAGGATGGAGAAGAATATGACGGAAGAAAATAACTTGGCGACGGTGAAGGCCGGGTGAGACCTTGATGTTTCTTTGTTGGTCGAAGCTTGCTCTGTCTTGGTAAATTTTGTTTCCCCATCAACTATTCCCTGGTCAAATTTCATCGGCGATTGAGATAGATATTCGAGATTTCCACCAATGTGCGAGGATTGAGAGAGATTGATAGTCTCAGCTTCAATTTTGGTGTTTCGCTCAATCGAACCCATCAGGTTGACTGTTTGCGCCATGAGAAGAGCGTCCCGGCCAAGTTGACCAAATATACTAATATCAGCTGCGGTGGCGGTAAGATCGCCACCCACTACAGAATCCTGACCAAGCGAAAGGTTTTGCGAGGCAACAGTGATGTTTTTGGTGGTAAGACCGTTGATGGTTAGATTTTGGGCTGCTGAGCGAATGTTGCCGGTTATCTCGGAATTGATAATCATATTCTGGGCGACGCAAATAATATCGCCGTCTATGTTGGCATTGATGACAACAGTCCTGCCGGCACAGAATAGGTCGCCCTTGATTGGTGAGTCGATAATGATATTTGAACCTGCGATATAAGCTGTCTCGTCGATGTTCTGATCTTTAGGGAGATTGAGATTATCTTTTGAGACGGCAAAATAAGCTCCAACTGGAGTTGTGCTAAATGCAAGAAACACAAAGAGACTGGTAATCAAAACGGATAGTCGATTGAGCATATTGACCCAAATTTTGGCACAAGCTGGCGGGCTTGTCAAAATACCTGTTTATAATTGTCTGGTGGATAGATCAAGTAGGTATTTTTTGGCGTTGTTTTTGGTCATGGTTTTGGCAATTGGTGGAGCGAGATGGTGGGAAAGGGGATATCCCAAATTTCAAGGATCCGCGACTATTAAAAATGGAGTAGAGAAAAAATATACAGTTACGAGGGTAATTGATGGGGATACTATCGAGATAAATAATGGAATTAAAGTACGCTACATAGGAATAAATACACCAGAGAAAGTGGATTCACGTACTGGAGTGAAGTGCTTTGGTAAGGAGGCTAGTGCATTTAACCGAAACTTGGTAGAAGGAAAGGAGGTTGTCCTTGAAAGGGATGTTTCGGACAAAGATAAATACGGTAGGTTGTTACGGTATGTTTACTTGGGTGAAGTAATGATTAACGAAAAGTTGGTGCGTGATGGTTACGCCCAAGTATCAACTTATCCGCCTGATGTAAAGTACAAAGATAGGTTCATCGAGGCGCAAAATGAGGCAAAACGGGAACAACTGGGGTTGTGGAAGAAGTGTGTCTAGCCCTGTTAGAATGTGCATAGATGAAAAAATGGTTGATCTTGGTGTTGTTACTGGTGGTGGGGTTACGGATTCCGAGTTTGTTTGAGCCTAATTATTACGGTGATGAAGACATCTACCTAACTTTGGGGCAAGCTCTACGAAAGGGTGAGGTTTTTTATCGGGATATACATGACAACAAACCACCACTGTTGTACGTGGTAGCGGCGATTGCGGGCGGCGTGCCTGGTTTTAGGTTAATACTAATGGGATGGAGTTTGGTAAATTCCTGGCTGATTTATAAACTGGGGCGGGCTATGAAACTGGGGGGCAGGGCTAGTCTATTGGCTGCTACTATCTTTGGGGTTTTGTCGAGCATCCGCCTGACTGAAGGTAATGTGGCTAACGGCGAGTTGTTTATGATTGTCCCAGCAACAGCGGCGGTTTTGTTGCTTTGGCAAAAAAAATCAACGCTCTGGGTCGGGATACTTTTTTCCGTGGCATTTTTATTTAAGGTGCCAATAGCCTTCGACATGGTGGCGATTGGACTGTGGTGGTTACTAGATGAAAGCAAAAGCATGCAGATGATTATTAAGAAATTATTGAGTAGGGATTTGTGGTTCTGGATAGTGGGTTTTTGTGCCCCGATAGTCTTGAGTATCGTTTACTATTACGCAGTCGGTGCAGGACAGATATATGTAAAGGCGGCGTTGATGCAAAACGTAGGATATGTGTCGAGTTGGGGCGGAGAGGCTAGCAAACCAATATATCAATCTGGCTTGTTGTGGCGGGGAATAGGGTGGATGTCGTTGATGGTGCTGATATGGTGGCAAAGATCGAAGCTCGGCAGACGATTTAGTTTGGGAGCGTTTTGGTTTAGTGGAGCTATTTTCGGAGCACTTTTGTCGGGTAGGCCTTATCCACATTACATGATAGAGGCCATTCCTCCTCTAGCGTTAATGGTAGGGGTTTTGTGGGCTGACTTCGAGTGGAAGAGGTTGGGTTACCTGGTGGGGATGGTTGTCTTGGTTGTGGGGGGTTTGTTTTATTATAAGTTTTGGTATTACCCGACGATGACTTATTACGCAAACTTTATTTCCTACGCGTCCGGAAAAAAAGATTTGGGGGTGTATCGTGCCTACTTTGGAGAAGGAGTGAACCG
Source organism: uncultured Pseudomonadales bacterium (assembly GCA_964487665.1). Classification (GTDB taxonomy): domain Bacteria; phylum Patescibacteriota; class Microgenomatia; order UBA1400; family MFAQ01; genus CAZARR01. Next base: position 3,156 of record CAZARR010000029.1, read on the forward strand.
GAATTACGCGATAGCTAGATATATTAAGATCAGGACCACTCGAGATGAAAAAATTTTTGTTTTAGGTTCTGAACCATCGATATACTCCTTGAGCAACCGACTACCAGTGGGGAGGTTTAGTGTTATGTACCACATTGCTGACTTTAGGGGGGAAGATGAAACACTCGTTGCCTTGAATTTGATGAACCCTGGGTACATTGTCACATTCGTCGGTCAGGGAAATGAGTTTGGCAAGATTTGGGGATTAATTAATGCAAACTACCAGATAGTTGAGCGGATAGATGATGGTGTCATTTGGAGAAGGAGGATTTAGATGAAGATTAGAATTAGTGGTCCGATGTTAGTAGGTTTGGGGCTGGTGGTTGTTTGTCTTTGCATCCTCGGCGTAGCTTGGAGAAAGTTACCAGATGAACTACCGTGGTTTTATAGTTTGCCCAAGGGTGAGGGGCAATTGGCGAGCAAGAATGTGTTCGCGGGGGGGGTTGTAGCGATGGGGATAGTATTTTTGATAAATCAGTTTATTGCAAACAGAATTGGGAAAGAGGATAAGATTTTGGGAATGACGATAGCCTGGTTTGGTGTAGTGGTAAATGTGTTGTACGCGGCAACATTTATAAAGGTAATTGATTTGATGATATGAGTATCTGGCAGATTGCCTTGGCGCCTTTTACTCTTACTTTTTTGGTTGGTTTGATATTATTTCCGCTAACAATCTGGTTTTTTGGCCGAATGGGGTGGTTGGTAGATCCAAAAAAGAGCCCACATCCAGCGCACACCCATAAAGAACCTGTGCCAAAGGGAGGAGGCGTTGGAGTGGTAATTGCAATGAGTCTGGCTGCGGCTGTTTTTTTGCCAATGGACCATCACTTAAAAGCAATATTGGTTGCTCTGTGGATAAATTTGATAATAGGAATCGTTGATGATGTGCGCGGAGTCAGTCCATATCTACGCTTTGGGGGACAGCTATTCTCGGCCGGAATAGTGATCGCGTCGGGAGTGGGTATTTCATTCCTATCAAACCCCTTGGGTGGTTTACCGATTGATCTGTCCCATCCCCGAATTGGATTTGAACTGTTGGGTGAACATAGGGAAATTTGGTTGTTACCTGATTTGTTTGCCTTGTTGTGGATTCCATTCTTGATGAATTCCGTGAATTTTGCTAGCGGGGTTGATGGCCAGATTAGCGGAGTGGTGACAATTGCTAGTATTGTAGTGGGGTTTTTGTCTTTGACGTTCAGCGCTGATATTACTCAATGGCCCGTGGCAGTAATGGCTTTTTCACTGGCGGGAGTATTTGCGGCTTTAACTATTTTCCATGTATATCCGCAAAAAATTATGCCTGGATATTCAGCCACCAGTAGTGCTGGTTTTTTGCTCGGAGTTATCTCGATTTTGGCCACAGCAAAGATTGGGGCGGCCATGGTAGTGCTGGGAGTTCCCGTGGTTGATGCGGTTTATTCGATATCTCGGAGAATACTATCTGGCAAAGCACCGTGGTGGGGAGATCGTGGACACTTACACCACAAACTAATGAAAATGGGGCTTCCCAGATGGTCGATTGCAATAATCTACTGGCTGGCAACAGTTGTTTTGGGTTTGGTGGCAATATTGACGACCACACAAACGAAAATATTTGCTATATTAGGCTTATCTTTAGTAATCGGTTTGTTTTTGTTATGGACACACTTTGGTACCTCGCCAAGACGATTCGTCCGAGACAGTGGGTAAAAAATCTAGCGGTATTTGCACCATTGGTGTTTTCGGGATTCTTGTATGTCCCCGGTGCCCTGGGAACAGTCACGACCAGCGCGATCGTGTTTATTTTTCTCTCAAGCGGAGTATATATTTTTAATGATTTGGTCGATATAGAGAAGGATCGGATCCATCCCTTTAAAAGGAATAGGCCTATCGCGGCCGGCAAACTACCAATGGAGGTGGCGGTGTTCGCAATGATTTCGTTTTTTGTGGCTGCTTTGTGGTTTAGCCGTATTTTAAGTTTCTTTTTCTTTTGGACGGCACTCTTTTATATCTTGCTGCAAATGTGGTACACCATTAGGTTGAAACAGATACCAATCATTGATGTGTTGGTGGTCGCTTCGGGGTACGTGATGAGAGTATATGCGGGAGCGTTTGTCATAAATGTGCACATGAATGTTTGGTTTTTGCTGACGGTGGTGTCAGCGGCATTGTTTTTGGCCATTGGAAAAAGACGAAGCGAGATGACCTTATTAAAGGGATCGGGGGTGACTGAAAAGGTGAGAATGACCCTGAAAAGGTATACCGAGCAGCTGCTCGATGTATACACCTCGATGTTTGCAAATGCTACGTGGCTGACCTATGCCTTGTTTACATTTAACCATCCGCCAATCGTACCGGATGGAAGAGCGCTAAAACTATATACATTATTACCAAGGACGTTGACGTCGGAGAAGTTATTGATGATTACGACTCCACTGGTGGTTTACGGGGTGATGCGTTATTTACAATTAATTTACGAGAGAAACGAGGGGGAGAGTCCGGAGCGAATATTTCTTTCTGATAAGCCACTGATGGCAACGGTGGTTATGTGGGGAATTACAACTGTGGGGGTGTTGTATTATCTCTAAACGGTTATTTCACTACCTTGGAGTAGGTGCCTGAGACCCAGCCTTTTTGACCTTTGGTGTATTCAATTTGGTGCCAGCCTGTGTCGTTGGAGCTAATGTAGGGAAAGCGCTCACCTGGATTGACTTTGGCTAGTTCTGTGCCAGACGCGCTGCCTGTTTCTCGGACACGAAGCCAACCAGTGGGGCTACTGAGAATCTCAACGTAAGGCTTGGCGAGCGTAGCAGAGGTGGTGGACTTGGGGGTGGGGGAAAGATCTGTCTTGCGTGTTGGGGTGGGGGTTAGACTACCACTGGGAGTGGCAGTGGGAGAAAGAATGGGTGTGGGAGTGGGGGTAATTTGGGCGGCCGCGAGTTGAGCGTTGATTACCAAGCGGTAACCAATCTGGACAGTGGCTTTGATGGTTTTGTCCTGATATCCTGGTGAGTTTAGTAGAAAAATGTGTGCACCCGCTGAAATGGAATTGGTCTTGAGGGGAGTGAACCCGGATGGATTACCATCAATGGCCACAGAGATATTTTCTTGGGTTGTGGTGATGCTTACTTCGGAAGCGTTCTTGTCAGATAGTTTTTCAAAGGTAAGTGAATAACCACTAGCTTGGGTCGGGTCGGGGGAAAGTTGGCGGTCGAGAATGGTGACGGCGCCAGGGTTGAGAGCAACTTGGCCTTCCCAAGGAAGAACGGTTGAGTCTGATGCGGCAATTTTGATCATTTTCGAACCGGTTTTGAGGTTGTCACGAATGATTGGGGTAAGGCCAATGGACTGGCCGTCGATAGAAACGTTAGCCTGGGGCGAGGAGGTAATTTGTAAACCAGCCTTGCTATTGCCCAATAACGGTAGGGTACAGCCAGACAAAATAATTGAGGCTAATAATGTTAGAGAGAGCTTGACCGGCATTTTCATTGCAGCCATAGTTTAGCAGAGGAGGGGGAAAATGGAAAGCGCTTTTTAAGTTCGGGGTGTGAAGCTAGTGTAGGTGGTAAAATTTAGCCTGCGGCCGGATGGCGAAGTGGAAACGCTGTGGTCTGCAAAACCACGATGCGCGGGTTCGATTCCCGCTCCGGCCTCAAAGAAAATTTTCACCAACTTCTAGAACCTGCTCTACAAGACGGTTAGAATACCCCCATTCGTTATCGTACCAGGCTAGAACTTTGACCAGGTCAGTGTCAACAACACGGGTAAGGGGGAGGTCGATGATAGCGGATTCAGATCTACCAATGATGTCGGACGAGACGATTGGTTCTTCGGTGACGGCTAGAATATGGCTGTAACGCGGATCGCGTGAGGCATCAACAAACATCTGATTAACCTCTTCGACCGAGGTGGGGCGGGAAGTCAAAAAAGTAAAGTCAGTAAGGGAGCCGGTAATCACAGGAACTCGAATGGCAAGACCATCAAACAGTCCACGTAGCTCTGGAATTGCCAAGGTGGCGGCTTTGGCAGCGCCAGTTGAGGTGGGTACCATGTTGGCTGCAGCGGCCCGGGAGCGACGTAAGTCTTTGTGTGAGTTGTCCTGTAGATTCTGATCGTCAGTGTAGCTGTGGATAGTAAGGAGCATAGCCTTGCGAACGCCGATCTTTTGGTTCATGATGGCTGCCACAGGAGCAACGCAATTGGTTGTACAAGAAGCGTTACTAATAACAGATATCGTATTGAGCTTGTCTCGCTGAAGCTCCTCGACCTCGTTGACCCCAATTACAGCGGTAGAGACACCCTCGCCTTTGGCTGGGGCCGAGAGGACAACATATTTTGCCCCCCCTTGGAGATGTTGGCTGGCAAGCTCCCGGGTAGTAAAAGCTCCGGTGGCCTCGATTACGATATCAGAAGCGTAATTTGACCAGGGGATTAGCTTGGGGTCGCGTTGGGATAGGACGGGAATGCGAAACTGACCATGGTTGTTTTCTATGTTTAGGTAGCCGATAAGTGGGTTGGCTGGAGAGGCTGCCTTGGGGTCGGTGAGATCGTCCCCCGTTACGTTCCCTGCCAAAAGACCATAGGCTGTGTCATGTTTCAGGAGATAAGCCCACCCCGAGGCAGTGAGTGAGCCAGAGGTGTTTATGGCGGTCAAACTGAGTTGGTCTGTGAAGTTTTTTAACCAAACTCGTGTGGCTGATCTTCCAATTCGGCCAAATCCATTGATGGAAAAGTTTATCATTTGTTTTTGTATGTTCATCATAGCAAATTTACACCTGAGGGGGTGGGGTTTGTTTGCCCTCTCCCCTTCCCGTTTTGATACAAAAAAGTGTGTTTTAGCTTGGTCCCTAGGTCCTTTTGCCACCTCACCTATATATTCGCTCTTTCTTCGGGTCAAAAATGACCAGGCAACCTGCGTTCTCGTCTGCTCTTTAACTACAGCAACCACCTCTGTAGT
>CAZARR010000030.1:0-8071 GCA_964487665.1 uncultured Pseudomonadales bacterium
TACGACCTGCCAACTTCAACTACGACTGCGACTCGGTTGCCGTGCCTTGAGCCAGCGACCGCACCGCAACCGCACCCACGAAATGTTCCAGACGGCCGCCTGGACGCCTCATCGACGAAGTCCACCCATTGCCTAGGAGTCCCATCATGTTGAAGCAGCCGAATACCAAATACCGCCCCTTTCCGCCGGTCGCCCTTGCCGACCGCCAATGGCCGAACCGAACCATCACGGCCGCCCCGATCTGGATGAGTACCGATCTCCGCGACGGCAACCAGGCGCTCTTCGAGCCCATGGATGCAGAGCGCAAGATGCGCATGTTCAAAATGCTCTGCGCCATCGGCTTCAAGGAAATCGAAGTCGCCTTCCCGGCCGCATCGCAGACGGATTTTGATTTTGTACGATGCCTGATCGAGCAGAATCACATCCCTGACGATGTCACCATCGAAGTGCTCACACAGGCCCGCGATGAGTTGATCGACCGCACCTTGCAGTCACTCGTTGGTGCTCGACGCGCCATTGTTCACGTCTATAACGCCACCTCGCGGCCCTTCCGCGAGATGGTGTTTGGCATGAGCAAGAGCGAAGTCATACAGCTCGCAGTGCGGGCGGTGCAACGCATCCGCAGCTTTACCGATCAGCACCCTGAAACGGAATGGGTGCTCGAATACAGCCCTGAAACCTTCACCGCCACCGAGCTCGATTTCGCCACGGGCATCTGCGATGCGGTCACAGAGGCCTGGGGTGCAACGCTGCAACGCAAGATCATCCTCAACCTTCCCGCCACGGTAGAAGTCACCACGCCCAACATCTATGCCGATCAGATCGAGTGGATGCACCGCCACTTGGCGCAGCGCGACAGCGTGATCCTCAGTGTCCATCCCCACAATGATCGCGGCACTGCCGTTGCCGCCGCCGAGCTTGCCGTGATGGCGGGCGCCGACCGGGTGGAAGGCTGCCTCTTCGGCAATGGCGAGCGCACCGGCAATGTGGACCTGGTGACGCTGGCCTTGAATCTCTACACCCAGGGCATCGATCCCGGACTCGACTTCTCCAACATCAATGCCATCGCCCGTACCGCCGAGGAATGCACGCAACTGCCGATTCACCCGCGCCACCCCTACGTCGGCGATCTTGTCTTCACCGCGTTCTCCGGCTCCCACCAGGACGCCATCAAGAAGGGCTTCGCCCATCGGCAAGAAGCACAATCAGCGGTGTGGGAGGTCCCATATCTCCCCATCGACCCGGCCGACGTGGGACGCGCCTACGACTCCATCATCCGCATCAACAGCCAATCCGGCAAAGGTGGCATCGCCTATTTGATGGAAGCGCACTACGGCATTGTCATGCCAAGGCGGCTTCAAGTGGAGTTCAGCGGCATCGTGCAAAAACACACCGACTCCTCCGGTGGCGAGGTAGATGCCCTCCGACTCTGGGAAATCTTCTCCAGCACCTATCTCAATAGTGCAGGGCCGCTGCGTTACATCGAGCACCACCTCTTTGAAGATGGTACTGCCCAGGGAATTCGCCTCGTTCTAGAGCAGAATGGCAAACGCATCACCCTCACTGGAAAAGGCAATGGCCCGCTTGACGCTGTGGTTCATGCGCTGAGCACCTGTGGAATTTTCGCGAGCATTTGCTCATATGAGGAACGGGCTATCGGACAAGGCGCGGACGCACGAGCTATCGCCTTCATTGAGATTGTTGCGGGAGAAACTGTTAGAAACGGATTCGCGGAGCACTTTGGGGTGGGTATCGACACCAATCTCGTGGGCGCATCGATTCGAGCACTGATCAACGGCGTGAATCAGGTCCGATAGCTCGGCCAAATCATTACCTAGTTTTCGTATTCGCTGCTAAAACTGCTCGAATACTAAGAGCTGAGTCGCCCCGGCAATTGTGTTAACGAGAGCCTCTTAAACTTGTGATGATCGACGAGGCCTCGTGAGCTACAAACGACATCGAAGAATTCAAGAGAAAAACGGTCGACCAATTAACTGAACTGGGCAGACCCGAAATCGCTCTCAAAGAACGGGTAGCGTAAATAAGTCTGACAGGCCAATATGAAAGAATCACAATGCACATTTTAAATTCCGCCAAGAATCCATCAATAGCTCACATCTAACAGGTGAACAAAAGCCCCCTTGACGAGCAACGATCAATAGATAGCATTTAGTTCAGAAACCCAGCCGAAAAAAATCTACCTGAATTATATCTAATGATTAGACCAATCACCCGAATTGCCTTAAGCCACAATTAACAAACAAAATTGAGACGTGAGACTAGAACCATGCACCCACTTAAAAAAATAGCCAATACATTTTTTATCAAAGCCAAAGAGCGTCAGCGGCCGCATGTCCCAGACAAAGAAGCACCAACCCAAATTGAAAACAATGATCTGAAATTGCAGTTACAGCAACTAACCAAAACCACCGAAAAAATCCATTCTGAGCTATTAGAGCTCAAGAAGCCATCAAACTTCATCGAAAAAACAAGCCCCAAAACAATCGATGCCGGCGACCTATATTCAATTTTTTCTGAAATTAACAATAAATACGAAGCATGGAAAGAATGCGATTTAATAATAACCTGCCCCACAACAAACGAAGGCGCAAGAACTATATTCCCAAGAACAAAAATCATTCAACTAAATGAAGCAAAAGATTTAATTTGCGATATTAAATCTGAACATGTATTAAAAATAGGAATTATATCGCCTTGGCTATTAGAAGACATCATCAAGCCCCCATATTTAGCCAACACCCTTATCAAGCATTGCAAGCGGCGACTCCTATTTCTTATGTGCGACAGCCCCTTTTGGCGAAAACAATTACATCAAGTTGGTTTTTACGAAGTAGCTGCCTACATTAGCGATAAGACATATGATTTTTCATCAGTAGGATGCTTGCCGGACGGAAGTTTTGATTTTCATGGCAGCACCCCCGCCCCTCCTGCTTTCCAGGGCGATTTTTCCACTTATGTTGCAAGCCGAACTCCTATTAATGGAAATCATATTGATCTATGGCGCAGCGTTGGACTATCACAATTTGCCAGAGAAAAAAATGGATGCATTAAATCTGCTCCCGATAAATTCTCAATGTCGATAATCAAGACAGGCAAGTACTCATCTATTTCACAAGAGATCCGGGGCACTTTTAGTTGGGCAGCAAATGCAACTGGCCACGCGTCTCTAGTTGCCTGTTATGCCGGACCTGGCGACACAAATATGTACCTGGCACTATTGGAGATAATTAACAGAAAATCCATCCAACTTTCACTCTGGGTGAATGTTGGTCAATGGGAAAGACTAGCAGCCGTACGAGTACCAGAAGAACTTATTATTGAACACCACGACTGTTATGAAACACCCCTTTGGTTCCGGGTAGACCAGGATAAAATTCAGGCCGGCTCAGGGGCGAGGTGCTTAATTGGTGAAGAAAATGGCGAACTGAAACGAGTGCCATGTCTAGGCATTCGAGTTCTAGACAACCATATCAGCATTAAAGATATAACTTTTTCAGCCAACTAGAGTAAAAAAATGAAACGAAAGATTCTTGCTACAGGCGTTGCCTCAGAATATGTACTCGCCGACCTATGTGAATATCTTCGACTAAAAGGCTGGGATGTTCTTGAAATTGATTTTGATCATTTTAAAGGTGACGTCCGGAACCACCTTATGCAACTTCAGGGAAGTGAAATAGCATATCTAACATCAGCCCATACAAATCTCAGCTTAAGGGTAGCGGACGTTATTGCGCCTACATTACGATCCCATTATCCGAACTATATGTCGCCTTTAGAAATTATTGAACACATTAACCCAAGCCTTTCAATCTACATTCCACACGACCTCCTTACTCCTTTTGGAGATAAAAATCTTAACGAATACCGTTATTTAGATTTATTTGACTACATTCTAACTATCCAAGAACCCATAGGATTACAGGCTACTCTAGGTCAGCATACCAAAGTTATCCAGTCGGGCTGGATAAAGTACACGGATGCGAATGCAACTAATTGGCGCCCACCAAAGAAAGAATCGCCAAAGATAGCATTATTTGTGAGTATGCTTGAGCATTTGCGTTGGCGCTATGGAATCAACGGCATAGTCGACTATTTCTTGCCATTGCTAAGTCCTGGAATGAAAGTAAAGCTACCCGCATGGGACGGAGCTGAAGAGATTGAGGGAAAATTAAAAGAAATAGCTGGGGTAGAGGTTATCCCATCAAGAACAAGCTCTATCGAATTAATTTTGGATTCAGATTTAATTATCTGCAACGGTGCGTCATCCATTCATGCCGAAGCCGACTTAATGGGGCGCCCCACAATTTGCCTTTTAGATGAAGAAGGAATTTCTTCTTCAGACCAAAAGGAGAAGCTCAGCGATTTTCCATCGATATACTTCCATAGCTACACAAACCGAGAGCCCATACCCAACCATTTAATTGAAGAGCTGATAACCCAAGAACGGAATAGGGCACAAAGCTTTAACTACCACCTTGTAGAAGACATTATTTCCAAATAAAATGACAGCATCAAATCATGCCAAATGCTTGCAGACAAATGCGTAAAAATGAGTATTACCCCAACGATTAATATCTGAAGAATAGACATCCACCACCGAAACATTAAAAAACTTGGATAAACGAAGGAGTTGAGAAGAAACAGATGGATAGCGGGCGTGATAATGTGCCTTTAACTCATCAGAGAAGGAGTCCACTATTACATCTTCTTCAATTCCGCATTGATTTTTTACTATAAAGTGCCCCCCTGATTCAAGCATAGAACTGCACGCCCCATACAGCCGTTCTTCTTCGTCTTCATCCAAAAAGTTCACCACTCCAAAAAGCAGTATGATGTCGAACTTTTCATCGACAAAAAAATCTGATACATCGGCGCAAATCTTGTGAAGCTTTGGGTGCTCGGGTACCTGCTCGAGAAAAGAAGAAAATTTCTCAACGACCGTAATTTTCTCTGCCCTATCGATGAATTGCTGTGAAAGCGTGCAAGTACCGGCACCCAGATCAAGCAACCTAGCCTTCCCCACTATAAACTTTTCCACTAAGGCTACATCGCACGCCAATCGGCCATCCTTGCGATAGTTTGTTGCGAGACGCGGATCTTTAATATCCGTCCGAGCACTCCAAAATGCATCTATCTTCTTTTTATCCATTTTACCCTCGCAGGATACTCTGCCAATCCCGATTCGCCCTGACTAAATCTTCTGGCGTATCTATTTCGACGCAGCGTACATTAAGTATTTTTACTGGCAGAATTCGCTCTACTAACTCATAGACATTCCCGTCACCAGGAGAAATTTGAGCCGGATCAAAGTTAAGGAGGCCAGTCCACTCCCATTCACTAGGAATTTCGTAACTAAATCCCTGACACATAGATTGATTATTTGTAGCCACATAAACAGGGTGACTTGATGACGGAGGACATACCCCAACTAGATTTTCCGGCGACTTCAGCATCTCATTAAAATCGAAAGGATGCACGAGCAAATCCCCATCCAAAGAAACGCATCGCCCGCTTACGCGGCTGGCGCCCATAGACAAACTTGCGGCAGTTTTAGTTGTTCCCCATCGTTCATTTACTAATATACCGATATCCGGGCGAATAGACCGTGCCAAGGCAATCACCTCATCGGCCATATATCCAACAACGACCCAGACCTTTTCTACATCACGACAAATATCTGTCAGTTGCCAATCCAAAATAGATCGCCCTGCAACAGAAACCAGCGACTTAGGAATATTCAGGCCAAGACGGCTACCCATTCCTGCTGCACTGATAACTACAGAAGTATCCAAGAAATATGCTCCTTCTAGACATTAAGTCACAAGAAAATATTAAATCCTGATCACTACCTAATAACCGGCCTTCAATTCTCATCCTGGACGGCCGGACAAGAGAAGCCATAGCCACACTAAATAGATAGCGGTGACGGAGGCGGCTATTCAAGCCTAGTTATTCCTTCGTAAAGCTCACGATAAGAAGCCACCATCTTTTCAGCGGTAAATAGACTCCAATAGCGCGACTCTGCATTCTTTCCAAATTCAGCTGCACGCTCCGGATTGTTTAGTAGAGTTTGCATGGCCACCCTCAATGCAGTTGGATCACTAGGCGGAACCACCAACCCGGTTTCGTCGGCAATATTGATGAATGTCGTGCCGGTGCCAATCTCGCTGGAGATCATCGGCTTGCCGTACATAGCGCCTTCGAGCAACGAAACCCCAAACGCCTCAGACCGCAAGTGGGATGGGAAAACCACCCCGTAACAGAGGTGAAGCAGGGCAACCTTGTCTTCGTCTGAAACAAACCCCAGGAAATGAACATTGCTCATCCCCCAACGGAAAGCCTGCTCCTTCAACTCAGCTTCAATCGGACCCGCACCAACAATCACAACTCGAATATCTGTATCCCGCACCGCCTCGATAAGCAAGTGCAGCCCCTTGTAGTAACGCAACACACCGACGAACAGGAAGAAAGGCTTCGCCCCGAGGCATTCGCGCCAATAGTCAGCCCGCGACGGGTTGAATGCCGGATAGCGAGCCTTATCCACGCCAATGGGAATAACACTCACTTTGTCTGCGTACTTCTGGAGAACCTGGCTAGACCGCAGGTAGTTGGGCGATGTGGCGACAATACGATCAACGCGCCCCAAGAAGCACCGCTTCAAAGGGCGATAAATTTTCAGCAAGGTTTGCTGCCGAACGATATCTGAGTGGTATGTAACGATTGCTGGTTTGCGAATGCCAGACAGCAGATAAACGAGATCGCCAAACGGCCAGGGGAAATGGAAATGAATGACATCAGCGCGGGCAGCAAGCTTGCGAAAAGCGAAGAACGAGCGCCACGAAAAGGCATTTGAGCCAAACTCGAAATCCTGAAGAGCCCGAACGACGCTTACGCCCTCTAGCTCCAACGGCGTAGCGTTTCGATCACGGGTAAGCGACAGAATTGTCGTCTCGATTCCTTGGGCGGCAGTTCCAGAAGCGATCTGGAAAATGACCTGCTCCGCACCACCCATCGTGTCCGGAAAGGACGTCTTATAAAAATGTAGGACTCGCAAACCAACACTCATCGATTGAGCAACCTTGCTGGCGTTCCAACATATGTGCCGGGGATCTCAATATTCTTGCAAACGGTAGCACCTGCCCCGACAATTAATCCGCTACCCACCGTTACGCCATCAATCACCACCGCACCTGCCCCAATCATTGAATTACTACCCACACGGCTTCGCCCTGCAACAACGGCGTTGACTGAAATGTGAGCAAAATCCCCGATCACACACTCGTGCTCAACGACTGCGCCGGTATTGATGATGCAGCCACTACCAATCTTGGCCATCGGCCCCACATGGGCGTGCTGGCCGATGAATGAGCCTTGGCCTATTTCGCTTCCAACACCAATGGTCGCAGTCGGCGCAATCAAGGTCGCGATAGGCGCTTGCGACATCCATTGATCAATGCTTGTCTGACGGTAATCAGCCCGGCCGGAGGCCGCAAACACCGCCCATCCAAAAGGCAGGTGATCGGTAAATCCCCGTAGCACCGGGAACCCGAGAAACGCCTCACCATCTCTCGCATTGGCATCAAGAAAGATCAGCTTTCCCACACCGCTCGCCAAAGCAACATCAGCGACCGCACGCGCATGACCGCCAAAACCGATTATCAGGAGGCCTTTCGGGACCACCTTCTGCTTAGGCATGACCAATTACTGGCTGCTGCGATATTCGATCCAAAATATCCAGATGCTCGCGCGCCACGTCAGTCCATGTCCGGCTGATCAACTGCTCGTACGTCCGACGTTGAACCGTTAGGAGTTGATCGCGATTGTTTAGCGCCCATTCGATGCGGTCGGCCATATCACGCCAATCGTAAGGATCGAAAAGAGTGGCCTGTTGCAATTCCGGGTCTGTCAGAACTTCCGTAGTGACCGGAATGTTGGCCATGACAACAGGCGTACCGACCGAGAGTGCTTCGGTGAACGTGAAAGGGCAACCGCCTTCACTCAGGCTGGGATTCACGGCAAGATCGGCCAATTTATAGAAGGAGGCCAGTTC
>CAZARR010000031.1:0-8045 GCA_964487665.1 uncultured Pseudomonadales bacterium
ACCAACAACCGTGCCATCGGCGAAGCCATCTTCGTTGATAGCCAAAACAACTTCGTCCAAAGCGAAGACCGCCTAGTGGCGACGGTGGGGGTCGACAACCTCATGATCATCGATACGCCCGATGCGCTGCTGGTGGCGCACCCTGATAAAGCACAAGACGTAAAGAAAGTGGTCGCGCAACTCAAGGCACGTCAGCATGACGCCTACAAACTGCATCGCACTGTGGCCCGCCCCTGGGGCACCTACACCGTGCTCGAAGAAGGTCCGCGTTTCAAGATCAAGCGCATTGAAGTCAAACCTGGCGCCAGCCTTAGTCTACAAATGCACCACCACCGCAGTGAGCATTGGATTGTCGTGAGCGGCATGGCGAGAGTGGTCAACGGTGAGAAGGATATTTTTGTAGGCACCAACGAATCTACCTACATCCCTTCCGGGCACAAGCATCGCGTAGAGAATCCCGGCGTGTTGGATTTGGTCATGATTGAAGTGCAAAGTGGCGAATATCTGGGGGAGGACGATATCGTCCGCTTTCAGGACAACTACGGCCGCGCTTAAGAATTAACAAACATATATATCTGCATAACGGGAGCAAATTTTGGGAAAAAAAGTTGCATTGATTACGGGCGTTACTGGACAAGATGGCGCGTATCTCACTGAGTTGCTATTGGCGAAAGGCTATGAAGTTCACGGTATTCGCAGACGGGCATCTCTCTTCAATACAGACCGTATCGATCACCTCTATCACGACCCCCACAACGTAGGCTATGACCTGACGCTTCACTATGGTGACTTGACGGACTCTTCAAGTCTTATTCGTATCGTGCAGCAAGTCCAACCTGACGAAATCTATAACCTCGCCGCACAAAGCCACGTTGCGGTTTCGTTTGAAGAGCCTGAATACACGGCTAATTCGGATGCGCTTGGTACGCTTCGGCTACTGGAAGCAATCCGCATTGCGGGCCTCGAAAAGAAAACCCGTTTCTATCAGGCGTCGACGTCTGAGTTGTACGGCCTCGTTCAAGAAATCCCTCAAAAGGAGACCACACCGTTCTATCCCCGTTCCCCATATGCCGTAGCAAAGATGTATGCCTACTGGATTACGGTGAACTATCGTGAGGCTTATGGGATTTACGCCTGTAACGGAATTCTCTTTAACCACGAGTCGCCCGTTCGTGGCGAAACATTTGTGACCCGCAAGATTACGCGCGCACTCGCGCGCATCAAGCTGGGCCTCCAAGAACGTCTCTATTTGGGCAATCTCAATGCCCTGCGGGATTGGGGGCACGCCCGCGACTACGTTGAAATGCAGTGGCTGATGCTCCAGCAAGAAACGCCGGAGGATTACGTCATCGCCACCGGCGAACAGCATTCAGTACGGGAGTTCGTCGAATTGGCGGCTGCCGAAATTGGTATTTCAGTTCGCTGGGAAGGTGAAGGCGTAGAAGAGAAGGGCTACGACATGGCTACTGGGAAATGCATCGTTGCGGTAGACCCGCGCTACTTCCGCCCAGCCGAGGTGGAAACGCTGCTAGGCGACCCCACTAAGGCGAAAACAAAGCTTGGATGGATTCCAACGACTAGCTTCCGAGAACTGGTGTCCGAAATGATCAACTCTGATCTCAAGGATGCTCAGCGTGATGAGCTGGTTAAGCAACATGGCTTCAAATACTTCAACTATCACGAGTGATGGGCGGGCCGGCTGAAATGATTCCTGTATATCAACCGTATTTTTCGGGTCGAGAAAAAGAATACGTAAACCAATGCCTCGACTCGACCTGGATTTCCTCCAAGGGCGAATTCATTGGCCGCTTTGAATCTGCGTTTGCCGACTACGTTGGAGCTGAACACACCACCAGCGTTTGCAATGGAACGGTGGCTATCCACCTCGCGCTGATGGCATTGGGTATAGGTCCTGGCGATGAAGTGATTGTGCCGACGCTCACCTATGTGGCCTCGGTCAATACGATTTTGCAAGCTGGCGCAACGCCGGTATACGTCGACTCGCTAGAGGCGACTTGGCAAATTGACCCGGCCGACGTAATAAAAAAAATCACCCGAAGAACCAAAGCCGTCATGGCCGTTCACCTCTACGGTGCGCCCTGTGAAATGGACACGTTGTTATCCATTTGCAAGCAACGCAACCTTCTCCTGATCGAAGATTGCGCAGAAGCCTTCGGTACTCGATACAAAGGGCAACACGTAGGCACTTTTGGCGATGCAGCCACATTTAGCTTCTTTGGCAACAAAACCATTACGACGGGTGAGGGCGGTATGGTCGTCGCCAGAGAGAAAAGCACGATTGATCGCGCCTTTCACTTAAAAAACCAGGGCGTGTCAGCGCAGCGCGAATATTGGCATGACGTACTTGCCTACAACTATCGGATGACCAACATCTGCGCGGCCATAGGGTTGGCGCAACTGGAACAGGCGGACGCCATTCTTGCCAAGAAGCGGCAGATCGCAGCGTGGTACTCGGCAAAGTTGGCAGGATTACCGCTGTGCTGCCACGGTGAGCAGGAGCAAACGCTCCATTCCTATTGGATGTGCTCTCTCGTTGTCGATCAGCCGGCTGACCAAAAGCCACTGAGAGATCATCTCAAGCAAAACCAGGTTGAAACTAGGCCGTTGTTCCCACCAGCGCACTCGATGCCGCATTGTCACTTTGAAGGAAGTTTTCCTATAGCCGAGAGCCTGAGTCAGCGAGGCATTAATCTGCCGAGCTATCCAGGGCTGACTGAAGGTGACATCTCCCGGATAGCTGGTCTGGTGCGCGATTACTTCAACCACGGAGCAGTGGCGTGACAGCCGTGTTGTCAGGCGTTCCCTCGCATATGAAGATCGGGCCGTATCTCAGGGGAGTATGGGGAGCCCGGTATTTCTGGGTGCACCTTGCCCTATCCGATCTTCGTTCGCGTTGGCGCCGTTCTTTTCTTGGCGCCGCCTGGTCGATTGTTCAGCCCCTGGGCATGACGGTATTGCTCTCGATTGTCTTTAGTCGGCTCTTTCACACCAGCATCATCACTTATGCCCCGTACATCCTTTCCGGAATCATCGTATGGGATTTCATTACCGCGACGGTAACGGGGGGCTCGCTTTCCTTCGTTCAAGCGGATGCCTACATCAAGCAATGTCGTCACCCCTTGGCCATCTATACGCTGCGTAACGTATTAGGCAACCTTATCGTCTTGTTGCTGGCCAGCACAGTGCTGTTTGTCTGGAGTGCGGTGGTGCTTCCACAGCACATCGGTTGGGCGTGGCTGGCAACGCTCACTGTGTTCCCTGTCCTTGCCATGATTGCATGGCCTTTGGCGACCTTGCTTGCCTATCTAGGAGCACGCTTTCGCGATCTGCCCCACGCCACAGGCTTGCTAATGCAAGGGCTGTGGTTCGTTTCCCCGGTGTACTTTGAGGCAAAGATGTTTCGGCAAGGGGGGATGGATGTTCTGATTGATTTCAACCCGATCTATCACGTGCTGCAACTCATCAGGGCTCCATTATTGGAGGGCACGTTTCCTTCACTCGCCAACTACGGCGTATCCATTGCCACAGCGATAGTCATAAGCCTGCTTGCCTGGATGATTGGGCGTCAGGCAGAACCCAAGGTCATCTTTTATCTATGACGCAGCCTTACATATCGCTGCAAAGCGTCAATCTGCATTACGCGTCGGTTGCCTTCAAGGAACGGTCCTTGAAGGCCCTACTGGCAAAGTCGGTTGGGCGGAAACCTGGCGCCAACGAGGTCAAAGATGTTCACGCCTTAAAAGACATCTCGCTGGAGATTCGCGGCGGAGAGCGTGTTGGCTTGCTCGGCCACAACGGCGCAGGGAAGAGCACGTTCCTCAAGACCGTTGCCGGGCTCTACCCGATTTCTAGCGGGCAGCTTCGTGTTGATGGCGAAGTGCGTTCACTTTTTGATCTGAGCCTGGGTTTCGAGCCAGATGCCACCGGGCGTGAAAACATTCTTTACCGAGGTTTGCTGCTCGGCTTGACACCAGATTTCATGCGATCACGAGAAGCGGAGATCGTCGACTTTGCCGGGCTGGGTGAGTTTATCGACTACCCAATCAAAACCTATTCCGCAGGCATGCAGGTACGGCTAGCCTTTGCCATTTCTACGGCCGTGGGGGGCGATATCCTCCTACTGGATGAAGTGATTGGTGCGGGTGATGCAAACTTCATGGCGAAGGCAAAAGACCGCATCAAACAACTGATCGACCAGGCAGACATTCTCGTGCTGGCCTCCCACGACTTTGGTGCGTTGCAGAGTCTTTGCCAGCGGGGCTTAGTATTTCATCACGGGGAGATTGTTTTTGATGGTCAAGTTGCACTTGCAGTTAAGGAGTACAAAACAGTGAATGGGTTGGTCTAAAGAAATGGGGAACCCGTTACGCGTAATGTGGTTGATTAACCACACGACCTTCAGAAATTTTGAATTAGAGCAATTCAGAAAGTGTGGTGTTGCTGAAATCTTTCTGCCAAAGTGTTTTCCATATGATGAGGGGAATCTATCTGCGACCGTGACGTTTGAGTACGATAGTTCGCTCAAGTTATCTCATGGCGAGCTAGCACTTTTGAACTCTCAGGATTGGTATGGAAAGCCATCAGAGGAGGCATGGCAGGTTGCCAATAAGCATTTTGATGTCGTTTTTCTAGCCTTCTTCCCAGACCAAATCTTAGAAGTTTGTCGCAGCTTTCACGGTGCCATCGTGCTTCGCCCATTTGGGCTTCCCTCTACACTTAGGTACTCGGACCTAATGAGAGACTTTGGCGGGGAAGGGCTGGTTTCCGCTATAAAGAATTGTGGGCGGCGTTTTTTCTTTGGTATTGGATATGAGCATCTTGCTGATCAAGAGGATTCAATACTTTCGTCTCGGGCACTATTTCTTCCTGTAGGGCTGAAAAATGCGGCGCTGAAGGATCAATGGCAGGGTGAGGATCGGTGTATCTATTTCGTTTGCCCCCGGATAAACACATCCCCTTACTTCAAAGGCGTTTACGAGAGGTTTAAGCGAGATTTTGCGGGGCATGAATATCGTATCGGCGGCGCCCAACCCATTAAAGTAGATGATCCTAATGTCCTTGGCTTTGTGGCTGACGACGTTCACGCACGCAATATGGTTCAGAGTCGCTTGATGTTCTATCACAGCCAAGAACCCAACCACATCCACTACCACCCTTTTGAAGCAATTCGAGCGGGGATGCCATTGGTGTTTATGGCTGGAGGTATGCTGGATCGCATGGGGGGCATTGACTTGCCCGGGCGCTGCAAGACGGTGAAGGAAGCGCGTTCCAAAATTCAGCGGATATTGAATGGGGACGCCCGTCTGATTCAGCGCATTCGTGATACCCAGCCATTGTTGCTTGAGGCGATGAAGCCTGAGCGATGCGAGCCGGCTTGGCGGGAAGGATTTGCCCGAATAGTTGATGAGCTAGCCCTTTCACGCAGGGAGAGTGGGGCTCGATGCCAAGCGATTCCGCTACGACGGAAGCGGATTGCGGTGATTTTGCCGATCGCCTATCGCGGAGGAACGTTGCGTGGCGCACAGCTGTTGGCCCAAGCGTTGTATGTCGGAAGTCAGCAGTATGGCGAAGGGGTAGATGTGGTTTTTCTTCACCCCGACGATGCAAAGGCATATCCGGAAAGTGACTTCTCGGCGTTGCCGAGGGAGATTAAGCGCCGCCCATTCGTCTGGCGAACACTAACGCGAGAACAGGCGAGGCATGCGATGCGATATGCAGGTCATGATGGGTGGGAGCCGACTGCGCCACATTACGTTGTACCCGATGACGGTATCTGCCAATTGCAGGATTGTGATGTCTGGCTTTTTGTTTCTGACCGGCTTGTTGCACCCGTTCTGCCGATAAAGCCACGGGTGATGATGATCTACGATTGTTTGCAGCGCTACGAGCATATTTTGCCCCATGGCGCCGATCAACCTTTTATCAATGCGGCGAGAGCTGCCGACCTGGTTTTGACTACCACCAAATTTACGTATGGTGACGTTCTCGCCTATACCGGTGTGGAGCCAAGAAAAGTGAGGAAAGTGCCTATGCTCGCCCCCATTTTTCAGTCTCGGAGAAACACGGTTGGCGGTTTAGCTACATCGCCCTATTTTGTCTGGACAACCAATGCGGCACCTCACAAAAACCACCACAACGCCCTTGAGGCACTGCGAATCTATTTTGAGGAGCTCGATGGGGTACTGGATTGCTACGTTACCGGCGTTGGGTCTAAGAACTTGCTCAGCGGGGATCTCTCGCACTTAAAAGCCGCTGCCGATGTTGTTGAGCGCAGCCATGTACTGCGAGAGCGCGTACTTTGGAAAGGTGACTTGCCAGATTCAGAGTACAAGAGACTGTTGGAATCGTCCAAATTTCTATGGCACGCAGGGCGTATCGACAATGGAACCTTTTCGGTGATTGAAGCAGCGTGGTTGGGCGTCCCTGCGTTATCCAGCGATTACCCGGCGATGCGAGAAATTGACCAGCAATTTTCGTTGGCTTTGAGCTGGATGGATGCGGATTCGCCTGAAGACATGGCGAGAGAACTCAAGACGATGGAAGTAGAGACGGCAGTGAGACGGGGATGCCTGCCGTCACCAGAAAAATTGGCGGAACAGAACATCGAGCAGCTTGCCAGCGCCTACTGGAGCGAGGTACGCCGGTGTCTCTAAGGAAATACGGAATCTATCTCGCCTACCCACCTACGGTTGATTTGCGCGGCGAAGGCCTGGGGCGCTATCTCGCGTCCTTATTGAAAGGGGCTTCCCACGAGGAGGATGTCGAGTTCGTAATCGTGTGCCCGAGTTGGTCGAGGGAAACGTTGACGCAACTCTTAAAGAGCGAGCAAGTTCCTGAACGTAATTTCACGATTGAAGGACCAGTCAGCGAGCCCTATATTCTTCGCGCCTATCGACTATTTGAGTCCTTTACAAAGAAGAGGCGAATCGGGCGCCCTTCGCGTTGGCTACAAAGGATTCAGGGCTGGAGTAAAAAGATCAAGGGGGTGTATCGATACTCTGCCCAGCAATTGGTTAGCGTCAATGGGCCGCTATCTTTTGTTTGGTTTTTTATTCAATTTTCCCCACTGTTACTACTTTCGATAGCGCTTGTCCCGCTTGCGATGCTCGTTGGCTTGGCTTTAATGCTGGTGCAATTGGCAAAGAATGTTCAGCTCAAGGGGCGATATTCGCCGGGTGGGTTGCGCGGACTCATTGCTCGACATTTCCCCAAAGTGCTTAGGGCGCTGGATTGGGTGGGCGCTAAGCCTCAACCCAAGGATTCGCTCTGGGTGTACCGGCTTTTTCGACTTATGCACGCCGTTGAGGCGCGGCGAATGCAACGCCTGATTGAGGCTATGAATGACGTGCGAGCTTGGTATTCCCCAGCCGCATTTTGGCCTGAGTTCAACGCGATTCAGGCGCCTCGATTGTTGTGTTTGCCTGATGTCGTGCTGGAGGAGTTTCCAGTCGGTTTTACTGGTTTGGGTGGGCTAAGGTTATTTGAAGCGTTTGAGAATGTGCAGGCTTCAATTCGTTCTGCGCACTATGTCGTGACCTACAGCAACCACATCAAGTGGGAGACGGCCGTTGGACGATATGGAGTGCTCTCATCCAATGTCGCTGTTATTCCGCACGCACCGAGCGTTCTTGATCGTTGGATCACCATTTCCGGCTTTGAGAGATCAGAGGAAACATCAAGGCGTTATTGCCAAACCCTAGTGAAACAGCTCTTCCATCGATCTGGCTCACCCTATTTGCATTCCTTTGGAAATGCAGATTTTCCGTTTATTTTTTATGCGAGCCAATTCAGGCCCAATAAGAACGTACTTACATTGTTACGGGCATACAGTTTTTTGGTGAGGAGGAAATTTATTCCCCACAAGCTTGTTCTTACCGGAACCCCCGGAAATATTCGAGAGATTGCAGATTTCCTGGTCATCAACAACTTGGGTAACGAAGTGCTGTGTTTGCCGGGAATGTCCGTATCGGAACTGGCCTCCTTCTATAAATTGGCCGATCTTGCCGTGAATCCCAGCCTGAGTG
>CAZARR010000032.1:0-7626 GCA_964487665.1 uncultured Pseudomonadales bacterium
AAACGCTTTCCTGCCCCGGCATTACATGCCGGTGGATAGGCGCGAGGCATTATACCCCCATCTCTTTTTTCAAGAAATCCTCTAACCCTGGCCTCAGGTCTTCCCTTTGCATGGCAAACTTGAAACTGGCCTTCAAAAACCTCAGTGGATCTCCAGTAGTCAAAAACTCCCCATCAATCAATTGTGCATAAACGGGCTTGTCATGAAGCAACCTATCAATAGAATCAATCAACCACAGTTCCCCGTCTTTACCTGTACTTTCGGGTTTCAGATAATCAAAGATATCCGGCGTCAGCACGAACCTCCCAAACTCAGCCAAGTTAGATGTTACCTGCTCTGGCGTTGGTTTCTCGATGATGCTTTTTATTCTTCCTTGATCGCTCCCGTCAACAGTCTCTACGATCCCATAACGGCCAACCTCTTCCTTTGGCACTTCCGTAACAGCAATCATTCCGTAGGCATCTTCCCTCTGACCAAAAGCCTCTACCACCTGGGTAACCGCACTTTTTACCCCCGGCCTGGTTAGCACCAGATCGTCACCCCAGCAAACCACAAACGGACCGTCGCTAACCAGATTTTTCACCGTCAAGATCGGGCTACCATTCCCATATGGCAAATCAGCCTTTTGATGCACAAAGTAAAAGTTTGCTTTGTTGACAGTGTCCAAATACTTCTCAAGTTGCTTTTCTTTTCCGGTTTGCTTCAGATACTTCTCTAACTCACGCGACCTGGTAAAGTGATTCATCACCGCTTCGTTCCCCGGCCGAATTACAATAATTATTTCCTCAATACCGGCTTCAACACATTCCTCAACAATATAATGAACAATTGGCGTGTCGACCACAGGCAACATTTCCTTCGGTAAATTCTTGGTTGCTGGTAAAAACCTTGTCCCCAATCCTGCCGCAGTAATTACTGCCTTGTTTACTTTTCTCACCATATTTAAATAGCTTACCATACCAAAACCCCGACTCTTCGTCGGGGTGTGTGCCCGCGTTAGTGGGGGGGCAGAGGTACCTAACTAACCAAGGCCTGCGCCTATTCTAGCACTCAAAAGAAACTTATCGACGATCTTTTTAGCTTCAACTGCACTGCTGCACAAAACGAGTTGTTGTCGCAAATCGCTTGCCCCAGCAAACCCTTTTGCATACCAAGCCAAATGTTTGCGCATTGCAAAAAAATTGTTCTCACCAAACAGTTCTTCAAACTTTTTTGCATGTTCAACGGCTACTTTTAATTTAATTTCTAGGCTAACATCCTCGCCCGTAAACACCCATGGGTTTCCCAAAGCTGCTCGCCCAATCAACACCCCATCAATACCAAACTCCATCACTTTAGCCTTCGCATCCTGTGTACTCTTAACATCCCCGTTACCCAAAACAATCGTTTTTTCCGAAATCCCCCGAATGATTTCCACAGCCCTGCCAATTTCAGACCAATCAGCCAGCCCTTGATATTGCTGTCGATATGTTCTTCCATGAATTGAAATCGTTGCCAAATCTTGCTTTGCCAAAAAGTCGATCCAGCTTTCCACCTCCGCCTTTTCGTAACCTATTCTCGTCTTCACACTCACGGGAATTTTGCCCTCTACCCCCTGCTTCGTCGCTTCGATTATTTCCCTCGCCAATATGTGATTTTTTATCAGACCTGCACCTGCTCCTCTATCAGCCACCTTTTTTGCCGGACAACCCATATTAATATCCACCCCATCGAAACCCAGCTCGACAATTTTCATCGCTGCCACCAGGAATGACTGCGGATCCTTACCGAATAATTGCGCTACAATCGGTCTCTCAGTTTCATCAAATCGTAAATCTTTTTCAATTAACTTTTCTAGCGATTTAGTCTTTTTCGATCCCAACCGGCACACGGCCTCAGCACTCACAAATTCAGTAAAAATTACCCCCGGATGTCCAAACTTTGCGTTAATATAACGCATTGGCGCATCTGTCACACCATCCATCGGCGCTAACCCTATTATCGGAAGTTCCATGTTTCCCCAAAATCCACGGTTCATCAGACAAATTCTATCATCCTTATAGCCACGGAACATTATTCAAGGTCCCGCTGGCTGTCAAAAATTGCACGTTCAGATCAGAGACTCCGACCAATTCCCCACTCAAACGCGCCAATTCAACCGGTTGATTCAACACCGCTAACTTAACCATTTCAGCCACCCCAGGACGTAAACCACTCTTACCCGTAAAAACCAATGGATCTTCCCACCTGATATTAGCCACTTTCTCGCTAAGCATTGGCGTTGCCAAACCGTTATCAGTCATCTCCACTACCACCAAGCTGATTCGAACGTTTGCTAGTACCATCTTCACCTCAATCTCACGTACTCTCGTTATTAGACGACCAAGGTCAAGACCAATACAAGAAATTCCGAAAATTTCATCTTGAATCAAACGCCTAACGGTACCATCCAGTGGCTCTCTTTTCCCTTGCCAAGTCATTTGAATAGATAGGTACCCGTGTCTAGCCAGCCAGTTCGGATATTTTTCTTCGTGAACCAAGATTCTTCCATCTTGGTCCATCACTATCAATGCAACACCTTGCGCAGGAGCCCGAAATCCCTCCGAGTCAGCAAATATCCTATGGCAAGTCGACAAAGATAGCCCCAACAATCTGGCAACTTCGCTCACAGAACGCCCATCACTAACACTCAAATTCAGCGCTGCAGATCTCAAACTTACGGGCGTTAATGGCCTTTGTTGTGGTTTTGTCTCAACTCCCAACCTATTTAATATATGCTCTGCTCCAGGTACGCTATAACCACTATCCAAATCCATCAAGCCAATCGGCACCCCTTGAAGGTACCTTCTGACCACACCCCACTGATTATTTTCTATTCTTCCTGACATTTATGTGGACTCTTTACGAAAAAATTCGGACTTTATTTCAAAGGTAGCGCGGCGAGTGCCCCCACCCACTCGCCGCGCCATCTAACGCTCGGCCTTCGGCCTCGCTTATGTTTCGCGCGCGCGATTTTTCTTTTTGCTTCGCAAAAAGAATTTATAAGGGTTTAACACAGCCGACTACCGTATAAACGTCCTTTAAAAATGCTGCTTGTGAGTCATTTACTAGATTCCACGAAGCTAGTTGTACTTCGTACAACTTGTTATTAAGTATAAATACCAAGGCTTCAGGAAATGATGGAATTGCTATTTTTAGTACTGACCTCCCGTTAATTGTAAGTTCATTAACTTTTGTTTCATTTTTGAGCTTTTCAGGTTCATATTCATACTGCACCTTCATTAATATATATTCATCCCTTCTTGAACCGCCTTTATAATCAAACTTGTTGATCCACAGCACGTCGGGTCTATATGCCGGATCGCGATTAAAAACAGTGTACCCCCATTCGTTTGCCTCCCATTTGGGAGGAAGACAGATTGAAATTCCATGATTAGGGATATTTACTGATTTCCAGGAGGCTGGTTTCGGATAATTTTGGGTTATGACGGTTGGACTAACTTCCGATACAACTTTATTGGTAAACTTAAAGGTTGAAAGTATTTGGCTAAATAATTCTTCTCCTTCTTTTATTTTTGAACCATCTCTAGGCGTCTCAAGCTCTATACTGAAAACTAATTTAGTATCCTTAGAGAAAAATAACGCTTTATAAATGGATTCCGAACCCGCGCGAGGCAACACTCTGGCAGCTTGTTGTCCATCTACCAGCAGTGTATCGACATCGTATGGAAAACCAGTCAGCTCTTTGAGGGTGGTATAGGCTTTACCCGTTTGTGAATTATAATTTTTCTCTTGATGAATGACCAATTTATAGGTAAATTGGTCATAAGCATTCTGAAATGTCTCTGTGTCTTGAAAATTAGATGAATGTTCGATTCGTTTCCAAGATGAAGGTACTTTAACTGTATAATCAACATAACCTAACAAAGGTTCTGTTGTAATATCGTAACCAGTCCAATTTGCTGTTTGATCAGAAATTTGGGACGGTGTAGATGAAGGAGTTGGCATCAGATTTGATTCTGTTACCAATTTATTGCCAGAATACTGTTTCCCCAAATAGTATCCGCCAAATCCAAAGATAATTAGACAGGCCAAAATTACACCACCAATTATCTTGTAATTTATTTTGGGTTTTTCTGGAACCTGGACAGGTTGATTATTTGGGTTTTGGCCGATCTGTTGAGTATTTCTATCACCCATATTTATCTGATTTTGCATTTAAACCTCTAGATGAAAGTATATCATATTTTATAATCTCAAGTATCGAAAACCGCTTGTTTTTCCTCCTCTTATTTTGGTATATTATTGTTGGAACCAACATTTAGGGAATTGCTTTTTTGATGGCGCAATCGGGCAACGAGAAGCAATTCTTTGTTGGTTCCACCGGTTGCGCCTTTAAAGTTTTAAGCATTGTTCTTTAATATTTTTGCGTTTTTCTTTTGCACTTAAAAATCAATTGATTTTTAAGTATGTCCGAGCCGACTTTTTACGAGGCCGAAGGCCGAGCGTTAGATGGCGCGGCGAGTGGGTGGGGGCACTCGCCGCGCTACCTTTGAAATAAAGTCCGAATTTTTTCGTAAAGAGTCCACAGTTTTGGAGAAGAAGGCGAATCGAGAAGAGCGCTCGCTGCGCCCGCTCCCGCAGCGAGCGCCCCAAAGCCCTGTTTATATTTGCAAAAAAGCCGCCGGAAATATAAATAAAGAAAAGAAAAACGCAAAAATTTGTCTTTCTTAAAAAGAAAGACAGGAGCTAACGCTCCTCAAAGAACAAATAAAAATATGATCAGATATATTGCTTACTGCCGAAAATCAACGGACGAGCTCAAAGAAATCATATCTGTCTCTCGGTATTGGCCTGGATACAACTAGCCACAAGACGAAGTCGAGAACAAATTACTCTCTACCAACAAAAGTGGAATACCATTAAACCAGCTATTAAATACCAACTGGCGTTAGAAATGAGAAACTAAAGTGCGAAAGTCGTAACAATAACAAAACAAATAACAATATAACAAAACACCATTGACACAAACTCTTCATGTGTTACAATTAAATTATGGCAACAGATACACCATGGCCTGAAACGTTTGGGCCAAGTTCCGGAGGACCGCAGGAATTTGCGACTGAAGTAGATGCGCCCCCCCGTTAGACGATGAGGGTTATATAAAACCACCTGCTGAATTTAAACCGTGGATCAGGATAATAGAAGACGGACTCAGGTCCCTTAGCCCACTTCTAAGACCTCGAGAAGAGATCCGCGAGGGAATCGAAGCCGAGGCAGGCCACCGCATAGGAGAAATCCTCGCCACCACAGAAAAATTTATTCCGTTTGTCTTCAGATCGCTTGAACCAATAGTTTCCCAGGCCAGAACGGCTGGGTTATCAGATCGCGATATTAGGATCGTTCTTATAGACATTCCTCTTGAAGACCAGGTGCGCAATAATGATGAGGATGGCACTTATATCAAAAGACGGGTTGCTCTGAGCGTCGTCCCCTCCCAACAAGGCCAACCTGGTGACGCAGTTCTAGAGCTCGCAGATAACTTTTCCGATCAAAGATTATATTTCCGCCCATCTCCCACCGATGAGGTCGTGAACATTCCCACTAGCCAAAATTCGGAGGCCACACCCCCTCTTCCTATAGACTTACACCCGCTCTCTCTTGCGCAAGCATTAAGGGAGCCAGCCTTAGCTTCAGTGCAAGATAGTATAGATAAAATAGTATCAATAGCCGATGTTAGGATGAGTCTACCGAGCCGGCTTCTCCGATTTTCAGTCCAGGGAATAACAGAACAGACGTCAAGATCCATTCAAGCACTTTACGGAGACGCCATCGGGCGAGCCAGAGCCCCACAGAGCTCAAGGCCTCAACCGACCACTCTCGCGAGCCCTCTCGATCTTTAGCCCCAGTTGCTACACTCCTCACCCGCGCTAACTTCAAATGAAAGCGTCTTCTGATCTGAGCTTGTTTAATCCAACTCAATATCGAGAGGGTAATGTGATTTCTTTGCGCCCGACTCGTGCGAGCCTGACAACGTTCAAATCCGCAGGTTTGTTTTAACTCTCGATGGTAGACTTCGATTTGCCATCGCTCTTGCCAGTAAGTTTTCATTTTATCTCTGGTAACAGTTAAGATACTCGTTGCCAGATAATCCGTGCGACCATTTTTAGCCACAAACCGGAAGACTTTAATATTGCCATAGCCACGAAGATGAACAACTATTCCATCTTCGGGAATGAAAAGTTTGTCCAATTGTTCACCTCGATTAACAATCCGATTTTTCTTAAGACCCATGACCCAATTCCATCCATAAGAACGAACACACTTTAAATTATCAAGGCTAGAATACCAACTATCAGCTAAGACAGCTTCTGGGCTTAATCCTCTTTCCTTGGCAGCCTTAATTTGATCACGGAAATGATCATTTTTAGTTTTCCCATCTTCAACTGGTTCCCAAATTCGGTAATCAACTGGACAAACATCTTCATCGGTTACCCAAAGAAAATTAAGTACTCCAATCCCTTTGATAATATTGTGACGATTACCAGAATATTGCCATTTAACTAAATCAACTTTATCACTCCGAGATTTATCAATAACTGATTCATCAGCCACTAATACTCCTGATCCCGATGACAACACTATTTCTTTAGCTGCTAACCAAATATGTTTGGGTTGACAGTGAGTTTCTGATAACCAGCGGGGCACTAGCATCATGTGATAACTCAGTGGGAGATACTTCCGATAAAGATAAAGCCGAATATCTTTGGGAAGTAACTGATAAAAAAGAACAATACAGGTCTTTAGAACATTTTGATTTACTCATAATGTGGGCAGTAATTACTAACATTAGGAGTCTACTAGAAATTAACTAAGTGCGAAACTCGTGTCCTCAAAAGAGTTGAGAAAAAGTGTCAAGGTAAGAAGATTTGTTTAATTTGGGACAATGCCCCCTGGCACCGAGGCAAGCTAATCAAAGCCAGTTTGGGTAAAGATAAACCTCTGGCCTCATTTCATTTAGTTAATTTTCCTCCCTACGCTCCAGACACCAACCCCCAAGAGAAGGTTTGGAAATATAGTAAAGATCAAATTGCCAATCGAAACTACCCTGACTTTAAATCCTTGACCACGGCACAAAGGAAAACTACTCAGATCTAATCTTTCTAAAGACAAGGCCCTTGAGAGATTACATCTAATTAACTTCCCACCCTATGCCCCCACCCACAATCCCATTGAACATGTTTGGCAGTACGCCAAGAGTAAGATATCCAACCGACACCAGTACCCATTCCCAGAAATCGAACGAGACTTTCTAGCCTCAGTCACTAACAGAACCTTCGACTACAAAATCTGACATCTGGTTTTGAGGTTGCTATATTTCTGTGTGATTGTCTCATTGATGCCTACACTGGAAACAAAGTAGCCATCTGACCAGATACCATCTGACCTCCAGTAGACCTGTCTTAGAAATGGGAATTTTTTCTTCAGTTCTCTAGCTGTGTTTTGTTTAATAGTTCCGACGACATTCCCCACTGACATCGTTGGCGGAATGGATACCAAAAGATGGATGTGGTTCTTATCATGGTTAACCTCTATGAAATACCGGCAGCTTACGCAGCCGGTTTACTCTAATTCAAGCTGTGCTTG
>CAZARR010000033.1:0-7452 GCA_964487665.1 uncultured Pseudomonadales bacterium
TTGCCATCGTGGCCGATGTACTCGAGGGAGCGTGTTCTTTAATTAATTCTATAATTTGCAAATAGCGTTCATGGGATATTGGCCCCAATTCGTGGGCGATCATGTTTTCAAATTGATTTAAGTAGGTTTCGTCCTGTTCATGTAAGTCCTCAAGGAAGTTTGAAT
The DNA here is from genome assembly GCA_964487665.1 of uncultured Pseudomonadales bacterium. GTDB lineage: Bacteria > Patescibacteriota > Microgenomatia > UBA1400 > MFAQ01 > CAZARR01. Next base: position 166 of record CAZARR010000033.1, read on the forward strand.
GCAATAATTGCGGTGAATAAGCGAAAAAAGCTGCCATTGTAGATGTGTGTTGTGCCAAAAACGTTAAGGTTTCTGAGCTAGTCACCGCAAACTCGGGCCCGGGCCGCGCTAGTATCTCGACACATCTATTTAAGCTTGCTGATGCTTGGGGCACGGCTTTTGCTAGCGCAGAAAAATAGTGCATCATTTGTGGAGATACAACAGTAGATCTATTTGTAAGACCTGTTCTATTATCATAATCAATATAGCAACCGTCGGGCTGATCGTCTTTGAAGAAATACCGGTTTGATCTAACTCCGCTTCCTGATTCCCCCCATTCTACGGAGATAAATCGTATATTTGTACCGTTGACAATGCCAACTGCTAGCGTATTGATAGTAATGTCGCCCTTAAATGCCATCAAATTGACTTTATGTGTGAAAATTTGTCTCACATCTCCTTCTGTACCACTCATAGGTGTAGTGACTCTTCCAGGAGGAAGATACTCCAAGGGTCTCGCTTGCCAGTGGGGGTCACTAAGTGTTTCTTCTGTTTGTATTTCTTCTTTTTTTGCATGATTGAGAAATTATGTACCAGCTTTCGTGTATATATCGACCTAATTGCCCGGGATTATAGATCATTTTTAGTCGGTGTCAAGCTGACTAAGGGGGTTAGCTTGTTACTTCAAGTCGATAGCAAAAAGATTGGAGGGGGTTTGGCCTTGGTTGAGGTTAGTGAGGACTATCAATCGGTGGCCGTCTGGCGAGGGAATGGCAAAATTATCAATAACATTAGTTTTGAATATGGTAGTGCGGTTGTTACCATCGTATTCAACGACCTGAATTTGGTCCGATGAAATGTCAAACAGATGGCGAGAGGTGGGGTACCAGATTAAATTTGCTGGTGAACGAACTGGGTTGGTGATTCTGCCTATTTGGTCAAGTTTGTCAGATATTGAGACAGTTTCTATCGCAATAGGCGCTTTGGTTTTTTTACTAGAGTACTTGGTGGTTGGGGTAGGCGAAGATGTCTGGTTACTTTTGATTAGGTAATTGGTCCCTTCTTTCAAATCGTAGACATAGGTAGATCCAGTGATCAGGTCGCGGGTTTCACTAGTAGGATTAAGTGAAGGTAACTGGTTTTTGAGGTGGTTCTCTGGTAGTTTGATATCCTTCGTTATGGTATAGAGTAGTTTCTCTTGGTCCGGCGAGGTAAAGATATTGGTAGCACTTTCACTGGCGATTTTGACCATAAAATCGGGTAATAATCGATATGAAGTGGAGCGATTGAGAGAAATTTCTTCTTCGTAGCGGTCGACAATCGTCGCTAGCTTGATAGTAATATCGGTCAGGTCCTTATTTTTGTTGAGAGTGCGGGGGTTGAGTAGGTGGGAAGATGCGATGGTACCACTGTCGCTCGTAAGATAGGCAAGTATCTCACTAGAGTTTGGTGACCAGAGAAAGTGAAACTTGGTGTAATCATAGTCAGCCAGGGTGGCAATTTGGGTGATGGAGTTGTTCAGGATCGTACTACTTAGGCCACTATTGAGCGAAATAACATAGAGGCCATTGTTCTCTTTTAGGGTGGCAGAGCTGGTAACATACAATATTTTGGTGCCGTCAGGGCTGATTATGGCTTGTTGAATACCAGAGTAGGTGATCGGGGCGATGGCTGGTAATGAGGGGAATAGGCGGGTGTCGGTACTGCTGACAAGTTCTTTGGCGATGGGGAACTGCTTTTCCCAGGGGTGATAACCTTCCTTGGTAATTTTGATCTGGTAAACGCCTGGTTCGAGGTAGATTGTGCTGTTGGTGGCACCGGAAAGGCGGTCGTCAATAAAAATCTTGGCTGATTCGGGGTAGGAGGTGGCAGAAAGTAGACCAGTCCCAGAAATGGCAGGCCCGTTTTTACCTCGTAGGGTTGGGCGGTATCCTTTGGCAAACTTGACAGCGATTAGCGTACCAATAACCAAGGTAAAGAAGACAAGAAGCGTTATTAGCAGGCGATTTAGTTTCCTTCTACTGGTGGACACGACCTTTATTATATCCTTTTCATGCTACAATTCTGCCGTGAAGTGGACTTTTTCGCGAAAGGTTGGTATTGACTTGGGGACCGCAAACTCGTTGGTCTATGTTCAGGGAGAGGGAGTGGTTCTGGAAGAGCCTACTGTGGTAGCCGTATCCCTGAACAATTCCAAAGTGGTGGCGGTGGGCAAAGAGGCGCAGTCAATGCTTGGGCGCACCCCGGGCAACATCAAGGCCAGCCGGCCCATGCGCGATGGCGTTATTGCCGATTACGCTGTTACCGAAGCGATGCTGATGTACTTCTTGAAACGAGTTGGGGCGCTGAACCCCTTTTTTAGGCCCGAAGTTTTGATAAGTGTGCCTGTGGGGGTAACCCAGGTTGAGAGAAGGGCGGTGGTGGACGCCACACTGGCAGCTGGTGCGCGCAAAGCATATTTAATTAACGAGCCTGTGGCTGCTGCTATTGGAGCAGGGGTACCGATAATGGAGCCGTCGGGAAACATGATTGTGGATATGGGTGGGGGGACAGCTGAGGGAGCAATAATTTCTCTTGGCGGAGTGGTGGTGAGCAAGAGTGTGCGAGTGGCGGGGAACAAAATCGACGAAGCAATAGCCAGATACATGCGCAAAAAACACTCGGTGGTGGTAGGGGATGCGACTGCAGAGCAGATAAAGATAAAGATAGGATCGGCCTTGCCGCTGGCAAAAATGGAAAAGATGGAAATTAGTGGCCGGCACAGTGTTACCGGTTTACCAGTGCAGGTGGAGATTGATTCGTCCGAGGTGGCGGTGGCAATTGCCGAGAGTTTGGACAAAATTGCGGCGATGATCAAGTCGGTTTTGGAGGAAGTGTTGCCCGAGCTGTCTAGTGATGTGATCGAAAGAGGGATTGTGCTTAGCGGTGGTAGTGCTCTGCTTCGTAATCTTGACCGTTATCTTACAGAAAAGACAGGAGTCCCCGTATTTGTAGCAGAGGATCCTCTAAGGTGTGTAATAAACGGAACTGGGATAGTATTGGAGGATATGGTGCAATATGCCGATGTTTTGACTAGGGCTTAACAAGTTTGCCATCGCATCGATATTTATTCCTGATATTTGTCACACGATTATGTGGATTGCTATTTAGCAATTTGGGCTGAAAATGCATATTTTACGTAATATTGCTATCGGTCTATGTGTTTTGACGAAATAAATATTGTATCTAGTAGGTAAATAAATAGATGGCATATAGGATATAATTCTGGGCCAGATCTGGATGTAATTATGTTTAATTTATATATATTAGGGGAGTGTATATAACTGGGTGTTTGGTATAGTGGTAAATTGGTAAATATATTTAGCAAATTTCGTAATCTAGCTACGTAACTGAGTATAATAAATTTGATCAAAAGTATGATAAAAGAAGTTGCCGTTTTAATTTTGAACAATCTTAGGGGGTTATAATATAGGATGTGGCTTGAGACTATAGCTATAGGTTATTTGATAGAAGCCTATAGAGAGTGTTTTGAATAAGATTTTTTGAAGCTAAGTATTGTTGTTCGGGTAAGATTCGGCAATGTTTTTCTGGTGGCAATTAACGTATTGACCTATGTAAGGGACAAAAACATAATGCTAGGCTGAATTAGCAGAAATTTGAGTAGAGTGATAACAAATAACGAAATTGACTTCGCGCCGAGGCTACCGGATAATTATCCGGTGGCGAGTGAGAAATATATATTGGGAGTAGGAATAGATTTTGTATCTCGGGTGGAAGCCATTGAAAAAATTCAGCAGTTTGTAAGAGAAAGACCATATAAATTTCATCAAGTCGTGACTGCATATAGCGAATTCTTGGTCCGGGCCAGTGGTGACGAGGAATTCAGGGATATCATGAATAGGTCTGATTTGGTAGTACCGGACGGTGGATCTCTGCTTGCAGCCCAAAAGTTTAGTGAAAAACCTGGAGTAATAAACGGATTGAGAGTTGGATTGGAATTGTTTAAAGGAAGGTTGGGAGAAACGGTCACTGGCGTGTGGTTGTTTGAGCAAATTACAAAACTAGCGGTAAAAAGGAAATGGAAAATATTTTTGCTGGGTGGTTGGGGGGGTGTGGCCTCGCGGACTGCTAATAAACTTGAGAAAAGTTATCCTGGTATTCAGGTTGATTTTGACCAAGGAGAAGATTTGGTGGGTACAGACGAGGCCACAAATGCCTTGGTGATAGAAAAAATCAATCGATTCGCTCCTGACGTATTGTTTGTATCTTATAACCCCATTAAACAAGAGAAGTGGATTGACAAAAATCGAGGATTTTTGAAGAATACCAAGGTAGCAATTGGGGTGGGAGGGACGTTTGCGGAGTATCTAGGGGAGTTTAAACCTGCACCGGAATGGTTTGTGCGACATAATCTAAAATGGGCTTGGCGCTTGTGGGTGGAACCAAGACGTGTTAGGCGGATCTTCAATGCTGTAGTGGTGTTCCCTTTATTAGTAGCTAGATCGTTGCTCGGGGTTAATCCCCAAGAGCCAAAGAACTGATTCTTTTTTGTAGCGCCGATCACCGCGAGAGTTGATACGAATTGCTGGCAGTTTTCCCCTTTTGCCCCAGCGTTTAATGGTAAGTACTGAAACTCGTAACAGTTGTGCTACCTCGCCAACGGTTAGTAGATCAGGTAGGTTGGCCAAGTCGAGCTGGGGTTTTGCTGGTTTGTTAACAGGGGAGGTAGCGTCCGGATTGTTGTACATATTGATATAGAAGTTAACAGAGAGGGTAGGGATAGTCAATAAAGAAAAACCCCGAACTGGTCGGGGTTTTTTATAAATTCGCGACGAAAATTTATTGAAGGGCAACTTTGGCACCTGCCTCTTCGAGTTTCTTTTTGGCGGCTTCGGCGTCTTCTTTTTTTGCGTCTTCGAGTAAAGTAGCGGGAACTTTTTCAGTCAAGTTCTTGGCTTCCACTAGACCCAGATCGGTGCGAAGTTCGCGAACCGCTTTGATTACAGCAATCTTGTTGGCTCCCGAGTCGGTAATTACAACATTGAAAGAGGACTTCTCTTCGGCGGGGGCTGCTCCTGTGGCAACTGGTGCGACACCGGCGACGGCCACGGGGGCGGCAGAGACGCCAAATTTTTCTTCCAGGGCTTTTACCAGTTGAGAAACTTCCAAAACTGATAGCTCGGAAACTGCATCAACGACCTTCTGTAAATTTGCGGGTAAGTTAGTTTGATCTGCCATTTAAAGTGTCACCACCTTTCTTATTTGTTAGCGATAGCATTTAATGCAAAAACTAGGTTGCGGACCGGTGCCGCGAGAACGGCAGTAAAATGCTGGGCGGGAGCGGAGATCTGGGCCAGAAGATTTGACAAAAGCTGTTCGCGGGAGGGGAGTTTCGATAGGGCTTCGAGCTCGTCTGTGCCGACAATTTTATCGCCCATTAGCCCGATTTTAATGACTGGTTTTTCCTTGACCCCTTTAAATGTGTACAAAGCTTTGGCTGCGGTAGCAGCATCTTTTTTGGCAAACAAAACCGAGGTAGGACCATTGAGAGCCTTCTCGAGTTCACTAGGAAGATCACCTAGTTTTTCTTTGAAGGCTATTGAAAGGAGGGAGTTTTTGGCTACGGTAAACTTTGAACCGCTTTGTGCTGTTTTTTGGCGAAGATCGGTTTGGTCCGCAACGGAAAGACCCGAGTGGTCAGAGATTATTACTGCTAACGACTGCGAAAGATCAGTGCGAATTTCCTCGAGAGATAGTTGGTTTTTTTTGTTTGGCATGTGTACCTGGCCGGGGCTTATTTTGTGCCCGGTGTCTTTGGCAGGTGAATTGTATCTTTATTTTGTGAAATTGACAACAAGGAACTGGGGTATAATATTGGCCCATAGTGGGTGGTATATTGGAAGTTGGGGTAACCAGAGAACTGTTTTTAAAGCTTCTTGGGGTTTCCACCTGGGAAATATTACGTGGGGAAAAACCATTGGTACTAGTAAATCCAGAAATACCAGGCTTAGGTGTGTATCCGTATTCCAGTGAGCTTGCGAAGAAATGGGGTGATTGGAGAGCGATATCGAGGAATCCTCATATAGCATTGACCAACGAATCTATACTTCCGCAGGAGTTTCGCTTTGGGTTGCGTGGAGAGCCGATACGGTTAGTGGTTAATTGGGCAACTTTTAACAAGGCAGACCCGTCGCGATTGAGGAATGATATTTGGCGGATGGGACCGGGGGTGACGGAAGCTGTAGGTAGAGGGCAAGAGGTATTTTTGGTAGTGGAATTGCCATGTAAGGCGACTGATTTGGCGGGGGCACTACCTGGCTTGGCCAAATACACCGAGACTTTGGCAAAAACTTACAGCCTGAAAGGGGAAATAGCCCATTTTGTGATTGGTAACGAGATGAATGTTCCGCACTTGGCTGTGGACCAACAAATACAGGACCTGTATGCGAAGGCGTATGTAGCGATGGCAAAATCTATTAGGGCAGTTAATTCTGGTGCAGCGATCTACCCATACGGAGAGGCCTGCGTTGGGCGAGGTGAGGTGATGAAGACGTTTTTACAAAAATTAAAAGATTTTGGGTGTTTGGGGCTGGTGAGTGGATTGTGCTTTCATAGTTATTCAAACAACTCTGATGAACCTAGAGCAAGGGCGAATCTTTATTCGCAAATTTGCACTTCTGTCGGGGTTCCTGACGACTTACATATAACCGAGTTGGGTAGGGCGGAAGGACCACAATCAAGTCCCGATAGCCTAGCCCAATTGTTGACAATGTATCGGTTGCTAACAAACGCGACCGCTCTACTAAGTGAAAATACTGTTCGTACAGTATTTTGGCATACGGCAGATCCGCATGGTGATGAAAACAAGCATAGCGTGTTGGGGTTAAATAGTTCGACGGGGAGACTGTGTCCGACGGATAGATTTTGGTGTTTCCAGGTAGCTGCCAGAATGTTGGCACGGAATGTAAGATATTTTGAGGAGATGAATGAGTCAAGGCGGGAAAGCGTGGTAACAGTCTGGTCAACCGATATTCGAGGTAGGGAGTTTGTGGTTTCTTGGCGGAAGATATTGAATACAAACGGGGAGCTTGAGAGAGAAACGATTCCGGTAATTCGTTTCAACGGGTAATGCCGGGATCATTGCCGCTGGTAATCCATACAGCTGCAAGTTTCCAAGATTGTTGGGCTCGGCGGAGAGCTTGGTATCGCTCATTACTGATTTTGGCGTCTTCCAGACTTTTGTCAACCATTCCGGCTTGGTGGTCGGCAACAAACAGAGCTTCGGCACCATATGGGTCAGCACTGGCA
>CAZARR010000034.1:0-7061 GCA_964487665.1 uncultured Pseudomonadales bacterium
ACTGGTCACACCGGAAGGATTTTTTGCTGACGATGATTTTCAATATTTTATGAATAAAAAGTTTGGTTTTGGATTTGCATTCGCAAAAAAGGCAGTGGCAATATATAAAGCACCAAATACGATGGTGGATTTTGTTAAACAATTTACTAGATTTATTAAATCTGAGGCTGTAATTGGAGCGGAGTTCGGTGTGTCTGCAGTAAATGAATATGCGATACCGGTTAGATTGAAATTGATTGGTTTTGCGAAAAGTTTTATCAAACAACCCGTCTTGATGCTCCTGGTGGTTGCAACACAAATGTATCTTGTTGTTCGGGAAATGTTAGTAAAAAAGGAAACACAGAGTGGCTGGTGGGAAACAGTTAAATCGACAAAATGAAGAAGTTACATATTACGATTGGGATACCTGCATACAACGAGGAGCAACACATTGCTTCCATTGTTTCTGCCCTTTTGGCCCAGACGAGAGATAGGTATTTTCTGGACAAAATAATCGTGGTCTCGGATGGAAGTAGTGATAAAACGGTTGAGAAGGTTAAGGGCTTGAAGCAACCTCTGGTTGAGGTGGTTGACAGTCGGAATCGAATGGGAAAACCAGCAAGGATGAACCAAATATTTTCGATGACGAAAAGCGAGGTTGTCGTTATTCTTGACGCTGACTTGATTATAAAATCTAATAACTCGATTGATGAACTCGTTTGTCCATTTGGTAATACTGGCGGAGTTGAGCTTGTTTCAGGCTATGCATATCCGTTACAAGTGAAAACATTTGCCCAAAAAATTGCCATGGCGGGATTGGATATGTGGGAGACGGCTAAGCAAAATACACCTGGGTCAGAAATGTACTATTGCGGAGGACCCGTTAGGGCTTTTGGAAGGAAACTTTACTCTAAGATCATATTTCCGAATAGTAGTGCCGATGATGTTTACCCGTACTTGTTTGCCATGCAGATGGGTTATGGTTTTTGTTATACGAACAAAACTGACATATGCTACCGGTTACCGACTACATTAGGTGATTACATAAAGCAAACTACCCGGTTCATAAAATCTCCGGAAATTCAGGAACAAAATTTTGGCAGGGAGGTAACTAATAAACATTTTGTTATTGGGACTCGGGAGAAAATGTTAACAGTCATCGGTGGAATGGGTACCAATCCGTTTTGGACTTTGATGTATTTGTTTGTGGTCGGCTATATCCGCTTTTTGGAAAAGTTTAACCGAAAAGAAGACAAAGCCGCCTGGGATTCGGTCCTTAGTACAAAACGTAACCAATGAAACCTAAGTTAATTTTTTCTACTTATGATTCTATTGGAAATCCATACTACTCAGGTGGTGGAGCGATTGCCATTCATGAAATAGCAAAAAGATTGACGATAGATTATCGCATCGAGGTTGTGGCGGGCGCATACCAGGGGTGTGCGGATAAGTATGTGGACGGCGTTAAGTATTCTTATGTTGGTTATAAATATCTTAGCCCAAAACTGAGCCAGCTGGTCTTTGCTCTCACCTTGCCGTGGTGGGTTTTGACAAGAAGTTTTGATGTCTGGGTTGAGAGTTTTACCCCCCCGATATCAACATCGTTCCTGCCCATATTTACCCGCAAACCAGTTGTCGGTCTGGTACACATGTTGAGCGGGGCGGACATGAGACGAAAATACCACTTACCGTTTGAGTCGATTGAAAAAATTGGGTTGAAGACGTACCAAAATTTCATTACTACGTCGGACCACTTTCGAGAGAAGATAGTGGCAGCAAATAGTAAGGCGAGGGTGGTGGTAATTCCAGACGGCATTGATAGTGTAAAGAAAATAAGTAGATCTTCAGAGTACTACTTGTATATTGGCCGTTTGGAGGTGAACCAAAAAGGGCTCGACCTTTTGATACTAGCGATGAGCGAACTTGCCAATAAAGATAAGCTGGTAATTTGCGGGTCTGGCTCTGATACAGAGACTGAAAAGTTGTTAGGGTTAATTGCAGTGGCACAAGTGGAGGATCGAGTGTCACTGGTGGGGAGAAAGACAAAAAAAGAAATTAAAAAGTTGGCCAGAGGGGCTAAGGCAATTCTGGTAACCTCGAGGTTCGAAACTTTTTCGATGGTTTCCCTGGAAGCATTGTCGATGGGGGTGCCATTGGTCACATTTAACATAAATGGGCTGAGGTGGATACCGAATCACTGTAGGATTGTGGTGCCAAGGGTGAGTGCCGAGGCTTTGGCGGCAACTCTTAACCGAATAAGCAAAGGTAAGGTTCGCGTCGAACCAATAATCGAAAGAGGCCTATTGATGGCTAGAGGGTATACCTGGGATGGACTGGTAGCAAAATATGATCAGCTGATAAAAAGCCTACTATGATAAATGAAATAATTACCAAGGGGACCCGATGTGTGTTTGTTTCTCCGCATTTTGATGATGCGATTTTTTCGGCGGGAGGACTAATGGCTCGGCTTTCAGAGAAAGTTCCGTTGTCTGTAATTAATGTGTTTACTAGTCCGGGAGACGGGAGGAATACTTTGTCAGCCAAGACATTTTTGAGACAGTGCTCGTACAAGAGCGCGCACAAACTTTTTGTCGACCGTGAAAGTGAAGACAGAAAGACCTTAAAACAGCTAGGAGCCAAGGTGGTTAACTTGGGTGAGGTAGATGCACTGTGGCGTGGCAGGAAAAGGCTGAGATGGCCATGGGATGGAATAGCAAAAAAGCTTCCAGAAATTGACCGGGTCTACCCCACATATCGCTTGCACATATCAAGAGGCAACATAAATAGGAGCGATAGAGACTTGTCGTTTAGATTGGCCGGGCAATTGGCAAAACTAGTTCCCGATAGGTCCACAAGAGTATTTTGCCCCATGGGAATTGGGCTCCATGTGGATCATGTGTTGGTGAGGGATGCTTGTACGCATTTGTTTTTACCTGAACAGTTGATATATTGGTCAGATTTTCCCTATTGTCTGTCGTCCAAATCACCCAAGAACTTTATTAAGATTAGGTCGTTGGAACCAATCACAATAAGACACAATGGTAAGACTAAAGTCCAACTATGTCGGCAGTACAAGACTCAGTTCAAGCAGGTGATTACAGATGTCAAGTCGGTAGATTTACCTGAAACGTATTTTGTCTATAAAAAAGATAGCCCCCCACACCTCCCGATCAGAGAAAAGATGCAGTCACATCTTTTCTCCCTGATCCACTCGCCAAAAGACTATTTATACAACATGATTTTTCCGACCAGAGGACTCCTGAAAGTCTTGGCCTATTCAAAAAAGCAGAAGACCAATGCTAATAAGATTATTGGAGAGATAAAACAAATGATACCGACGGCGAGACCCAGATTGATTGGTTCGACTGGTCTTGAAATTGCGGGCCAGGGAGATGTCGACATACTGGTCCCTTGTCAGCCAGAACAACTAGAGTCCTATACAATTGCAATTAGCAAGCGATATGGGGCGGCGCAGAAAAAGAATGCATATATAGTCCAGTGGAAGCTAAAGATAAACGGTCATCAACTAGATCTCGATCTTATTAGCTCAGCTTCCTCGCGATATCGCGAACAAATCAGGTTGTTTGAAATATTAAAAAACAATCCAGGATCTAGACTATCTTATGAGGCACTAAAATATAGATACCAAGAGAGGTCGGTGTTAGATTTCATAGTAGCCAGAATGGGTTTCTTTTATCGGGTAATCAGGTATTTTGAAAAACAATGAAGCAATTTAAGTTCTTGGCCATACTTATTTCCATTGTCATTTTGCTCCTGACAGTTCGGGGGAAGCTGGGAAACCCCACTGCGAGTAGTTTGAATGATCACAGTTGGACAGGGGGGGGCCATTTGATTTGTCTCCTGAGCGGGGTCGTTTTGCTCTGACGTATTCCCTGGTTGAGGATAAATCTTTTTTCTTCTCGGTGCCTTTGGCTCGATTCGTCGTGCCAGACCTTGGTTACGCTAATCAACACTATGTATCACTTTTTGCGCCAGCAGTCTCTTTTGTGGCGATTCCTGGTTATCTGCTGGGGAAAGTGTTTGGGGTTGCTCAAGTTGGAGCATTCGGGGTAGTAGCAATTTTTGCAATAATTAATGTGTGGTTAATTAGCCAGATTGCAGTCAGATTGGGGGCTAGTTATCCTTCGGCGGTGTTGGCTAGTTTGGTTTTTATTTTCGCCACACCAGCTTTCTCTTATGCTGTTACTCTTTACCAACATCACATATCCACCTTCTTGATACTGATGTCTATTTACATACTTCAACGATGGGGTGGTCGCTGGCCACTTTTTCTTGTCTGGTTTCTTTGCGCATGTTCAATCAGTGTGGATTACCCCAACCTGTTTTTGATGGCACCGATTGGTTTTTATGCTTTGGGTAAGTTTATTAAATTAACGTTTGATAGGGACAAGATCAGATTGGGGATAAATCTCCCGATGGCGGTTTCTTTTCTGGGGATAATCATTCCGTTGTTTTTCTTTTTTTGGTTTAACAAGCAATCCTATGGCAATCCTTTACAGCTGTCCGGGACTGTGACCACCGCAAGCAAAATTGATAAGGATGGTAAACCTGTTTTCGCCTCGGGAGTTAATTTGGAGGGCGTGGAAAGTTACATTAACCCTTCGCTTCCCAAAAGATCAGCGCTTGGTTTTTTTAAAACTAGGAATCTTCTAAATGGCCTATACATTCACGCCATAAGTCCTGATCGAGGGGTGTTGTTCTTTGCTCCGGTGATTTTGTTAGGATTATTAGGGTTGGCAGGACCAATAAGAGGCGGGGTTAGCACAGTAAGCCGTGTTTTGGTGTCAACAATGTTTATCAACTTGATATTTTACTCAATGTGGGGAGACCCATGGGGTGGCTGGGCTTTTGGCTCCCGGTATTTGATTCCAAGCTATGCGATTTTGGCAATCTTTCTTGCTCTTCACATCGATGGGTTCAGAAAAAATCTATTGATGCTAACGGTCTTTTTTGTACTGGCCACCTTTTCTGTCTTTGTAAATGTAGCCGGGGCATTGACTAGTAACGCCAACCCCCCGAAGATTCAAGTATTGTCACTGGAGAAGCAAACTGGTGTGGTGCAGAAGTATACTTTTGGGCGAAACTTCGACGCGCTTCGACTTGGGCAAACTAAGTCGTTTGTTTACCAAAATTTGATCGCTTCTTACCTATCCGCGTACCAATATTATCTAGTAATTGTTGGCGCTATTTGCTTGACCTATCTAGCTTTTCTTATCAAGGTATATACCTCGCGTGATTGATATTGAGCTCAGTATGCCTTTGATAGTGGCCTTTTTCCGTAAACATGCGGTGGTAATTGTTGCGCTTTTTTTGATGGCACTTTCTATATATACATTTATCTTTTATTTAAAAAATGGTCTGGGGTTGTCGTATAACGATGCCCGATCACATTTGGATATTGGCCGGAGGGTGGTTGAGGGGTTAAAGCCCGGGTTGGCTCAACTTGGCTCTGTATGGTTGCCACTAAATCACATTTTGATGATTCCGCTAGTTTGGAATGACTGGGCGTGGCATTCGGGTTTTGCTGGAGCTTTTTGGTCAATGCTATCTTTCGTGGGGACGGGTTTGATTATCTATAAGTTTTTGGAAAAGATTGGCGTGGGGATGGTGGGTCGACTGTTTGCGATTTTTATCTTTGCCAGCAACCTGAATATTTTGTATTTGCAATCTACCGCGATGACTGAACTTTTGCTTATCTTTACCATGACGGCGGGTTGCTATTTTTTGCTGCTGTGGCTATTGGATGACAAATTGCCTGACCTTATTAAGGCTTCGTTCTGGATTATGCTGTCGACCACCGTCCGTTACGATGGATGGTTTTTGTTGGCACTATCCACCGCGATCATTTTGTTTCATTCTTTGAAAAAGAAGGGCTACCAGACGACTGAGGGGGTTATCGTGTTGTTTCTAACGATTGCAGCGGTAGGGGTCGTAATGTGGTTTTTTTGGAACCTAATTATCTTTCGAGATCCACTCTATTTTGCTTTTGGTCCCTATTCGGCTCATGCGCAGCAAGAACAGATGCTTGAGGCCGGCAATTTGCCGACAAAAAAAAATCCTCTTTTGTCTGCCCAAATTTATTTGTATGCTTTCTTTTATAACTCAATTGCCACAACTGCGATTTTGGGGCTGATCGGAGTGGGGCTTTTATGGGCAGACAGGAGGATATCACTTCCTGTAAAACTTGCTTGTGTGGCCTTGCTGGCTCCTTTGGGTTTTAATATCTTGGCGTTGATTTTGGGTTTTTCTGTTTTGTTTATCCAGGGTATTTCGGGCAATACATGGTTTAATGTTCGCTATGGAGTGATGCTGATGCCAGCATTAGCAATTTTTATTGGATACTTGGTAGACAGGGCGAGAGACTTGCGCTGGGTGATAATCGGCATGGTCTTTTTTGTGAGCTTTTTTGCCTGGGCCAGTCGAGACGCAGTGACAATTGACGATGCCATGGTAGGTAGCTCGCAGAAAAACGTATCGGAGGTAAGTGGATGGTTAAATAGAAATGCCAAAGACCAACGGGGCTATATTTTAATTTCGGTGGCGAGCCACGACGCGATTGTTTTTAGCAGTGGACTGCCAATGAGCCGGTTTATCCACGAGGGTACGGGATTATACTGGGAGTCGGCAACTTTGATGCCTGACCGGTGGGCACGATGGATAATTATGAGGAGTTATGACAATAACGACATGGTTTGGAAATTTGTAGGCAAATCACAGTCGTTTAATAAATATGACAAAATCGCTTCGTATCCGTTTGCAGATATTTATCAGCTTCAAGAAAAATTTTTGGGTGACTTGAATTATGCCCCCACTTGGGAGAGACAGAGGTAAAGTATGAAACGCGCAATACTATTCGGGTGGACTTTGTGTGTGATGTTTTGGCCACAAAAAATATGGGCGGTACAACGGCCGACTTGGTGGAAATATCAAAGCGTGGATACTATGAAATATAGTCGAGATGTTGCCAGGGAAAAGCTGAACGACGCATCCTTTGACAAAGAAATTGATGAGCAAGTGAAACAGATTGCGAGCACAGGAGCGACCCACATATCACTGGGAAC
>CAZARR010000035.1:0-6222 GCA_964487665.1 uncultured Pseudomonadales bacterium
ATGCTGCGCTGTACGCCAACACGACTGGGTACTACAACACGGCGGCGGGGTATCAGGCTGGTCGGTACATATCAGGTGGCGCAACCGCCAACGCAACGAGCAACACATCCGTGTATCTCGGCGCAAACACGAAAGCCAACGCAAGCGGCGATACGAACGAGATCGTCCTTGGCTACGACACGACTGGTTTTGGAAGCAACACGGCGGCGTACGGCAATTCCAACATCACGAAGCACGTGTTTCAGGCGGGCAACGTCGGCATCGGGACGGCGAGCCCTTCTCAACTTCTTCATGTGGCGGGAAATGCATATATCACCGGAGCCTTGTATGACTCAAGCAATTCGGCAGGGTCAAATACAAATATATTAACTTCCACAGGTACGGGAACAGCATGGACATCACTTTCTTCAGCGCTTGATACCACCTACTTCAAACAAGGAGGCAACTCATTTACCGCGCTTGCCACCCTGGGTACCAATGATGCCTATGGTTTGGCATTCGAGACCAATAACGCCGAACGTATGCGTATAGATTCATCTGGCAACGTCGGCATCGGGACGACGGCACCAGGTGATATTCTTCATATTTCGAAGACGAATGCTGGGTCATTAGGTCCAACTGCGATATTACAAAACCCAGGGACAACTACTGGTACGGGTTCTTCTATTGCTTTTTCAATGGGGACAGCGGGAACTTCAGGAAATTGGATTGGTCAAATTAGTGCTGTAAGTTCAAATACGCAGTCTGATAGTTATTTAGCTTTTTCTACAAGGTACAGTAATACTTTTGGCGAAAGGATGCGTATCACAAACGCGGGCAACGTCGGCATCGGGACGACGAGTCCTGGGGCGAAGTTGGATGTCGTAAGTGGTGATGGTAGTCTACTTAGACTATATAGAACTGGTGGTACACTTAATAGGAGTTGGATTGCAAGTGTTGGTACTGAATCCCTAAACTGGTACAACGAAGGCACAAGCACATATTCGCTTGGCATGGCATCTAATGGCGGAATGACGATTGGCAATAGTTATGTCGCAACTGTGCCACCTGCGAATGGACTGATAGTAAGTGGCAACGTCGGCATCGGGACGACGGGGCCAGCAACACGACTTCATGTAACTGGTACGTCACCAACTGGATACGGAGCAGGTGTTTTGTCCTCTCCTGTACCGTCAATGATATTTGATGATGTTGACGCTGGATTTGAGTTTCTAAATACAGAAGCGGGTACATGGGGGTCTTTTATTGCAATGAAAGAGGTCAATTCTGTAAGCCACGCCCTAGTAGATACTTGGGGGATAGCCAGAAAGACAACAAGCGGAAACGCTACTTTTGCGATAACCTATGGAACGAGCCAGAATATGTGGGCGAATACGGAACTATTTACCATAACGAAAACGGGCAACGTCGGCATCGGGACGACGGGACCGAGTTCTAAATTAGATGTTTACGGAAAAATCACACTTTCTGATTCCAATAATTATGCTATTGAGGCAATAGGCAATGGAATTACATTAGGTAGACAGGGGTTAACTACAGCAGGATTTAGTCAGGATTTAGCCGGTAGTTACATGGGACAATTTTTCTGGGGTAAAGGAGTATATATAAATTCTGGAACAACGAATCCCTCCGGAGAAACTTATAATGTTCCAGCGGGTCATCTATGGATAGATGGCAACGTCGGCATCGGGACGACGAGTCCGGGTCAAAAATTGACGGTCAAAGGTGGCTCAATTTTACTTGACAATATAACAGGATTGGGAATCAGGGCAAAAAGGGTAATTGATAGCGCCGAGCAAGAAGTTTTTTATTTAGCTCCAAGTACTACTGGTGCTAAAATAGCTAATGCCACTGTAATATCGTCAATTGGTGGTGTCCCAATACAGCTTCTACCCAACAACTCCACCGTTGCTGGGCTAACGATTGATGGAATATCTGGCAACGTCGGGATTGGGACGGCGGCGCCACAGGCAAAATTAGCTGTATTAAATACTTCAAGCGGAATAAATACAACTGGTTTGTATCTGAAGAATGCGACTGCTGTTGATGGTGGAATTAGTATAGATTTTGATAATTCTGTTTCTGACAATGTCTCCGCGAGAATTGCTTCTTTACGAACGGGGGCGGGTGATTATGGTACAGCCCTTACATTCAGTACTGCACAGTCCACACCCATTTCAGAAAGAATGAGAATAACAAATGCTGGCAACGTCGGCATCGGGACGACGGCACCAGGTTCAAAGTTAGGAGTAAATGGAGCGGTAACGATAGGTTCCACATACTCTGGTTTAGCAGGACCGTCAAATGGATTAGCAATAGAAGGCAACGTCGGCATCGGGACGACGAGTCCAAATGGTAGATTGTCGGTTCAAACTAGCGCAAGGACATATCTCGGTGGAATAAACATTATCGATGGGCCTAATACTAACAATCAGTTTAATATAAAACACACCGCTTCCGCTCTAACTTTTGGATTTTCAAACGCTGGTGTAACGCCGATTGAGGGTAATTTTACTGATGTATTTTCAGTAAGTTATACAGGACTTTCAGTAGGTTCAACTTATGCATCAACGCTCGCTCCGTCAGGAGGAATGATAATACAGGGCAACGTCGGCATCGGGACGACGGCACCAGGTTCAAAATTGGGAGTAAATGGAGCGGTAACGATTGGTTCCACATATTCTGGGTTAGCGGGACCAACTAATGGATTAGCAATAGAAGGCAACGTCGGCATAGGGACGACAAGTCCTTCTCAACTTCTTCATGTGGCGGGAAATGCATATATCACCGGAGCCTTGTATGACTCAAGCAATTCGGCAGGGTCAAATACAAATATATTAACTTCCACAGGTACGGGAACAGCATGGACATCACTTTCTTCAGCGCTTGATACCACCTACTTCAAACAAGGAGGCAACTCATTTACCGCGCTTGCCACCCTGGGTACCAATGATGCCTATGGTTTGGCATTCGAGACCAATAACGCCGAACGTATGCGTATAGATTCATCTGGCAACGTCGGCATCGGGACGACTTCACCTAGCCAGAAATTAGTAGTTCGACCACAGGCAGACCAAAACATGCTTTTTGGCACAAATGGAACATTACCTTACTTAATGACTGTAAATGACGCTGGAAGCGCATATGTTCCGCTTGGTTTTTGGGCATCGTCTTATCAGTTTAATCAAGGCAACGTCGGCATCGGGACGACTTCTCCTTCTGCAAAACTCCACGCCATAGCAACCACCGAACAATTACGCCTTGGATATGACACCTCAAACTACTATTCAACTACAGTCTCATCTGCTGGTCTGGTTACTTTTGATGCAGTAGGTACAAGCTCGGCATTTCGGTTTAGCGATAAAGTCTCAATAGGAATAGCCCCAACCTCGTTAGCAGATTTAAGAACTAATAAGACCACAACCGCAGAAAGCTCGCTTGATACTTCAATTTGGACATCGCTAACTGCCAATCCCGCTAACGCACCCATAGCTGGGACTTCATATAGAGGACTTTTATTCCAAGTTACTACAACTAACAACGCAATAAGTTATTCAAATGCAACTCTTTATGGTGCTTTGGGACAAGTAACTCACGCAGGAAGTGGGGCTTTGTCTGCGGAATATGGTTTGTTTCCTGGCACTTATCATACAGGAAGTGGAACGATAACCTCAATGATCGGGATGTCTAACTCCGCCTCATCAACTGGTGGGGGATTGGTAACTAACTATTATGGTGCTTACATAAACAAACTTGCTTTATCGGGTGGCTCGACTAACACAAACGCTTATGGTCTTTATATTGACTCAATCACCTCTGGCGGAACAAACAACTACTCTATCTATTCCGCTGGCGGGACAATGTATCATGCGGGCAACGTCGGCATCGGGACGACGGGACCAGGTTCAAAGTTAGGAGTAAATGGAGCGGTAACGATAGGTTCCACATACTCTGGTTTAGCAGGACCGTCAAATGGATTAGCAATAGAAGGCAACGTCGGCATCGGGACGACGGCACCTAGTCAGAAGTTGCATGTGGCAGGTAACGCGTACATTACAGGGGCGTTATATGATTCCTCAAATTCTGCAGGATCAAGTGGCAATATCCTAACCTCAACTGGATCTGGCACATCATGGGGAAGTGTGTCATCAGTAATGGATAGTACATACTTTAAGCAAGATGGTAACTCATTTGGATCACTTGCTACCTTAGGCACAAACGATACCTATGGACTTGCATTAGAAACAAACGGTACAGAAAGGTTGCGAATAGACACATCGGGCAACGTCGGCATCGGGACGACGGCACCAGGTCAGAAATTGAGTGTAAAGGGGGCAGGTCTATTTGGTTCTACAGATGCATGGGTACAAAGTGCAGTGTCAGCGGGTACGGATTTAGCAATAGAAGGCAACGTCGGCATCGGGACGACGGGACCGGTTAGTAAACTTCATATTGGTTCTACTACAGATGCAGTTTTAGATGCTATTACAATTGGTCCTTCTGTTGCTGGAGCAAACGGAGCAAAAATATCTTTTGCTGGGGCTTCAGCAGCAGCGATAGCAACCATCACAGGACGGTATTCTTTAACTGAATCTGGAATTGTTGATATTACTACCTATCGTTCTGGTACTGGTTTGGCAACGGCACTCTTGCTTGCACAGGGAAATGTTGGTCTCGGTGGGACGATTACTTCTGATACTTTTGCTGGGGCAAGTATGGTAATAAAATCGGGCAACGTCGGCATCGGGACGACGGCACCAGGTCAGAAATTGAGTGTAAAGGGGGCAGGTCTATTTGGTTCTACAGATGCATGGGTACAAAGTGCAGTGTCAGCGGGTACGGATTTAGCAATAGAAGGCAACGTCGGCATCGGGACGACGAGTCCTGCCCAACTTTTTGATGTTGCCGGCGGAGCTTTTGTAGTAAGAAATGTTTCCGGGGGTAGGGTGGGAATTGGGACTACAAATCCCGGCTATGATTTACAAATTTCAAAATCATCTAGTCCAACACTGGCAATTCAGGAGACATCAGCTCAAGGACGAGGTTTGTGGTTAAAAGCAGACACGGCAACCAGTCAAACAGTAATCGATTCCTCGTATACCTCAGGTGGATCATGGCCGTTAGTTTTCAGAATGGGCGGAGTAGATAAAGTATCAATTGATACAGCCGGCAACGTCGGCATCGGGACGACGAGTCCGGGGGCGAAGTTGTGGGTTAAATCTGGCGCATCGGGCGCTACTGCGGCTAGTGATGCTGATGACATGGTACTTGAAACTAGCAGTGATGGTGGCTTGTCAATACTTAGTCCATCTTCAAAGTCTTCGATATTCTTTGGCGATGTAGCCTTAAATTATGCAGGAAGGATAGAATATTGGCATTCTACCGACTCGATGCGTTTTGGTACAGCAGGTACCAACAATATGTTGGTAATAAACAGTGCTGGCAAAGTCGGCATCGGGACGACGGGACCAATTGCTAAATTAAATATAGTTGACGCAACTTCTCCAAATTTGGTTTTATCAGGTACGGCTTCGGGGCAAGTCAACTCTGGAACTTTGGATTTTCTGGAGGATGATGGTTATCAGTTTGGTGCAGCGGGTGGTTATGGGATGAGATTTACCTATGATGGTGCAGATAATAAGTTTTACCTAAAAGGTGGTTCTGACACTTCTGTAAATACTTTGGTAACAGTTTTAAGAGATAGTGGCAACGTCGGCATCGGGACGACTTCTCCTGGGGCAAAGTTAGACGTCGCCGGATCAAGTAGACTCGGAGACTCTTCAAATAACGCCTCACTTACAAGCACGGGAGATCTTTCATTCAACGGAACAGCGGACTATCTTGTGGCAGGAAACAAATACGCTTTCCGTTATTCATCAAACGAAAACATCGGACTCTATTTTAACTCCACCAATTCTCGCTTTGAATATCTAGACAATGCTGCATCCCCCGTCATATTCTTAGGCGCGACGACAGGAGATGACAATTATTTCAAGAACGACGTCGGCATCGGGACGACTTCTCCCTCATACAAACTTGATGTCGCAGGAGCGATAAGAACAGGGCTTGCGGGCACAGACGGCCAACTGCGCATATATTCAGAACAAGGAGCCACAGACTATGAAGTGATATTCAATCCTCATGCGACAATGACTCAAAACACCACGTATACACTGCCTGCAGACGATGGGACATCAAATCAAGTATTAACTACGGACGGAA
>CAZARR010000036.1:0-6149 GCA_964487665.1 uncultured Pseudomonadales bacterium
ATGAAAGTATCAGGGTGACCCCCACATCTTTGTCAAAAACTGCCCTAGCCATCTTGTGAAAATCAAACAGTTTAGCGTGAGAAACCTCAC
Source organism: uncultured Pseudomonadales bacterium (assembly GCA_964487665.1). Lineage (GTDB taxonomy): Bacteria > Patescibacteriota > Microgenomatia > UBA1400 > MFAQ01 > CAZARR01. The sequence continues at coordinate 91 of CAZARR010000036.1, forward strand.
CCCTGTGTTGATTGGTCTCTGGTAGCATCAAGAAGGTCAGAACAATCGCCACCAACGATACCAACGCGGCCACCAAAAACGGTACCGCCTCGCCCATGCCAACTGTCAAAGCCGAAATTGCCGGACCAAAGACAAAACCGAATCCAAACGATGCCCCAATAATTCCGAACCCTTTGGCTCTATTTTCTTTGGTAGTCGTGTCAGATATAACTGCCGACACCACAGGAATATTGCCCGCCGTAATGCCGTCCAAAGCCCGCGCTAAAAATATAAAAATCGCGCTGGGGGCAAACGCCATTAATAAAAAGGACAGAAACGTCCCTCCCAGTGAAACCAAAAGCAGTGGTCGACGACCATACTTATCTGACAAACGACCAATAAGTGGCGTCGAAACAAACTGACACAGCGAAAAAAGGGAAAATAGTAATCCGTTCTCGAAGTCACTTAAACCAAACCTTCTACTATAAGAATACAGAATCGGGATAATAATTCCGTACCCCAAGGCATTTACCACCGCCACTAGAGCAATAATCCACAAACTTTTGTTTCCTTGTTTCATTCTGTTTGACCGATCATTATATAATGAAACACAAGTGTTAATCATTCTCTGGTCAGCTGTCTGCGCCTATCTGATCACCCCAAACACCAGCTTTCCCTACCTTGGTATGGCTATATTTCTTTCAAGTGCCACTCTTATCGTCTATTTTTCCCAAATTCCCGCCAAACGGTCGCAAACTTATTTTGCCCTGGCCTTGCTATCCTCTCTCAGTTTTCTCTTCCGTTCTGAACCAAGTATTATCTACCTCAACTTTGTTAGCGTCATTTATCTAAACGCAATCTCCATCCTCACAACAAACAAAATCAATTTGACGACGCTAATCTCTGCCCCTCTTGTCGTTTTTGGCGAAATCATTCGCTTTTCACCAAAAAATAAAAACGCCAACATTTCGTTAAAGCATTTTTATCCAATTCTTCTTACCATTTTGATCCTATTCGTAACCATCCCTATGCTTTCCAATAGCAATCCCATATTTTCTAACCTAGTAAGTAAATACCTAACCTCCTGGCTCAAATTTGACGACCTTGGGCCTCTCTGGATTCCGCGAATTTTCTTGGCCACTCTAATTTCAACTGTGTTTCTACAACTAGTTCGGTACCAAAAACAACCACCCGGTGTTGCAAACATCACCATTACCAAACTACCCGAAAACCTTCTTATCCCTCAAGTGACAATCACCCTCGTCCTGGTTGTGTTCGTCCTGACTCAGATAGCACTCTACACCGCAAGTGGCGACACCCTGGCATATCTTGGCTATACCAATTCTCGCCAAACCAGAGAAATATTTGGCCAGATGGCAACAATTTCATTCATTATCTTTACCCTAATTTACAATGATTCTTCAAAACGTAAAGTCTCTATAGTTCTCCGACCTCTGTTAATTACCCTGGCCTCCTTGATGATTCTATTTTCCTACAAAAGTGACCTTGAATATATTTATCTTTACGGTTTTACCTACAAACGCCTCTACGGACTGTTTCTTGCTTTGTGGATTTGTAGCATCTACATAATCCATATCAAGTTCAACCACCGCTTTGTTCATTACACCAGTCTGGTAAGCGCTACTATCATCTTGATAATGACACTCGCCAACTTTGACTACCTGATATTCAACTTCAAAAAATCCTCCACACCATCGGGCCCAGACTATCAATACTTGGGGTATCTATCCGCCGATTCCCTATCGTGGCACACCCAATTTGACAATTTTAGCCAGACTCTTCGAGACCCGAAGCCTCTTGACTACCGCACTATCAGCTCGGCTTCGATAATTTTACGACGGGTAACTGATTTGAACTCAAAATACTCAAATTTTGACCTTCGCACCTTTAACTTTCTCGAGTATCTACAATATACAAAAACCAAATACCTCGGATTGAAACCAACGGACCCCCCGTTCGCCAACTTGAGCACACTGATTGATAAACATTACGACACTGCCCTGCCGGTACCTTACTAACACACTAACCCAAGCGACTCGAGCCATTTTCATCAACTACTTTTTTCCCTGGCATTAGACTCTCTATTTGCTTCCTGATTTCGTCTGCCAGAACCCAATTTTTCTCTGCTCTAGCCTTTTTTCTCTTTTCTAACAGCTCATTAATTTCGAGCGAGATTGCCTCACTACTCTCACCTATCGCTATTTTCAAACCAAGTACCAGGTCCATCCGATCAAGCAATTTCTTTTTTTCCACTCCACTTAGCTCACTTTTAAGCACTTCCCAAACGATCGACAATGCTACGGGCAAATTTAAATCGTCGCATAATGCCTGGTCAAACTTGTTTATATAACCCTCACCTATCCCACCACCCGTATCTTCCTCAGTCAGCTGCGAATAGCGACGACGAAGTTTGGCCAAAGCCTCGCTAGCCGAACGAAGACTATCCCAGGTAAAATTCATCGGTTTGCGATAGTGAGCGGTCAGATACAAATACCGCAGCGCCATCGGATCGATACCCCTCTCTTCAACTTCCTCAATTTTGTAAAAATTACCCAAACTTTTGCTCATCTTTTGGCCATCAACGGTCAAGAAAGCGTAGTGGATCCAATATTTCACAAACGGCACTTTTTCTGTTGCTGCTTCGCTTTGGGCAATTTCGTTTGGGTGGTGTACACTCTGATGGTCCTGGCCTCCTGTGTGAATATCAAACTGCTCACCCAAATATTTAATGCTCATCGCCGAACACTCTATGTGCCACCCCGGGAAACCTTCCCCCCATGGGCTGTTCCAATGCATTACATGATCCGCAAACCTACCCACTTGCTTGAACCACAAGACAAAATCAGCTGGATTTTTTTTAAACTCCCCACCACGAACTTCTTCGCGAGCTGCTCTCTTCTTGTCTTCTAACTTCTGACCGAACAAATTTCCATACTCAGTAAAGCTAGCCACATCAAAATATACTGCCTCTGGCGTATCATAAGCATGGCCGTTTGCTAATATTCTTTCAATTAATTTTATTTGATCATCAATGTGTTCCGTTGCTTTGCAGACGATATCAGGTCTTAATATATTAAGTTTGTCTAAGGATCGATAGAAATGGTCTGTAAAGTAATTTGCGACCTCCCAAACGCTTTTTCCTGACTTTTTTGCCCCTTTTTCTATCTTGTCCTCTCCTTCGTCTGCATCCGAAACCAAATGCCCGACATCGGTAACATTTTGGACATGAGTTACATGGTAACCAAAGTACGTTAAAGTTCGCCTAAGCACATCGTCCATTGAATATTTTCGCCCATGTCCGATGTGGGCATAGTCGTATACTGTTTGCCCGCAAGTATACAAACCAACAGTCGGTGGTTTTATTGGGTTAAAGTCCTCGACTTTTTTTGACAATGTATTGTAAAGCCTTAACTTCATATCTCAAATTCTACATATTTATATCGATACTTCATAGTATAGTCGGCGAGTGCATATCCTTCTTTGCCCCACCCAAGCAAAGCCAACAGAAAAACAAACATTTTTTTTAGAGGGAACTGACTTCTATAGGCACTAATCGCTCTCATTTTGGCCAATCTTTCTTTTGCGTCTAGTTGAAGAAAAAACTCCGCAACAGGTAAGTTGGGTCGCAAATCGACGTGAGTATGTACTCGCATCCACTGGTAAACCGGCGCGGGCCAAAAAAGTAGGATTTTGACCTTTACATCTTTCAGATAGTTAAAAATAAAGCGTCCTAGAGCAATGTGGTCGGGATGTCCGGTGATTCCGGTGCGGTCATAACTGACAACAATTCCCGGATCGAATTCACGAAGTTCCCGTTCAACAATTATTTGCCAGTTGGTTGAATTTTTTAAACTAGCATCAGCAATATCGTAGAGTGAATAGTTTGTTACCCCTAAATTTTGCATTGCTTTTACAAACTCACCGGAACGTATCTGCCTAACACTTTTTCCCCTTCCGTTGTTATGTATTCTGCCCCTCTCACCTCTGGTCAGTGAAACCACTCGAACCCCATACCCCTTGTTCAGCGATCTTTTTATCAACCCCCCCGCCATGACCGACTCGTCATCCGGGTGAGGAAAAATCACCAATAGACGTTTATGTTTTTGTGAATCTAATACTTGTTCTAAATTTTTCATACCGCAACATAGTTTTTCTAGTTGCGGTCCCGACCTAAATCGGGAAGCTTCCACCTCAACTGGTACTCAATTTACTTGGCTATTTTCGAGTTAGCCATTCTCCACAAGCCCTCCGAGGCGCACGCTTCCTCTTCACCGGGCTTAAAAACATTGTATCATGGCAAGGGTAATTCCTGCACACTTCTCTCTCTAATGATATTCACTTTAAAATATTTCATTTGCCCTACCACATCCTCAACCCTTAACACTCCATAAGGAAACCCATCATTGTCCACAAAAGGCATCAAATCAACCAATGTCATGAATGGTTTTTCACTTTCATGCTTCAACTCTTTCAAAACTTCCACCGCCCCCGAAATAATTCCACAACCTCTCTTTTGGAGACCGTCAACGCCCAAATAGAAGCCCCAGGCAATTTGTCCGTTAGCGGGAACAATTTCGGTATTTATCGCATCCTTACCTGGAACTATCACGAATCCCCCTTCTCTAGTCCACTTCATCACCTGCTCGGTACCAAAATATTTCAGCCGTAGATTACCACCCCCATCGATACCTAATGATTCAAACAAAAATTGAGTACCCGAAGGAACCTCTCCGACAGTAATTTCCTCAATATTGCCTTCCTCGGTAGCTTCTCGCTTTTCATCACTACTCCAAGGAAGCGATCCCATAGCAATACGCTTTCTTGCCTCCTGAAGTCTTGTTGTTAAACCCTTCGCCGCCCTAGCCAAACTAGGTCGCTCCCACAAAGGTTCACCGGGGTCTTGTGAAAACCCAACCACTCCTGCTACCGTCGCAGCAGCAGTCAATCCTACCAGAGCCGCACCCTTTAAAAATCTTCTCCTGGACACACTTCTTGCCATCGCCGGTACCTTTCTATCTTCCTTTTCACCAAATAACAGATTCGCGATTAAGTTCGGCTGTCTGATTGCAATCTGAGCCAATCTAGCCATGGTCACCTTCCCCACACCGTCTAAGCTGGCCAAAAGTACTAACGTCTCAGCAATTGACAAGGCGCCTCCTGAAAATTTCTCCAACGAAGAAATTCCAATCGATTCCCGTACCACCTCCCTATAAATTAACGCACTGTCTCGCAAACCAAATTCAAAAACCACTCGCTCTTGTAATGTCTGAAACATGATTTCTATTGGTTTGCTTCTACTGAGAACAGCCAGCGAAATTGGCACCCCCCTCACCCAGATGTCTAACCCAAACATTGTTGGGTCGTCAAGCGCCGTCTTTGGCCAACCGATTGTAGTCGAAGATTCAGGGCTAATACGAATTTGCTTGTTATTTAACGTTGTATCAATAACCCCACTTGGAACTACCGACCACGGCACTTTTTCAATCCCCACCCCATCTATGCTAATCGGCCTTACCCTAATTAGTGCTGATAAACCACCACTTCTTCGATCCAAGTCTGTTACATATATATCCTCAGCCCCACGCGATATACGAACAGTAGGTCCAAACACGCGCTTTTCCCAATATTCAGGGCAGATCCTGTTAGCAGCCAAATCTTGATAATATTGTCTGTCCATAGCCCCTTTTGTAACGAATTCCAGGAAATCCATCATGGCTAAATATTCAAGAGTTAAATCATCGTTTTTGTAAGCGATATGGTCAAGCACACGGCCTGGTTGCGTAAACAAAGTGACAAAATTTTCGGCAAAACGCTCACGCTGATTTGATAAAGCATACCAAGAAACAAACCCCCCATTAGCACCAATTAACTGGCGTACCCGTAATTGCATTTCTAATGTCAAATATTTAAAACTATCCTCCGCTTGTGTGATTTTCCCAAAGTCATAATTCACAAATTGACTATGTGGTAAAGCTGTAAGTTTTGCCATCCCATTCAACACATCATGCACCGCATGTCCACTCTCGTGCACAATAGCGTGAAGAAGCCGATCTGATGAA
>CAZARR010000037.1:0-3886 GCA_964487665.1 uncultured Pseudomonadales bacterium
AACGAAAAAACAGAACCGATACCACGGCCTCTCAGGCCGTGTGAGGTTCATTTTCTCTAACGTTGTTCACAACGTTCCGCAGCGTAAGAAAATTTCAATAAATTTGAAATTTTCAACGCTGCTGGGACGTCGAAATTCATGATGTGAATTTCTTACGTCACCGCACACATGTTCTACTACGTATACATTCTCCAAAGCTTAAGGGTTGGAAGTTTCTATATTGGTTATACTTCAGATCTCAAGAAACGAATAAAGGAACATAATTCGGGTAAAAGTAAGGCGACAAAGCCATTTATCCCCTATAAACTCATTTTTTATGAATCCTTTTTAAATAGAATTGATGCTAAAAATAGAGAGAAATACTTGAAGGGTGGATATGGAAGAAAAACTATCAAATCGATGTTGAGTCAATATTTATCAAAGACCTAAAGATTTTAAAGCTATAAGGAGTAATCTGTTCCGGACCCACCTTCTCCGCAGCGAGTAGGAGAGTATCTAAATGATTATTGGGTTTGTTTCCCTGAGTGTAGATGAAAATGGATCTGGCCAACTTCCTGACGACTGCCACCATTCACTACAATTGAATATCCACTCCAGTGCAAATCTTGGATAATTTCTTTGGCGATTAAGAATATTTCACTAACATAAACGCTATTTTCAGGGGATACGTCAGCAAGAGTTTTGATGGCTTTTTTAGGAACCAGAACAATATGTTTTTCCCAAAATGGTTTGGGGTGCCAAAAGGCAATAACCCTTTCGGTTTCTTTAATTCTTTTGACCGGCAAAAATTTACTAAATTTTCCGAACACCAACCCAACGACTAAGTCCCCCAACGGAGACTTGGAAAAATCAAAAATCTTTTCTCTAAAGGCCATTAGAAAATATCTGACTGTTTTTACTATACACTTTCGAGCTTGGTATACTTTGTATCGTGCCAGAGTCGGAGTCGGTTGAACTAGATATGGTTCGCCCAAAGAAACAAACTTTCGAGGAAGATTGGAAACATAAACTGAGGCGTCTGATTAGAAGATCTGCTATTTATCGTGGTCTTGAAAACCTTCCGCCGGGGAATTCGATGTTTTCTGTTCGGGAAAATGTACGTCAGTTTGAGGACGTAAATGAGGTCGATCGCGTGCTTGAATCGTTGGTCACAGAGGAATATACGGTTGATCAAAAAATGGCAGCCGTAGCCCAAAGAGTTTACGAGTTTTTGGTGTCTAGGCACCCACAGTTGTTGGCAGTGGTTTTGATGGGAAGCTCGATACACGGAGGAGCCGTGTTACGTCGATTAACTGCTTCGGGGGGGGAGCCCGACTTTGATTGGGGGATCATTACCCGTGGTGACATGACACTTGAGGAGAGGATTAAGATGCTAGAAGAGGTGGAGGGTTTGATGCCAGAACTGGCAAGAGAGTTGGATCTACACTCAGGCTTCCATTCGTGTGCATCCTGTAATCCACGACTTTACCATGCCAAAGAGTTCCGCGCCCCAGGGTTTCGAGATCTCTCCGACCTACTTGATAATGCGAAATTATATTTACAACCTTCATTCCCCCCCGAAGTAAATGAGCAAAACAGAAAAAAACTGAGAGAATATCTTTCTTGTTTAAGGAGGGTAAATCCTGGAAATGGGGAACAGTTTGTAGGGATGCTTAGTAAAATGATGCGAAGTGATCACCGTCTAAGAGACAAGCATATTTCACATGCCCCCCATAGACGAGACGAAAATTTGGCAAAAGGGGTGGTCGCTGAATCCAGCGATGCGATGAAGGGGCCCATGAGTAAGTTTTTTGATTCAACAAAATTGCCGCCTCCTGATGAAACTGAGTTTCCAATTGAAACTGATGGTCGCCAAGGGATAGCAAAGACACCCGAGCTTCCAAGATCGACAGGATTTAGGTTGGCAGCTAATTTTATTCAGTGGTTGAGGTTGAGGAGTTGAACTGACAGAGATTGTTTTGGCAGGTAACTGGAGTGGTGCCGGATTGGGAACAGGGTGAGCAAGATAATTCCCGACATTTATTGGGTTTTTGCTGGCTATAATCGGTTCCCGCCCGATAAACAACACGAGTATTACTAAGACTGTTTTTACTTACGACGGTGGGGCATGAACAGCAGGTCGAAAGGTCAAGACTGGCGACGCAGTCCGAATCGCGCTGGCAACTGGTTTGTACTTGTGCTGGGGAAGGGCTTGGCGGGACAAGTTGGTTCCTTTTGAAAATATTGGATTTGGCTAGAGCAAAAGTACAAAAGACTGCGGAAATAACCACAAGGGTGGCAGATAACAATATGGGTTTTTGGTTCATTCTGGGCTCAATTGTACACTTCTTTGGGTGGTAAAATACGCAGGACACATGCACCCGTAGCTCAGCTGGATAGAGCATCAGATTGCGGATCTGGGGGTCGGGCGTTCGAATCGCCCCGGGTGCACAAAGAGGAAGAAAGACAAGTTAAAATGATTTGGATGGAGGGTGGGCAGGACGGTAATGCGTTGGTTTCGAAAACCAATTCCCAATTGGGATAACAGGTTCGACTCCTGTACCCTCCGCATGTTGGGAAGTGTCGTCAAATAAAGGAAAAATCATGCAAGGCGGATTGTGGACATATACGCGATATCCAAATTTTTTCGGAGAGGTTACGCTTTGGTGGGGTATTATTATTTCTCTTGGGGAGCGCTCTATATTTTGAAGAATATAAAAAAAGAACTAGTGTTTTACTTCCGCCACCAATAAAAAAGTATGAAAAAAATAGTCACAGTCAATGACAAAATGCAGAAAAAGTATGTCTATGTTTTAAGCGAACCAGTAGGGAAAAAATTTGATCCACATTTTAAGCCAGAGCTTACCCCAAAAGAGATGTTAGAGCTTGGTGTATTTGGTGGGAAATATATGACGGACTGTGTTAAAGAATTTCCGTCGACATGGTTTAAGAAGGCCAGATTGTGTCCTGAAAAACACGATCCAAAACTTAATTTTTTCGGCGTAAATGCCAGTCAACCATTATCAGTTTGGCGTAAAAAAGGATGGATTCATCCCGATGATCCTCGTGGTTGGTTCCAGTGGTATTGCAGATACTTTATGGGTAGAAGACACGAGGATGACCAAAGGCAAATAAAAAGATGGAGAGCTATTAGACGACACATAGTACAAATAAAAAACAATTGCTTTCAGGGAGATTGGAGTTGTCGTAAACGGCAAAGGCAAGCCGTATTGCATTGGGCATATGACAGTAGGAGAATGTAAAAAGAATTTGCCGCTTGCTATTGGGTACCTTTTCTCTTTCGGAGCAAATTGCTTTTTTGTCTGACAAAAGGATGACAGGGATTTTCCCAAATGATTTAATCTGGCTGATGTAGGGTGTGGGTTTAAATAAGTTCGGTGTAAACTAGGCATGTCTATGCACCCGTAGCTCAGCTGGATAGAGCATCAGATTCCGAATCTGGGGGTCGGGCGTTCGAATCGCCCCGGGTGCACCATTTGGGAAATGGCGAAATCGTTGGGTGTGGCGCTCGCAACGCCCCCGCCCGTTGTGAGCGCCCTAAAGGCAAAATTCAAATCCGCCGAGAGCTGCCGATTAAATAAAGAATAGTTCGAGCCGACTTTTTTTGCCATGATTGCTAAATCATGGCAATTATTTTTTTCGCGCGCGATTTTTTGCGCTCGTAGAGCGCAATTTACAAATTCTCTAACTGGTTCGAGCCAAGAGTTGCCGTTTTTCTCAACTTGCGATTTTCTCTGTGTCAAATGTAACTTTTCTTCAAATAATTCATAAGACCTAACTTGAAACTACCGGCGTAAGCCGGTGGAGGAAGTTCTCCCAAAATCGATTTTGCATATAATGCCTCGCGCCTATCCACCGGCATGTAATGCCGGGGCAGGAAAGCGTT
>CAZARR010000038.1:0-3693 GCA_964487665.1 uncultured Pseudomonadales bacterium
ATGCACCGCATGTCCACTCTCGTGCACAATAGCGTGAAGAAGCCGATCTGATGAATAAAGAAGATCAGGATGAATAAAGATCCTTCCCTGCCCACCATAAAGACCGCCAACACCATTTGCCCGGCTCAACCAGTCGAGACTTGGGTTCGCCCAAGCATCTCCTGGTGTTCTTTCGTTGCGTGTGTCCCGTAAATCACGATAAAAATTAGGTGGAATGACGCCTGCCAACACAGAAAAAAGATTTCCAAGCAAGACCGCTGAAGAGGCTTTGTCAAGAAACATAGGGTTAGGGTTTATTTTTAATCCCCAATAATCCTCCGCACCTTGTACAACCTTTCGAAGTCGAGCCTCAACTGCTTCGCTCCCCGAAGCAGCCAATTCATTTATCTGAGCTGTAAGCCTTTCCCTTATAATTGTTGGTGCAACCGCCTCATTTACTATAAATTTTATCCCGCGAGCAAATACCGAGATTCCAGCGACCAGGCCCAGTTTTTCGGCAAACTTACGCCTCGGAACCAAAGCCGGCTCAAAACCAATACTACCCTCCTTGTTATCCACCTCTCTATCCTACCATCTTGGTAGCCTCGTGAGAACCGCTGAACATCGATTTCATCCTAGTCAGAAACTCTTGTTCTTTCTTCTTTTTCTGGCTTATCTCTACCTGCTTTTTTTGTTCAACTTCTTGTTTCTTTACCTGCATCTCTTGTTGTTTCTGCTGCTCACGCTTCTTTTTGTATTCCTCCAACTCACCTAAAAGCTGCTGAAAACGCCTTTTTTTGGCTGCGTCCCGCTGTTGTTTCTCCACCTGTAACCTTTGCTGCTCTCGAGGATCGTCCTGGTTACCACTAAAAGCCTGATTCATTCCGGCTGGACCGTTTGTCAAAGCCTCGACAGTCCCCCCAGCTAGATCAGCTGTTGACTTTAAAATACTCGAACCGGCAGTACCAGCTATACCCCCCAGAGTCTCAAACACATCAGCTGCAATTTTTTGTCCTGCTCCCATTACAGACACTATTTAATCTCAATTACAGATTTATTGCTATCATAGCTTTGTATGTGGTGGTTTCCCTTTGTCTTCTACCTGATTTTTACTCTCGGTTTTTGGGGTGACTACCCCGCTTTGGATGCAATGGTTATCTACCGAGAATCTACTCAATTTTTCGTTAAGGGTTTTTCGAGCCTGATAGAACTATCCCGACTTGGTTATCCCATACATCCACCACTAATTAATATCATCACTTCAATCGGGTTTTTTTTCAACAAAAGTCCATATGGATATAACCTATTCGGAACGTTTATTTATCTAATATCTCTGTTCTCTTTTTGGCAAATCACCCGCCAAAAACTCCCACTTTTGCTTTTTTGTCATCCACTGATAATTTTGAATTATTTTTGGCTGGGGAATGACACTCTGGTACTGTCGCTAGTTATCATCGCCACAAATCTTTTCGCTCTTCGTCAATTCGCTGTTTTATCTTTTTTTCTTACACTGTTTCCACTGGCCAAAGAGACCGCACTTTTGTTCCCACCGATATTATTTATATATTTACTTGTTTCAAATCAAGTCGGCCTGAAAAAATCATTACTAATTTTTCTGCCTTTGTCCATTTCTTTCTTACTATGGAGATTATTTCTTTTCGTTAACTTCCTACAACCCTGGCATGATCCATTATTTATCTCCCAAAACATAAGCTCATTCCAGATATTACTAAACAATATCGCCCGTTTAAACCTGATCAATCAATTTACCCGTTCCAACATATTTAACCTGCTAATCTTAAATTCCAACTACACCTATTTTCTACTAGCTCTGATATTAATATTTTTGTATAAGGCAAAAAAAATAAAACCCTTGTTTTACCCATATCTTATCTTCGCCGCTTGCTACTTTCTATTCGTGTATTCTTATCCCACTTGGACCGTACCCCGCTATGCTATTCCCCTTCTTCCTTTACCATTCCTGATTATAAGCGAATTGGCTAACCTCAAAATAATTAGACGTATTCTTTTTTTTACTATGCTTTTGACACTTGTACATTCCTCCTTTTTTTCTGCAGACCCCCTAACCAGAAAGTACCACCCTAACTATGAAAAAATATACAATCAGACTCTGTATTCGCTACCGTTTTTTAACAACGGTCCAGACCGAGTTGCCTACAATCGTCAGATAATCGTATCCAACCATTTTGACAATATGCTTCTAGACACTCTAAACCATATCTCGCCGCAAGTGGTTATCACTGACTGTATCAGGCTTAAACTTGGCGAGCGGCTTTGGTCTATAACCCAAAACAATCAGTTTTACCCACGTTATTCCAACCTCCACTCTATTGAGTGTCTCAACTATTGGGACATGCACCCAAAAATTGACCTATATCCGCCAACAACCAAAATTGCAATCGAGGCAAGCGCTGCAACACAAATAGCTAATCAACTCGGTGGTTTTGACTTCACTGTCTACCACGACCCCGATAAGCCGTTACAACGGTTTGCGCCCTTCTAAAGCACGCTGTAAGGTCGACGGATCGGCGTATTCCAAATCAGCTCCAGTCGGTAATCCACGACCAATTCTGCTAATCTTTATGTTCAACCCCAAATCGGCAAGTCTTTGCGAAATATACATGGCTGTCGCCTCACCCTCCATGTTCGGGTTGGTAGCAATAATTAGCTCATCATTCTCTTCATTTTTCAACCGTGTCAGTAGACTATTCAAATTCAGCTCGTCGGGACCAATCCCTTCAAGAGGATTAATCGCCCCTCCTAAAACATGATAAACCCCCTCGAACACCCCGGTTTTTTCTATCGCCAACAAATCAAGTGGATGCTCAACTACACAAATTAACTTGTTGTTCCGCCCCGAATCTGCACAAATTTGACATAGACTCTCTTCGTCCACGTTTCCACACCTACCACATAGTTTCGTCATCTTCTTTAACTGGGTCAGCGAATCAGCGAATGATAATATTCGGTGTTCTGGGACAAACAATAAATAGTAAGCCAACCTGGCGGCCGTCTTGGGGCCAACGCCTGGTAAAGCTTGAAAAGCGTCAATCACCCTCTGTACTGGCCGAATACTTCGCATAATTAAAAGAAAGAACTACTGTTGGCCGAAAATTTTGGATAAATCACCCATCGATCCTTGCATCTCACCAGCTGCATATTTCTGCGCCTGGGTAATCGCCTCATTGGCAGCCCTTACTACTCTTTCGTCGTCGTTTCCATCAATCCTAACTTCTTTAAGTTTGCCGTCACCAGTAACGGTAACCTCTACCCCATCTTTTTCTATTGTAATTTTCTTCCCGGAGATTCTTTTTTGCAATATTGCCAGCTTGGCAATGGCTGCTCCCTTACTCCCCAGTTGCATTGGATTAAACATAATTGTTTTGTTAACTAATGACCACTAGATTGTATACCAAAAACTTCCTCGGCTGCCTTGTCTAAATCAGCATCTTGTTGTAGTTTCTTGTTACTTTTTCCCAAGATGCACCTGATTCCCTTTGCTCCCCACAAATTTTTCACTTCCTCCTCAATCATCAATCTTCGGGCCGGTAGCTCGAGCTGATCCTTGTGAAAAACATAAAAGACCTCGATTACTAGTTTGTCTGCCTCGAACCCAACTGGTTTGGCGCTACGTAGTAACCCTGCCACTGAATGGTTCTTTGGTGCTAAATTTTTTAGTAAAACAGGCCACTC
>CAZARR010000039.1:0-3335 GCA_964487665.1 uncultured Pseudomonadales bacterium
TTCTGTCCTGAACTTGTGAGGGAAAAGGGACGCATTTAATCAGTCTCTTTGCCGGTTGAAAATTTATCGGATATTAGCTCAAACTCTACCCTGATGCGCAAAGCGATCCTAATCCTCCTGACCGCCTTTGGTATTCTCTTTTCACCCTGCCTTCAGGCGCAACATGTAAGAAATTCTTCTTCCAGGATTTCATCTTCTCCTATCTCTGACGCAGGGGCAAAGAAATCCTTCTGGACACTTTCAGGGAAGGCGCCGGAACAAATGGCGGACCATACGGTTTTTTCACAGGCCATGAGCAACATGATTGAGGTATGTCCAACAGGAGGCCAGGCAGTAGCGGTGATTTCGGACTTGCCTTCGGTGACTCAATACACTTCTTTTAAATACTACTTTTGGGACGAAAGCGGCCTTCCCTGCATTGCCCCTTGCCTGCCGAACCAGATTCCGTTTAGCCTGGATATCCCCCAAACCGGTCAACCTGTTTTTGTTATGCGACGATACATGGATGGGGAGGTATTCAAAGATTCCACGGATGTATGGGTCTTTGTAAGTCCCCTTGTTCCTGTAATTTCAGCCTCAGTGTCTCCGGCAAGCGATTGTTGGAGTCCTTCAGGAAGCATTGCCGTTTCTGATATTTCAGGGAATCATGGGGATGTCAGGCGCATTTTCCGGTTGTTCAATCCCTCCGGTTTAACGATTCAATCAAACAGCCTTTCCCAAAGCAGCTACACGTTTTCAGGGCTTGCGCCAGGGAGTTATACCATCCAGATATCTACTGGATGTAGTACGACAGAGGCACAAGTTGTCGTGCCGGTCAGTACTAATTTGCAGGCAGGTATTTCCGGGCCACTCACTGTATGCGCTGGAACCAGCGCGACCCTTACTGCAGACGGAGGAGGAACCTATCAGTGGAGCACAGGGGCGACTTCAAAGTCGGTTTCTGTTGCTCCTGCCCTGCCTGGAAATTACACCTACAGCGTTACCATTACCAACGGCTATTGCAGCGACGTCAGATCCCATACGCTTACCGTTAACCCGTTGCCTGCGGCATCAATTGAAGGACCCAGCCAGGTGTGCGCGAATACAGGAAATACACTCAGCGCGAGCGGAGGAGTAAATTATTCCTGGAGTTCCGGACAAACCAGCCCGTCTATAACCATCAATATTTCAAGTCCGGTTTCGTACATGGTGACGGTGACCAACGACAAAGGGTGCCAAAACATAGCTTCAAAAACCGTTACCCCGTTTACGATCCCCCAAATTTCCGGGGTAACCAAGGTTTGCCAGGGAGGCGCAGCATACCTGGTCATTAACCAGGCCGCCACTAGTTTTCAATGGAGCACCGGCGCTACAAACTCCTCCACCACGGTTTACCCGGCCGGAACTACTAATTATACCGTCACCGTCACCGATGTAAATAACTGTACCAACGTTATTTCGCACCAAATCGCCGTCGATGTCCCCTCGCGGGTACAAATCACCGGCCCAGCTTCTATATGCCTGGGCGATACGGTGACTTTGGGCGCCTACGGAAGTTACGACAACCAGTGGAACACCGGACAGACCTATTATGAAATAAAAGTCTCCCCGGCTCAAAATACTACCTATACGCTAACGGGTAGAGACCATTCGAACTACTGCCAAGGCAGAGATACCCTTGAAATCATCGTAATCCCTCGCCCGGACGCCACCGTAGAAGGTCCCAGCCAGATATGTTCCGGGCAACAAGCTACCCTGACTGCTGTTGACTGGGGCAGCGGAAACGGAAACTTATCATATCAATGGAGCACTTATGCGTATTCCCCTTCAATCGTGGTATCGCCTACCGCTGCTCAAACTACCTCGTTCAATTACCGTGTTACCGTTACCAACCAAGAAGGCTGCTCCGTTGAGCTATCCAAAAACATCACCGTTTATCCTGCCGTGCACGCTACGGTTACTCCCGACCTAAGTTTGTGTGCGGGCGACTCTGCTATTCTGACCGCTTCCGGGGGATCAACCTACCGCTGGAGCACCGGAGCTACTTCTGCAAGCATAAAAGTCAAGCCGCTGCAGTCCGCCACCTATACCGTTACCGTAAGCAATGGAGCGATTTGCAGCGACACGGGAGCGGTAAATGTCACTGTTTACACGACCCCTGGCCTTAGCATCCAGGGTCCGGTGCAGATTTGCGCCGGGCAAAGCGCCACCCTTATCGCCAGCGGAGGACAAAGCTATGCATGGAATACCGGGGCCACAACACCCAGCATCCAGGTCAGCCCGGGCGCTACGACTACGTATACCGTCACCTCGGGGCTGCCGGGGTGTGCCGCCTCCAAAACCCATGAGGTGCAGGTGAATCCCCCTCCCTCAGGGGTAGTCCAGGGGCCTGCATCTATTTGCCCCGGACAGCCTGCCACGTTAACCGCTTCGGGCGGAACGAGCTACCGCTGGAGCCCTGGCAATTTCACTGATTCTTCCATCACGGTGAGTCCTTCCCAAACTACGGACTACTCTGTGACGATCGCCAATTCAGAAGGATGCAGCGTAGTAAAAACCCATTCGCTGAGCGTTGGCTTCACCGGGGCCATCAGCAACGACGGGCCCATTACCTGTCTTAAATCCAGCGCCCTTCTCAAAGGGACCGTTTCCGTACCCGGAGTAGCTTTTTCCTGGAAGAATGCCGCAGGAACGGTTCTTTCGGTCACCGATTCGCTTCAGGTTTCTTCTCCGGGGACGTATTACCTCACCCTCTCCACTCCAGACAGTTGTTCGGTGGTGGTTTCTTCCCAGGTGTTGTCCGATCTGGCGGCGCCAACAGGCAGTGCTTCTGCCTTAGGGCAAATCACCTGCTCTGCCTCCAGCGTTCTCCTGCAGGGCAGTTCGTCTACCCCAGGGGTTACTTATCAATGGCGCAATAGCGGGGGAACAGTAATTTCAAGCGCCCAAAACTTTGGGGTCAGCCAGCCCGGCACTTATACCCTGAAGATCTCTGGCGCCAATGGGTGCTTCATTGAGAAAATAGCCACGGTGAGCGCCGGGGATTTGAACCCGCCCAACCTGACTGTGAAAAGCAACGATACCCTCACTTGCACCAAAACCAGCCTCGTTCTGACCGCCAGTTCCTCCACACCTGGGGCTACCTTCCAATGGAAAAATGCAGCAGGAGCTGTGATCAGTAATAGCCCCGACGCAACGGTTAGCACGGCAGGGGTTTACGAAGTGAAAGCTATGGGGCCAAATGGATGCAGCGCTATTGGGTATACTAATGTGATTCAAATTGGGAGCTTGCCTACGATCAGCGCATCGAACAATGGGCCCATTACCTGTTATCCAGTAATGGTTAATGGTTCTTC
>CAZARR010000040.1:0-3286 GCA_964487665.1 uncultured Pseudomonadales bacterium
CCCCAAAACCCCAAAACCCCAAAACCCCAAAACCCCAAAACCCCTTACTCATAGAAGGGCAAGAGAAGTGGAGGGGGATGAGGAAGGGTGGAGTGAAGTGGGTGTAGGGTGTGCGATGGACACGACCAGAGTTGGCATAAAAATACGGATGAGAGTGGGGTTTCTGCAAAAGAAAAAAGGTAATTTCATGCAACACGTACAATACGGCTCGAGTGTGAATTTACTCATCTCTCAAAATCTCAATATATACATTTGGGAACGATCACAGGGAGGTTATCGAGAAGTGTGAAATATGCCATTGCGGCCAATATGCTGATTTACCAGCTTTTCTTACGTAATTACGGTGGAAGGTTAAATACCCTTGTTGTTGTTGCGACATCCGAGTGATCTTTGCCTCTAACTTTAATATAAAGTTCCCTCGCTCTGGTCCCATATTCTGTGGCCTTTGTGTTATCGCCCATTTTTTGCAGCTCATATCCCATATTGTAATATGCATGGGCTGCAGGCACGCTTTCTGTTCCCAGCCTCTGATAAATCGCAATGGCTTTGCTGAAATTGGCTCGCTTTTCTTCGCTGTTATCGGAATTGTAGCCTAGACAATTATACGTCCGGGCAGTGTCTGCATTTTCAACTTTCAGGTTGGCGTAGATTCCGAGAGCTTTGTTGTAGTATCCGCGTGCTTCTGCCCCGGAGGAATTGATCCCTATCCATAAATAGACTCGCGCGGCTTCCGTTGTCTCCCCGAGTTTAGTGCAGATAGCGAGGGCCTTCGCCTTATAACCTTTTGTCTCTACCTGAGTCAGGCCGCCCCATTTACCGACCCAGCAGTAAGCTACGGCAGTATCCGCGTTCTCAAACTGTAATCTTGTGTGAATATCCAACACTTTTTCCCCATACTTCGCCCATTCTGTACTATCCCAAGCAATCAATCCCAGAGAGATATATATCGATGTCAATTCAGCATCCTCAATATGTAACCTTTCATATATGCTCATGGCTTTTGTGTATAGTGGCAATCTTTCTGGGTCTTTTGCTAGTAAATCTGCGAGTCTCTTAATGGTTTGTGCCGTTGTCAAATCCTCAACATGTTCTTTATCATAAATAGCAAGAGCTTTCTTGTACAGATCCTGTGCTTCCTCTGTCTTCTCTGTGACGCCAGCGAGAGCACTATATGTTTGGGCAGTTTGCGTATTTTCCACCTTGAGTGCCGAATATATCGCGATGGCTTTCTTGTACAAGTCGAGTTTGTTTTCCTTTCTCTCAGTAACAAGTCCTAAGTCGTGATAAGCCCGTGCTGTGTGCTCATTCTCAATCTTCAAGTTTTGGTAAATTGCAACGGCTCGTTCGAAAAGCCCTCGTTTCTCCTCTGGTTTACTGCAGCTGCGTCCAACAAAGTAGCTTGCGGTAGCAGTGTTTTCGTTTTCAAGGTGTTTATTCATCGAAATCTCGAGAGCTCTCTTAAAGAGTGGTAGTGCCTGTTGTTCGTCTTTCGTACGTAAACCAACATAACAATAGGTTAATGCGGCCTCGGCATCTTCGGTTTTTAATTTGGCAAATATATTCATCGCCTTGGTGTACAGTTGCAGCTTTTCCTCCTCTTTATCTGCAATCGCGGCAAACGCAACGTATGTCTGTGCCGCTGGTAAATCTTCAATGCGACCTTGAGAATACAAAGCAACCGTTTTTTGCAGGTGTTCACGGTTCGATACTAGAGTCAATGCTGCAGTCCATATACTCTGAAGTTGTGTTGCCATTGCGCCCTTTTCCTCCTCGGCCTTCCCAAGTCGCTCTTTCGTGAGTCTCAACTCGGTCTCCTGGTTCGTGCATTTGTCTAATTAATTGATGTATCAGGGTAATACCTTTGAGTTCATTTACTTTAATGTCGAGCGCTTGATGTTGTTGTAATTCAGCATCATACTTCGGTCGTAATTGTGCTAACTCTCCTATAATGGGGTTGGCTAAGTCTGCTACCGAGAGTCGTGTCATGGTCCACTTGAAGTTTCTGAGTTTGAGCTTGTTCTGTTTCGCGTTGTCTTCTGCACTCAGCTAATGCTTCTATTGCAGTGATAATTGTCGCTTGTACTTTGAGTGCCATCAAGTTCACCCTGAAGATCTTGTCCTTGCTTCTGATACTCGTCCCGTTTATTTTGACACTCACCTAGGTCCCCTATGAATTATTTGGCAAGACTCATACGAAGTGTATTGTCAAGTTGAGTTCGAAGGTCTTGTGCTAGTTTATCGAATTCATCGCGCTTCGTAGTGCAGTCAGCTAATTCCTCTATTGTGGTGTTATCGTATCTTGTACTTTCTGTGCGGCCAAGCTGCGTCCTTAGATCTTGCGCTAGTTTTTGACACACCGCCAAATCATCTACAAGCATGAGAATCTAGGAAATACCGAGAGTTTGATTGTGCTGTGCTAAAAGCGCTTGAGCCGCGATCTGTTCCGCTGCGCGTTGTGCTCTACATTCCGCAAATTCCTCTATATCAATGTCAAAATATTCGTACTGCGCGTTTTTTCGAGTTGATCGTAGGTCGTCTCCACTTCTTTTTGTTCTTTGGCCAATCTGTCTCTGCACTCAGCAAGCGACTCTACGCATCAATGAGACACTCAAAATCCTACGTGTAAGTTGGTGGTTGTCTCCAACAAGACGTTCATTTTGCTGATATATTTTTTTGTAGTCAGCCAGTTGAGCGGGTGTGACATCAAGCTCTTGGAGTTGTTGTTGGTAGCTGGTGATGAGTGTTTTCCAAGTGGCCAGTTCCTCCACGATTTCCCGGTCGTCGAATCTCGAGTCGTCGTTGAGTGTTTTCTCGATCTCCTCCAACGCTGACAAGTAGTTGCGATTTTTGACCATAACCTCGACCTGTTTTTTCATGCCATCAGGATCGTTGATTTTCTCTTTCAGTCTGTGCTCACATTGCTTAATAGCCTTCGAAGTGTTCTCATGACACTTGAGCATACTGCTGTTAGTATCAGAGGCCAAAGTTTGCTGGTTCTTGACAAGTACCAAGAGTCGTTGAAGGATGGTTTCGAGTTGGTCTTGGACCTCGTCTTTGGTTTTGAGGTACTTCTCAGCTGTATTATGGTATTCATCCACCTGGTCCTGGTGTGCCTTGAGCTTCAACCTTCCCTCACGAACCTTCTCCAGCCCCTTATCGACGTACTCCTTGATGTGGGTTGCTTTGACATGGTGTTGTTTAACGTGGTCACACATGCACATCGGACACATCGGCGACCTGTCTCCCGGACAACCCTCCTCGCAGCAGTACATCTCGAAATGCAACT
>CAZARR010000041.1:0-3244 GCA_964487665.1 uncultured Pseudomonadales bacterium
TTTTGACAAAATAGTTTTAGTCACCCGTCCAAAACCGGTTCTCTCAGACTACCCCTGTACCCCAGGTCCTATCTGATAGCATCGTTCCTTAATCCTCGTTCAACCTGTTGCTTTTCCGGCAAGTGTTCCTGCGTCCGGAAGAAAGTACGGTCATGTTGTGCGTTTTTTTTCAGGCCTTGTTACAAGGCCCCCAGGCATTCTATTTCTGAACCCAAGATTCCTGTTCTAATGTATCTTAAAACCGCCCCAAACCGCTTTTTTACGCTCCTTTCTGCGATCCGTTACGCAGCAATCTCCTTGCTTTTTTTCATTTTATATGCATCTGCCTTCGGCCAGGAGGCATGGCAGCCTACCAAAAGCCCAACAGGCTACGAGGTATTATTCTTGTCTTCTCAGGACAAGGCCTTATGGGCCGGTTTTGGGGGACTGGGACTTTTTTATTCCCCCGATGAGGGCCAAACCTGGATAGAGCGGGGCGATAGCGTCGTTAACCCGTTTCCGACCGCGTTGCTTGCGCATGGGAAGTTTCTTTATGCAAGCACGTTGTTTGGAGGAGTCTACCGCTCTGCCGACGCAGGCCTGACTTGGTCGGCTGTTAACAAAGGCCTCGGAAGCCTTCATGTGCTTTGCCTGGCCTCCCTGGACAAGTCGCTGTACGCTGGCACCAGCCAGGGTTTGTTTACGTCAGAGGACAGTGGGGAAAGCTGGGCTAAAGCCCCACTCCCCTATCCTCATGGTCCTCACCAGATTATTTTCTCCCTGCTGGCCTACGATAAACAAATTCTGGCCGGATCTTCCGGCGCCGTTTATGTGGGCGGCAGTAAAAACGGGGAGTGGTCTCAGATCATACTGCCCACGTTGCTCATGATCCAGACGATGCTCCCTCTGGGTAAAACCGTGCTGATGGGAAGCAGCGGGGATGGAATTTTCCTTTCCCAAGACACCAAAGTATGGGCCAAAAACGAAACGCTGAATGCAGCCCTTGCCAATCAAAATATTTCTGCCCTGGCGTATGGCCCCGACAGCACGGCAGCAACGGCATCTGCTGGTGAAAACGCCGTTTATTATAAAGACAAATACCTCAACGAGGCGTTGCCAAGGGAAGGCTTCCGAAGCCTGGCTCTCCATGAAAAAACGCTTTATGGGGGTACCTATTCAAAAGGCGTCTGGAAGTACGGCCCCCTACCTAAAGAAAAAGCTACGGCAGCTTCTCTTGGGCAGTTGGAGGTTCCTTCGCTTAAGCCGGTATATACCATTTTCCCCAACCCAAGCCCACAGCAGTTTGCGGTGGAGTACCTGGTGCAAACTATGGGAAGGGTGCGTATTGAATTGTTTTCCTTCAAAGGGGAAAAGCTGTTCACCTTGGCCGATCAGGTACAAGGCCCCGGCGCCTATTCTGTAGAGGCCACAGCGGGCAAACTTCCCCCGGGGGCCTACTTCTGCGTACTCCAATTGGATGGCAAGATCTTCTTTGAGCGCCTTGTCATCGCCCGGTAGTAAACCCGTATTTGTAAAACTCTCCATTTAAATTTTCCCCATAAAGTGCTTACGTTATGAAACCATTCCCCTATTCCCCGGTGCAGGCTCTTTTTCTCTTGGCTTGCCTTTGGTGCCCTTTTTCTATTTTTGCTCAGGAAACCAGCGAAGAAACCGACCTGCGCAACGCCTCTTTTTTGCTGAAAAAAGTAGTGGTACCCACCACGCCGGAGGCCGCCAGCCTCGGCAAATACGGCGATGCGCAAGTCAATTTTTATACCGGCGCCCTGAATCTGCAAATCCCCATCCACACCATCCAGGGCAAAGACCTCAGCCACGGCATTGCCTTGAGTTACGACGGCAGCGGTAATAAGGTGGACAACCTGCCTACTTGGGTAGGTCTCGGATGGACGCTCCAGGCCGGAGGGGTCATTACCCGAGCAGTGGTTGCCAACCCCGATCTGGAGATCAACTATTTTAGCAAAGCCTCGACGATCGACCAATTTCTAGTTCAAAATACAGACATGATCGCCGATTACGACTTTATGTACAAGGTCGTGAAAGCGGAAATCGAAACCCAGCCCGATAATTTTTACTTCAACTTCGGGGCCTACTCCGGCAAATTCTATATCAGTCCCTACAAACTCATTTACCAAAAAGAAAAAAGGGACGTGGAGATCACCCCGTCTTTTGATGGCAATGGGGATATCACTTCTTTTGTGATCAAAGACGAGCTTGGCAACGTCTATGAGTTCGCCGCCACCGAACGCACCACCCATATATTGGATGACGATTACGGCAATTTACCGCCCAGCAGGACCCAGTACACCTATAACTCCAGCTGGTATCTTACTAAAATTACCAACGCTACCGGCGCCGAGGTCATCGAATTTGCGTATGAGTCCCTGAGTCTGCCTTTCACACCGCCCATCAATGCCAATTCATACGAATCCATGACCTACGGGGATGGCACAACGGCAACGGCAGGTCCTGGATGTCCAACGGTAGACGTTTGCCCCATAGGCCCTTCCTACACTTACAGCGGCATCGCTTCGGTATCGATTAGCAATCGGAAGTTCCTTAACTCAATCAGCTACAAACAGGGCGGTGTGGTTTTGGAAAGACTGGATTTTACTTCTTCCTCCAATACCTACCCATACGCCTATGGAGGGAAAAAGCTGGATAAGATCACGATGCTTCGCGGTACAGGAGGCGCCATGAACGGACTGATCGATTATCGCTTCAGCTACAGCGGAGCTACCAACCGGCTCACGCTGACGAGCTTCCAGGAAACCCAGTACAACAATACCGGCGTCGCTAAACAGCCCTATCTGTTTACCTACAATACATCGTATCAACTCCCCAGCCCTACTTCCTCCAGCATCGACCATTGGGGGTATTACAATACCAACTCCGGCAGCGGCTCCCTGATTCCAAGCGTCACGATTGGATGCGGCGCGCAAACTTTTTATGGGGGCGGCGCCGTGCGCGATCCCGACTCCGACCTCATGAAAGCGGGCATTCTTACCCGTATCCAGTACCCTACGAGCGGATATACTGATTTTGTCTTTGAACCGCACAAGGTGGCTGCCGCGCAAGGGGCTTGCAGCACCGATGACCGGTTGGCCGGGGGCTTGCGGATCAAAGAAATCAAAAACTACGATCACTCTGGCGCTCTGCTCACTACCCGTTCGTACCTGTACATCAAGGAAGGCTTCAGCCCCAACGCGCCCAATGCGTCCAGCGGACTGATGCTCACCGAGCCGGA
>CAZARR010000042.1:0-3077 GCA_964487665.1 uncultured Pseudomonadales bacterium
CAGTGGTACACTTTTGGTGCAAATAGGTGGTACACTTTTGGTGATTAGTGACACTCCCTGGTAGCGATCAACGCATTTGGAAAACTCCTTGGGGTTAGCCAAGGCAAGGATCTGTGCGAAAACGTATTTGCCGGAATTCATCCTTCCTCTCTTTTGAGGAAGATACAATGCCAAAACCAATTCAAATCGTTCCCGAGCAAAATCGCCCGAAACGCCTTATTTTTATGGGGCTTTAGCTATCTTTTTTTTTCTTAACCGGACACTAGTGATTGAAAATAATTTTTGATTGCGAAAAAGTTCATCTGCTCTCCTCTCCATAGTATTAGCCTGAACTTTTTCAGATAATTTATCCGGCTTGGTTTCTTGGCTTCTATTTGTCTTTTTATCCTCCATATGATCGAATGCTCATGTTTTTAATTTCGCAGAACAACTGTCTTATCGCCATTCCCTGACGCAAATATTCCCATTTTAGCTGCATTCCCGCCACTCCCTTGAATATACATCCCCATTGCCCTGCCACCGACTGCATTCGCCGTAGCAGATCCGCCAAAAACTCCCCCAATAATCTCAGAAAACCCCTCTCCCCCGCCGAAGACCCCAGCGGACGATAACAAGATGCAAATGGCACGTAGCAGCGCAACATCCATTGTGGTTTAGCTTATGAAAAAACCGGCAGCAGTTGGCTCTTCGGTTTTGCTTCCCTAAGGTAAGGTAAAAGGGCTAAAAGTCAAAGGAGTTGGGGACAGAAAAGGCAGCGGCAGGCAAAAAAGGAAGTCAAAGTCCGGGTTTTACCACACCGTCTTGTGCCCGATAGCGGCGAGGACCGCGCTTACCTTGACCAGATCTTGGGCAACCGGCGCTACGTCGCCCTGGGCAAGTTTTTTAAGCTCCTGCAGGTCGTCTGTCAATTGTCCCAGGGTGAAGTGCTCCGGAATGGCGTATGGGTTGTAGAGCTCGTCTTTGTCGATCGACCAATAGTAATCCGCCGGGGCCATGTCGATGAGGTCGCCTTTTTGGCTGCGGAGTTCCTCCAGCACCTTCATAAGGGCGGTCTCGATTTCATTGATATCCACGCGCAGCTTCATGTCAGTTGATTATTTTGATGATGTTGGAGTAAAACGTCTGAATCTCCTTTTCCAGGTGCGCCACTCTGGACGCAATGATCCGCTCCCTGATTTCATTACTGGGGGCGTTTTTTAGCAAGCCCAAATTATCATATTTTAAGGGATTTTGCTTGTATTTTTCCAGCTTTTCCACATGCTCGGCCAATCGCTTGTAGTTAGAGATCGCCGCCTTGTAGTCCTTTCTGGAGATTCGGCTTTTCGCCTGTTCGATTTCTTCCCGGATGCCCGGTTTGTTCTTTCCTCCACCACCACCCTCGAAAGCCGATCGGGAGTTTTCCTCGTTCATTTGTTCGATAATTTGCCCGGGGGTTTCAAGTGAAGTTACGGAATAGACAACATGACCAGAAAGCGCTCCGATCATGGAATGCAGGGACCAAACCCCAAGGACTAACAACACCAGAAGGGACAAAGGTCCGGAAAGGGGTCTTTTCTTTTTTAACGCCAAGTCCATAAGGCAGTGCGGTTTAGGTGACGGAAATAAATGCCCTAATGTACGGCGCTTTATAATAACAATCAATACGCGCTGTTGCAACAGCTGTTTGGGTTGACGTGCCAGGACCTTGCAGACAAGGACCTTTTTTGATCATTTTACCTTCCCCTTATTAGAAGAGCAGGGCATACGGGGGTATTGTACCCTTTGGAGGTGAGCGTCGAACATGGCTTGCCGCCTGTGCGCCCCTGCCTTGGCTTTGAGCGTTGGCTTTCGGGCGCATGGACGGCAAGCCAGCCCTTCGCGGATTTATATTTTTATTTTTTTGATTTTCAATTCTTTGTCGTCAATTTTGAATTTAAAGTAATCGCCTTCGCTCTCGATGACTTCAACGTTTCCGTAGTGCAGTTGCCGATGATGGTTGGCGCAAACTGTGATGATATTTGCTGCACTCAACGACCCTTTCCCTTGTTTTGAGACAGGTTCGACATGGTGACTTTCGACGTAAAACTCTCCATTGCTCTTTTTGAAGCCGTGCGCTGGTTCGCCAAGTTGTTCACAGACCAAACACTTGTATCCCGTTATTTTTTTTATCTTGTTTGATATTGCGCCTCGTTCAATGTAGGTCGAAACCCTTTCTATTATCTCTGGGCGTAATTTTTTCATCTTGTCTTCTAACTTTCGGATGCCGTGCAAAGTATCGGCATTTTCATCAGTTAGAACTTCAAGTTGTTCTTGAATTTCATTTATTTCTCCTATCGCATCAACTTCAAGTGGGAAATTTTCGAGAAACCGTTTTAATTTTTCGTTCTTCAGATTGAGTTGATAACCGAGTTTTAGTATATTTTGGACATTATCAGAGTTTAGGTAGTTGAAGCCTTGCTGCGATATTTTCTTCCCTTCGGGCAGCAATTCTAATTTGCTTACATTTTCATTATTTATTACAAGGTGGTTTTCAAAGTAAATGATGTGTTCAACGTTGGCTCTTACATTTCCTCCGTCGTACTCTTTGTATTTTGGGTGTTTTGCTTCCCGGGGAAACCATTCATCTATTTCTGGAAAGCCATAAAATCCAACGATACATTTCCGATTGCCGTTTTGGTAATCAGAACTGGTGAAGAAAATAATATTTATATCTTTTGATTTTTCAATCGAAGGTAGCCGATTGAACATTGGTGTGTAGGCTACGAAACTTCCGTCTTCTTCTGCTGGGTATATTTCATGTCCGAAATTTAGGCTTTCGTGCATGTGGGCATTTTCGATTACAAAATCGTACTTGGATGCCTTCAAATCCTTATCGGCGGGGTCGTCTTGCCACTTGTTGCTATTCCATGAAATCGAGGCAAGTATTCCAAAATTGGGGATTATTTTCATTTTTATTATTTGCATTTATTTCATTTTTTTTCTTATTTCCGAGAACGTCCCACATAAATGGCGTTGCGAGCTTTTGCTCGCAATGAACATTTTATGCATTGTGTGTGCCCGGCATGGGCATCCGATCCGGTATAAAGATACCGAATATT
>CAZARR010000043.1:0-2849 GCA_964487665.1 uncultured Pseudomonadales bacterium
AACGAAAAAACAGAACCGATACCACGGCCTCTCAGGCCGTGTGAGGTTCATTATGACTGGAACAATTAAAACAAAGACAGATAAGGGATTTGGATTTATTTCTCGTCCGAATGAGCCGAAAGATCTTTTCTTTCACTCGAACGATTTGGTCGGTGTAACATTTGAAGAGCTTCAGGTTGGAGCAACTGTTACATTTGAGATCGCGGAGGGTGAGAAGGGTCAGAGTGCAAAAAAAGTGACTTTAGCCAAGTAGTAGAGGCAAAGAATACAAAGGCCCTGCGTTGTGCGGGGCCTTTTTGTAGAAATTTTGGGCAGTAGTGTGATATATATCGCAACATCAGTATGGATGAGAAAAAAACTGTTTGGTGTAATGAACAGACTGGTTATCCTGATGGTCTTAGGGAGTTAGTTGCTGGGTTTGCTCTGGAAATACTATCTAAAGGAAGGCCTGGTTTTGACGTCCCCCATACGTTGGCGGTAGTGCATTGGGCAAATGAACTGACCCGAATTCATAGCCTGGATAGATTGGTATTGATTACAGCAGCATATCTACACGACATTGGTTATTTTGGTAGATTCGACGATCTCGAAGTGGCAGACCGTGCTCAGGTGTTGGACAGGAAGGCGGCTCATATGATAGCAGGAGCAAAAATGGCTGGGGATTTTTTGAACTCTGACGGAGTGCGAGATTACTTTTCAGAGGAACAGAGAGCAAGGATAGTCCATCTGGTTTCGGTTCACGACAATCTGGAAAAACTAACTGATCTTGATGAGCTGGTATTAATGGAAGCCGATACCTTGGGGGCTATCGATACTGAGAAGGTACAACCGACATTTAAAGGTCGTGAAGCTCTAAACTATTTGGACGTGACTGTTGCAAAAAGGAGGAGTCGGTTTGTCACTAGTGAGGCAATGCAGGCTTTTGACCAATTGGCGGAAAGATATAGAAACTTTATTCAAGTTAGGGATGGAGTTGTTGCGTAAACGTTCTAGCTAGATAACAAGATAAGTGTTGCAGGCGATGAGAAAAGTAAAGAAAGAATGTAGAATATGCTGATGACTAAACAAACAAAGACGGGGGGACGGTTGTTGGTGGTAGACCCAAAAAAGTGCATCAGTTGTGGGGCGTGTGTTTCGATTGCCCCGAAATCATTTACTTTGGATGAATCAAAGTTTGACGCAGTTAGCGTTGCGATAAACCCACCTGGCGATAACGAAGCTGACGTTCAACAGGCCATCGAAGCGTGCCCAACTAGAGCAATATCGTTGAAATTGGTTAGGTGATCGCTCGGCGTATTTGTAAGGCGAATTTGTAGAGAATGGGGTGGCCATTGATCAACTGCTGGGTGGCCTTGCGCGAAGCGACAAAAGCCAATGGGTATTTCAGTGAGCCAATTACACCCAATTTTCTGACTAGGTAACGATAGAATAGGCGCTGGTTGATTTGGTCCGAAATGATAATTGCTTTTTGTCTTTGCTCTCTAGTTAATTCAGGGGTTTCGTACCATGGCTGAGTGTAATCCATGTTGTAGGTGTTGAGGTATTCTTCTGGTTTTTTGAATGCGAGTTTTTCACCCTCGACCCAGTTATAGAGCTCTGTTCCTGGTATGGGGAGCAGATTGTTAAAACGACTATACATTACGGGATATTTTTCGGCGACGCGGAAAGAGTCTTCAACATCTTTCCAGGTTTCTCCTTTGGCGCCGATAACGAACAAAAGTCTGACCTCGTAGCCAATATCACAAGCATTTTTGATCGTGCGCTCAATTCTTTGAATGGTTTCTCCCTTACGCAGGGCACGAAGTACTTTGTTGTTTCCCCCCTCTACTGCTATGGTAGCGTATTTAAAGCCAACCTCGAACATCCTTTTGAGTAATCTTTTGTCGGCTTTATCTGCCCGCACTCCTTGTCCTAGGGCAAAGGTAAGGTCTTTTTTGTTGAATTTTTCGATAGCATCGCAAAGATCGTACACTCTTTTGCTATCGAAAACAAAGTTATCATCGTCAACCGGAAATAGCCTTTGGCCTCGTTCGTACCAATAACGGATTTCTTCCATGACGCTCTGGGAAGATCGTGGTCTGAATCGCTTGCGATTGTATTCGCCAATGGTGCAAAAAACACATCTGAAGGGACACCCCCGGGAGGTATACAAGGTAACGTCGGAGTATTTGCTAAGATCAAATTTGTCATATTTGGGGAATCCGTAGATATCTATGTTATCTGGAAGCACGGGTGGGTTGAAAAAAATTTTGTTGCCCTTTCGGAAAACTACTCCTTTGACCTTGTGACAACTGAAATTGTGGTTGATGTAATCTACCAGGCTTTGTTCTGCTTCGGAAATAAAACCAACATCTAAGGCCGGGCATTCATCAAGGATGGCCTTGGTTTTGAGAGTGATGTGGGGGCCTCCGGCAACTAGTTTGGCCTTTTTGAAGTCTTTTTTTAGTTGCTCGATTAGCTTGTAGCCTTTTAGATATCCCGGGGTAACCATGGACAAGCCAATGACGTGAGGTTGATATCTTTTCAGTTGAACTTTGAGTTCGGCGTAGCCGCTCATGAGGTTCATGTCGTAGTAACGGTGGTCAATGTTGTTTCGGGTGAGGGCTTCGGAAAGGTAACCCATTCCAACGTGGGGGCGCTCAGCAATTTTGCCTTGCCCAGCATAAATCTCGAATCTACGATGTTCTGCCCTACCCAGTATTTGGCTATACGATGGGTATACAAGGGCTATTCTTGGTTTGTCTGTGTTTTGTTTGATGTCACTAGTGTAGGGCAAGTGAATGGGTTTCTACAAGTATAATGCCTCGCGCCTATCCACCGGCATGTAATGCCGGGGCAGGAAAGCGTTT
>CAZARR010000044.1:0-2756 GCA_964487665.1 uncultured Pseudomonadales bacterium
CCCCAAAACCCCAAAACCCCAAAACCCCAAAACCCCAAAACCCCGGTAGGGTGAGTGAGGGGATAGACTGAGAGGGGAAAGGATATGTGGGGACCGGGTGTCGATATTCATTACTAATAAAAAGAGAGAAAGAGTGATAGGAAAGATGTCTGAGGAGGAGGTGGTGTGCGATAAGCACAGACAGCCGTATGTGATATTTTGCTTTGAGGAGGAGTGCAAAGGGGAGAGGGAGCCGATGTGTGCGATGTGTATGTGTGAGCACGTGAAACAGCATCGGGTGAGCAAAGCAACACATATTACTTCTGTGGTGGACGGATATTTGGGGAAGATGAAGGACGTGGCTAATATGGCGAAGGAGCAGCAGGAACAAATCAGCAGACACCAGCGAACTGCGGAGGCATATTTAGACCAAAAGGATAAAATAAAAGCTGAGCTGGAGCAGAAACTTGAAAGTCTGTTAAAACTTCATGGACAACAAAAAGAATTGGCGTCTGACCGTAACTCGACGATCATGCAGTGTCATGAAAATATATTAAAGGCAACGAAACTGTGTGAGCATAAAATCAAAGAAAAAGTTAACGCTAAACACATTAAGACTGTTATCAGTGATTTGATTCAGAAACGACAATATTGGCAGGCATATCAAAAAGTCACCAAAGCCATTGCCGAAGGATCTAAACTCGACGACCAAGAAATCCTCGCTGAACTCGCTCGGTGGAAAGATCTCAATAGCAAACTGTCCCAACAACTCGCCGACCTCCAAACCCAGCCTCAGGATCTAGAAGAATACCAACGACTCTGCCAAGAAAATCAACAACTCCGCCAAGACAAAGACACACTTACTAGTATTCTTGTGTATGCTATTTTTTTAGAGGAGCTCGCTGAATCCCGAACCAACCAGGAAGCCGTACGCAAAGCCCAAGAAGAACTCAACAAAACTGCCGGTATCTTTTAATTTATTTATTTATTTATTTGGGTAGCACAGGGCCGTAAAGTGGAGGAGGAGCTAAAACAATGCAAAGTGCAGCTTGATACAACACTGGCTGCAGCCGCGAAATTAGAAATGCAACTAAAAGGTAATATTACAATTTACAGCATAATATAGATGATAATGCGAGATTTGCTAAGACGCTAAAGGAGTCAGAAGATCGAGCCGCACAACTGGATAGAGAAAAACAAAAATTGGATACAGAGAAAACGAACGTTACAAGAGCGCTCGAAGGACAATTAGCTACACGTAACAATGAAATCGTTGAGGAGAAGAAAAGGACTGTGGCACTTCAAAAACAATTGGAAGAGACAACAGGTATTATCGCTGATAAATTGTGTTATGAATATTGATTAGAGCGTCTCAATAAAGAGCATGAAGAGTTAACGAAACAACTCCAGCAGGCCGAAGCACGCCAACATGAACTGACGCAAGTAACAACTGAACGCGACAACCTCAAGAGTATTATTATTATTAGCGCTCACGCATATAGCTAACGAAGGGAAATTGAACACTGCCCTACAGCAAGCGAAGCAAGAAAAAGCCACGTTCGAAGCAGAGAAAATCAAGTTTGAAGCAGATAAGACTGAGTTTTCCAGTATCATAAGCCATGCTAATTAATTTTGTAGATCAGTATCTAAGAGTCGTTGAAGAGAATAAAAATAAACTACAACAAACTCTGCTGGAGCGAGGTAATATTAACTGCACAATCTGAATATAGAAGAAGCGAAAGCAAGAATGGATCGAACAAGCAAAACATATGTCAGATTAGCTAAGATGCTAAACGAGCCGATAAATAATGCAGCACGAATTGGTAAAGAGTGTACTATTATTCGTTGATGAGATAACTCGCTTTAGGCTTGGTGTCTTTGACGGATCCATTAGCATGGGGATTAGTCGATACGATAAAAAGTGCATCCAAACTTACACAGTATATTACTTCCATAACTTCTGTAATAGGTTATCGATAATCGGTTGCGAACTCACAGATGGTGGGGCAGCTGCAATGGCCTCTGCTCTCGTGAAACAACAATATATCACAGTACTTATTGTCAAAAGATTGTAACAACGATAGGCGCTATATTTATCAGACAACAAAATTACTGATATTGGTGCAACCGAACTGGCAAGAGGATTGCAAGAAAACGACAAATTAGTTACCTTGGACCTATGTACGATGCACAACATTTAATAATGCAATAGATCAGAACGCTATTGGAAACGACGGCGCGTTAGAACTTGCCCAGATGATTGAAAAGCATCAATCAATAGCCGAAGTTGGTAAATCACGCATCGTTACAATATAGAATTGGCCGAAAATTACATCGGCAATGTTGGTGCGAACAGCCTCGTCACCGCAGCCGGAAGAAACCCGAAAGTGAAATATATCAACATCTGTAAGCATACTATTATTAATAACTCATTTAAAGTAGGGAATGTTTATATTACGCCAGCTACGAAAGAGCAGCTCTCGAAGGCCAAGAGACCGGACCTCGAAATGTAAATCTTGTGTTTTCTGATTTTACTAGCAGTCAGACAGTCTTCGGTATGAGCAGTATCGTCAAAAAGTTTGCTGATGGCCCAATACTCGATAAATGGGTAACAGAACAGGTGGGCGCCAAAGTTAACTATCAACTGCTGTGGCGTGGCAGCCAGGATGGCTTTGAGGCGAGCACCTTCCATTCTAAATGCAACAGCAAAGGACCCACGCTTACGGTGATCGTGTCCAATAACGACAAAATATTTGGTGGATACACTTCCGAACCCT